>NZ_CP147404.1:1476666-1800000 GCF_037201805.1 Bacillus sp. FJAT-52991 | reverse complement strand
TTCTAGACCGAACCCATTTTGGCAGTAGGCTCTGGCGAATGTCTTATCGTTACAAAAGACATGCATTCAAGCGTTTTGCTTCGATGCAGATAGAGTGGATTGTGAAAACAATCAATAAAGGTGGCACCACGGCTCCCGTCCTTTGCGATGGGGGTCTTTTTGTGTTTTTTTAATATGGAATAATGATGATAACTCGATGATCAAGAAGAGTAAGTTGGATGGATGCGTGACAGAGAGCCGGAACAGGTGAGAGCCGGTACGCGAAAGCTGACTGAATGGACTTGTGAGTGGTAGAAGGAAATGGCTACCCGGTTTCCACCGTTAAAAGGGATGTAAAAGAGGGAGCAATATGGCTCCAAGGCGAGGTGGCACCGCGGGATAACCGTCCTCCATAGTTATGAAACTTTCATAACTATGGAGGACTTTTTTTATTTTAACAATTAATGAGGTGAGAGACGATGAAGTATAAATTGAAAGAGCTTGAAGGAGATATGCTGACCCCTATTACGCTATATCACCAGCTGAAAGGAGAGAAAAAGTTTTTATTAGAAAGCTCATATAAACATGAACAAAGCGGGCGTTATTCTTTTCTAGGGATGAACCCGGCAAAAGAGTATCGAGCAACAGGTACAACGATTCAAGTGATAGATCATCGAACTGAAAAGGTCGAACAGTTACAAGGACATAGTTTAAAACAGTTAAAAGAGATGTTACATGTGCAAATAGAAGCACAACCTTTCCCTTTTTTCGGCGGAGCGGTTGGTTATATCGGTTACGATGTGATGTTTCTCGATGAAGTGATCGGTGAAACGTTAGAAGATGAATTAGGGATGCCAGATGTACATTTTATGTTTTATTCGACCTTTGTGGTGTACGACCATTTACTGCAAAAAGTGACGATTGCAGCTGTGGATTTTTTCGATGATTACAGTGAAGAAGAACTAGAAGAAGCAATTTTCCATTATGAACAAATGCTCAGTACACAAGCAACTCCTCCTTCCATGGAAGCCATCGAATCACTACAGTTCCAAGGGCATGTAACGAAACAGCAATTTTGCCAGATGGTGAAGCAAGCGAAAGATCATATTATTCGCGGCGATATTTTTCAAGTGGTGTTGTCACAACGGCTCTCGTCGGAATTTAACGGCAATCCTTTTTCCTTGTATCGCAAGCTAAGAACGTCGAATCCATCTCCTTATATGTTTTTCATTGATTTTAAAGACTATACAGTGCTCGGTGCTTCTCCAGAAAGTTTAATTAGTGTCAGAGATCGACAAGTGGTCACAAATCCAATAGCTGGAACAAGGCGAAGAGGCAAGACGGAGAGGGAAGATCAATTGCTTGAAACAGAGTTGCTCAATGATGAAAAGGAAATAGCTGAACATCGCATGCTAGTGGACTTAAGCAGAAATGATCTTGGGAAAGTATGCGAAATTGGAAGTGTTCATTTAACGAAATATCAGAAGATTGAAAAATACAAACATGTGATGCATATCGTTTCAGAAGTAAGTGGCACGCTTCAAGAGGAGATTCACCCAGTAGAAGCTTTATCCTCCTGTTTACCAGCTGGTACTGTATCGGGTGCTCCAAAAATTCGCGCCATGCAAATCATTAATGAGCTAGAAAGCGTCAAACGCGGACTGTATGCCGGAGCAGTAGGCTATATTTCATCCAATGGCGATTTAGATTTTGCCCTCGCGATCCGTACAATGATTGTCAAAGATAATAAGGCTTATGTCCAAGCGGGAGCAGGGATTGTGTATGATTCCATTCCAGAAGCAGAATATGAAGAAACGATGCATAAAGCGAAAGCATTATTGGAGGTTAAATCATGATTTTACTGATCGATAACTATGACTCTTTTACGTATAACTTATATCAACAAATTGCTTCTTTAGGCAAAAATGTGCGAGTGATTCGCAATGATGAATGCACGCTTGAGGAGATTGAAAATATGGAACCAGAAGCAATTGTGCTATCGCCAGGTCCAGGTAAACCTACAGAAGCGGGGATTTGCATGGAAGTTGTTCGCAGCTTCTATCATCGCATTCCGATCTTAGGCATTTGTCTTGGACATCAAGCAATCGCTGCCGCTTTTGGAGCCGATATCGTTCAAGCAAAAACGATTAAACATGGGAAAGTTTCATTAATTAAACATGTAGGGAAAGATCTTTTTTCCATATTCAATGGCCCCATATCGGTGATGCGCTATCACTCCTTGTCGGTTGAGAAAGTAACCTTGCCTCAAAAATTAGAAGTTCTCGCCGTTTCGACCGATGATGAAGAAATTATGGCGATTCGTCATAAGGAATATCCGGTGTATGGCCTGCAATTCCATCCAGAATCAATCGGGACAAAAGCAGGCACAGAGCTTGTTCAACAATTTTTCAGACAGTATAGAAAGGAGAAAAATATGAAACAATATTTGCTCAAATTGGCGGACCAGCAAGCGCTTGAGGAAGAGGAAATGATGGATGCGATCGAAGAGATTTTACAAGAAGATGCAACAGAAGGGGAGGTTGCTGCTTTTCTGATCGCGTTAAAATCAAAGGGAGAAACGGTGAATGAAATTGCTTCTTTAGTGAATGTGCTTAGAAGAAACTCTCTCGGAACGAGCAAAAGATTCACGAGTGTGATGGATAACTGTGGAACGGGAGGCGATGGATCGCAAAGCTTTAATATTAGCACAACGTCCGCATTCGTTCTTGCAGGTGCAGGAGTGAAAGTAGCGAAGCATGGAAATCGCAGTGTCTCTAGTAAAACAGGGAGTGCCGATGTATTGGAGCATTTAGGGATTTCTCTCGATTATTTGGAAGGGGAGACAGACTACTTACTAGAGGAAAATGGGATTGCATTTTTGTTCGCTTCTCATGTTCATCCAAAACTAAAACGAGTGATGAAGGTACGGAGAGATTTGAAAATCCCAACGATCTTCAATTTGATTGGACCTTTAACGAATCCAGTCGAGCTCGATACACAATTACTTGGCATTTATCGCCGAGATATGCTCGATATGATGGCGAACGTTCTCGATCGACTAGGACGGAAAAGAGCGGTTGTCATTAACGGCGCTGGATTTATGGATGAAGCCTCGCTTGCTGGAGAAAACCATTTGATGCTTCTAGAAGAAGGAAAAACGAAGAAAATGATTATTACCCCAGAAGATGTGGGATTGCCAACGTATAGCCTAGAAGCGATTCGTGGCGGCGAAGCAAAAGAAAATGCGGACATTTTAAAAAGGGTGCTTGAAGGGGAAAAGGGAGCTCCACGCGACACCGTATTATTAAATGCAGGTATCGGATTGTTTGCGAACGGAAAGGTGCCAACTATTCAAAAGGGAATTCAGCTAGCGAAGGAAAGCATCGATTCAGGGGCAGCTTTATCTAAGTTACACTTTTTAATTGACCATTCGAAACGCCAACAGAAAGTGGGGATTACAGGATGACAATCACTATATTAGACAGAATATTGGCAAAAAAGAAAGAAGAAGTTGAACAATTGAAAGGGAATGTTCAAAAAGAAGTGCAGCTTCCAAATAGAATAAGGAAATCTCTATATGAATCCTGTATGCAATCTAAAACAATGAATCTGATTGCTGAAATCAAACGGGCTTCTCCTTCTAAAGGAGCAATTAATCTGACAGTCGATCCGCAGCACCAGGCACAAATATATGAAAATAGCGGAGCTGATGCGATTTCTGTTTTAACCGATGAATCATTTTTTAAAGGAACGATGGCCGATCTTAAAGATGTTCGCACAAAGGTGGATGTACCGATTCTTTGTAAAGATTTTATCATCGACCCGATTCAAATTGATCGAGCGGAACAAGCAGGGGCGAATGTCATCTTACTCATTGCTGCCGCCCTTCATCAACAGCAGCTTCAGGAACTGTATGAGTATGCGAAGGAACGGGAGCTTGATGTCCTGTTAGAGGTGCATAATGAGGAAGAAATGGAACGGGCACTAGCGATTAATGCAACGATCATTGGCATTAATAATCGTGATTTAAATACGTTTCAAGTCGATTTAGCGACAACTGAACGATTACTACAAGTGTATGATCAGCCAGATATTGTTTTTGTATCAGAAAGCGGCATCCAAACGAAGGAAGATGTCAAGCGTGTTCGAAGTGCAGGGGCTAGAGCGATTTTAGTCGGTGAAACATTGATGAAGAGCAGTGACATTCCTCGTACCATCGAAGAATTAAAAATTAGGCTGTGAGGTGAGTAAGGTGAAGGTGAAAATTTGCGGGATACAAGACATAGACACCGCATTACACGTTCAACAAATAGGGACGGATTATATCGGGTTTGTCTTTGCCGAAAGTAAGCGGCAAGTCTCGGCTGAACAAGCAGCAACCCTGTCTGACTGCCTATCAAAAGGACCGTTAAAAGTCGGGGTATTTGTGAATGAGAACTTGAAACGAGTAGAAGAAATCGCTGCAATTGCCTCTCTTGATATGATTCAGCTTCATGGAGATGAGCCACCAGAATATGCGAGAAAATTAACACTTCCAGTTATTAAAGCTTTTAGTTACCCGGCAAAGCTTTCGATAAAAGAGGCACTTGCTTACCCAGCTGATTTGATCCTGCTAGATAGCGCGAAAGGTCTGTACCGAGGAGGAAATGGAACGTCATTTGATTGGTCCATGCTTGCCGGTGAAACATTCGATCGAACCAGGCTAATATTAGCAGGCGGTCTTCACCCTGATAATGTGAAAGAAGCGATGACAACGGTTCAACCAGCAGCTGTCGATGTCTCAAGTGGAGTGGAAACAAACGGTGTAAAAGATTTAAAAAAAATGAAAGCATTTATGGATCAAGCGAAAGGAGTTTATTGACGATGACTGTATATACACAACCGGATTCAAAAGGGCATTTTGGAAAGTTTGGAGGTAGATATGTACCAGAAACATTAATGCAAGCAGTGATTGAATTAGAGGAAGCTTACGAAAAAGCGAGAAAAGACCCAGCGTTCATCGAAGAATTAAATGGATACTTAAAAGATTATGTCGGTCGAGAAAATCCATTATATTTTGCGCGAAATTTAACGAAGAAAATGGGTGGAGCCAAGATTTATTTAAAGCGAGAAGATTTAAATCATACAGGCGCTCACAAAATTAATAATACGATTGGCCAAGGTCTTCTCGCTGTTCGAATGGGTAAAAGGAAAGTCGTAGCTGAAACAGGAGCTGGTCAACATGGAGTGGCCACAGCGACCATCTGCGCCTTGCTGAACCTTGAATGTGTTATTTTTATGGGAGAAGAAGATATTAAACGTCAACAATTAAATGTGTTCCGCATGGAGTTATTAGGAGCGAAAGTGATTGGCGTTAGTCAAGGGAGCGGAACATTGAAGGATGCTGTGAACGAGGCTTTACGCTATTGGGTTGCTCATGTAGAGGATACTCATTATATTATGGGATCTGTCCTCGGTCCACATCCATTTCCGCAAATGGTGCGTGACTTTCAAAGTGTCATTGGAAAAGAAACGAAAGCACAAATACTTGAGAAAGAAGGAAGGCTTCCTGATGCAGTAGTGGCATGCATCGGAGGAGGAAGCAATGCGATGGGAATGTTTTATCCATTTATTGAGGATAAACACGTTCAATTATATGGTGTAGAAGCTGCTGGGAAGGGAATAGAAACGGAACAACATGCCGCTTCATTAACGAAAGGTTCGGTCGGTGTTCTTCATGGAAGCAAGATGTATTTGTTACAGGATGAAGCTGGTCAAATTCAAGAAGCGCATTCGATTTCTGCCGGATTAGATTATCCAGGAGTAGGCCCTGAGCATAGTTTGTTAAAGGAAATGGGCCGAGTGAACTATAAAGCAGTGACAGATGAAGAAGCGTTAGATGGGTTTAAACTACTGACGCAAACCGAAGGCATTATTCCAGCACTTGAAAGCTCTCATGCCATTGCCTATGCAGTAAAGCAGGCTGCTTCAATGGCCAAAGAAGAGACAGTCGTCATTTGTTTGTCAGGACGTGGAGATAAAGATGTGGCAGCTATTCAAGAGAGATTAGGAGGACACGGCAATGAGTAAAGAAAAAATGAAATTCGCTTTTCAATCACTTCATGATCAAAATAAAAAAGCCTTTGTTGCTTATATTATGGCGGGAGATGGCGGCCTAAATAAATTGAAGGACCAAATGCTTTATTTGCAGCAGATCGGTGTAACTCTTATTGAAGTAGGGATTCCATTTTCAGACCCAGTAGCGGATGGTCCCGTCATTCAAGAAGCTGGAAAGCGTGCTTTACAGCAACAGGTCACTTTGAAGAACATATTAGATGAATTACAAAAAATAAAAAACGAAATCCAGATTCCTTTTGTGTTAATGACGTATTTCAATCCTGTGTACCGATATGGAATCGAACAATTTGCTGTTGATGCGGCATCAGCGGGGGCATCAGGGGTGATTATTCCAGATTTGCCGCTTGAAGAAGAGGAAGAAGTGAAACCCTTATTGGACCACCAGGATCTCGCACTCATTCGTTTAGTTACTTTAACAAGCCCAATGGAACGAGTAAAGAGTCTTCTAGCAGAGGCAGAAGGATTTATTTATGCTGTGACTGTTAAAGGAATTACAGGAGTGAGATCTAACTTTCAAGAAGAGGTGCATCAATTTTTGCAGCGAATAAAAGCAGAAGCGAAAGTACCTGTTCTTGCTGGATTTGGTGTTTCCTCAAAAGAGCAAGCACAAGAACTAGGGACATCTTGCGACGGGGTAATTGTCGGCAGTCAAATCGTTCAACTATTTCATGAAGGAAAACAAGAAGAGATTGCCAAACTATTGCCTGAACCCATTTTACATGTACATGAATGATATCATCTAAAATGGAATTTGGAGGGTAGATAAATATAAGAAGTTACCCTCCAAAGCATCATTTTTATTTAAAAGATTAAATGTCTAATTTGAAAATGATGAAAGATCTTCCATCATTTTATCTATGACTTATGAGATTTTTCATCTTGATAAATAAACGCTCTTTTCACCGTTTCTCCTCGTTTTCGCAATATGTAAATTTATTTCTCTATTATACCAACAATATCTTTCCAGCAAAAAAAGGTTCATTTTATGAAAATACATACAGGGGTATTTGACAAAATCAAAAAAAGTGATTAAGATACCAATAGAAAATAATCAGCGGCATTATTTTATTATTAAAAATACCCCATATGGTATAAAAGGAGAGGGAATAAATGAAGAAAATTGTCATTATTGGTGGAGCAGCTGCAGGCGCAACAGCGGCCGCTCGTTTACGTCGATTAGATCCGAAGGCACAAATTATTTTGTTCGAAAAAGGAGAATACATTTCCTATGCGAGTTGTGGGTTGCCTTACTATATTGGTGAAATGGTTCCTCAACGTGATTCATTGCTGATCCAAACAGTAGAAGGGCTCACAGAAAGATACAATTTAGATATTCGCATCGAAGCTGAAGTGACGTACATTAATCGTAAAGATCAAACGATTACGGTCAAACATGCTAAAACAAGTGAACAGTATGAAGAAACATATGACATTCTTATTTTAGCAACAGGTGCTTCGCCGATTGTTCCTGCCATTCGAGGCTTAGACAAAGCTGATAATGTGTTTACTCTTCAAACGATTCCCGATGCGGATGAGATCAAGAGCTGGCTGAAGAAGAAAGAAGCCAAGCAGGCAGTTGTTATAGGCGGAGGCTTTACTGCCATTGAAATTGCTGAGAACTTACAAAAACGAGGGATGCAAGTAACCATCATTGAGGCCGGTTCACAGTTAGCCCCAGCTCTGGATGAAGAAATGGCCGCTCTTGTGCATCAAAAATTACGCGATCAAGATATGAATGTCATCTTAGGTCAGCAGGTTATCAGCATGGATCATGCAGAACAACAATTAATTTTGCAAAATGGAACCGTTTTAAATAGTGATATAACGATATTGGCAATGGGCCTAACTCCTGAAAGTGAATTAGCCAAAGAAGCCGGACTAGCCATTGGAAAAAAAGGCGGCGCTCTCGTTAATGCGAACTTACAAACGAATGATCCAGCAATCTATGCGATCGGTAATGTTGTCGAATGGTCTGGTGAGGCACCATCTGCTTCTTTCACAAACCGTCAAGGTAGAGTAGTAGCGGACCATATTTACGGAAAGAACGTACAATATAGCGGCTCTATTGGCACGACAGCAACGAAGCTGTTTGATTTAACAGTAGCTGCGACAGGTAGTAACGAAAAGACGTTAAAATCACTGAACGTACCATATGAGGCCGTTCATATTCATCCAGCTTCGCAAGCGGGATATTACATTGGTGGAAGTTCTATCACATTGAAAATGACGTTTCACCCAGAAACAGGTGAGATTTATGGGGCCCAAGCGATTGGATTAACAGGTGTGGAGAAAAGAATAGACGTCATTGCGACTGGAATTAAGGCAAAAATGAGTGTATTTGATTTACAAGACCTTGAGTTGATTTCTTCTCCAGCGTTCTCTACTCCTAAAGATCCGATTAATATGCTGGGCTATGTGGCAGGCAATATCGTAAATGGAGAACTAAAAGCCGCTCATGTCTTACAAATAGATGAAGTTATTGCAAAAGGGGGCACAGTCATAGACGTTCGTGAGCCATTAGAACGTGAAATGGGTTATATAAAAGGAAGTAAGAATATTCCGCTTGGCGAGTTGAAAATGAGGTTAAAGGAAATTCCTAAAGATCAACCTGTGTATGTTTCCTGTCAAGTCGGACAAAGAGGCTATTTAGCATCCAATTTATTAAAAGAACATGGATTTGATGTGTATAACGTAAGTGGTGGCTATAAAATGTATGCGAGTGTTTTACGTGATCAAGAAGCACGTAAAACACCAATTCAAACAAAAGTGGAAGGTGAACAACAAACGATGGCACAAGCAATGGAAGCAATCACAGGTGATGTCAAAGCAGATGTACAATTAAACTGTCTAGGCCTTCAATGTCCAGGACCGATTAGTCAAGTGTTTCAAACGATGAATCAAATGAATGATGGTGAAGTGCTAGAAGTGAAAGTCACAGATCCAGGTTTTATTTCGGATGTGAAAGCCTGGTGCAGTAAAACAGGAAACACCTTCCTTAAAGATGAAACGATCGATGGAATAACCGTTGTATATGTTCGTAGAGGGGGCGCTGGTGTCAATACTCAAGTATCTGCAAACAGTCCTAAAGGAGCCACACTCGTTGTATTTGATCAGGATCTCGATAAAGCCATTGCTTCCTTCATCATTGCAACAGGGGCGGCGGCAATGGGTAAGAAAGTGACCATGTTCTTTACTTTTTGGGGCTTAAATATTTTACGCAGGGAAGAAGCAGTATCTCAAGAAGGGAAAGACTTCATTGAAAAAATGTTCAGTAAAATGATGCCGCGCGGACCGAAGAAGCTTCCGATTTCAAATATGAATATGGGAGGAATGGGGGCGAAAATGATTCGCACAGTGATGGAGCAGAAAAACGTTGATAGCCTTGAAAAATTGATGGTGACTGCGATGGATCTTGGTGTGGAAATTACAGCTTGTGCTATGAGCATGGATGTAATGGGCATCCGGGAACATGAATTAATCGACGGTGTTCAAATTGGCGGGGTTGCTTCTTATCTCGGCCAAGCCGAAGATTCAAATGTTAATTTGTTTATTTAAAAATATGAAGGGACTGGCTCTTTATTTTAGGCCAGTTCTTTTGATTTATTGACTGCTTGTCCATAGCTTTAAGATACGTTCGAACAAATGTTAAGAAAACATTTCGATAAAGCGTCTTCTTCCTTTACGTTGAGAGGTTTAGAAAATAAGAAAATGAGCCACAATGAAGGAGGAGTACAAAGCAGAAAAAAACGCCCTTAAAGCAGGTAAAATCAAGTTAAATGAAAACTCGTCGATTTAATTTAAGATTTTTATAAAAAAGGATTGGAATTTCTAAGTAACAGTAGTAAGATGGTACATGAAAAAAAGATGCCGCGTTTTAAATACGGGGAAATAGCAAAAAAACAACAGGAATAAAAAGTATATTGATATAATGTTTTCCTCAGCGAAAACATATAGCTGGTACTATTTTTTTGCCTGTTTAAAAATGTCGCAAAAAATTGCTAGATTAAGCGTTAATACTTTATCTTATTAGTGTTCAGTGGTAAGATGTCCTTGTAAGCGGTTTTATTTTCACTTCTTTATGTTATTTTCTACTGCGACTTCATTCTTAGGAAATAACTGAACAAAAAATTATTCAATGTAAAAATTAATGGGCGAAATGGTTGGAGGTTTTTTAGAATGGAAATGCAGACAGCCCAAGGGAATCCATGGAGTAAATTCTTTGGACCAAACCTTGGATATGTGATGGAAGTATATGAACAGTATTTAGAGGATCCAACATCAGTGGATCCAGAGCTAAAACAAATGTTTGATGAATGGGGAGCACCTGTAGCTAATGAGCAAGTAGCGGAAGGTGGTCAAACAGCTGTACCTGCATCACAAGGAGATTTAAACACGCTATTTAACGCAATCAAATTAGCGGATAGCATTCGTATTTATGGGCACTTAGCGGCAGATATTAATCCTTTAAATGACCGTAATAAAGACACGCGGCGAATTGAATTAAGCACATATGATTTAACGGAAGCAGAATTAAGAAAGGTTCCTGTTAAATACTTATGTCCCGATGCGCCTGCTCATGTTACAAATGGATTGGAAGCAATCCAACATTTGAAAAAAGTCTATACAGATAAACTTGCTTTTGAATTAGCCCAAGTTCACGATTTAGAAGAGAAGCAATGGTTGAGAAAGCAAATTGAATCAACGGGATATTATCCAAAGTTCTCTAATGATCAAAAAGTTCAATTGTTGAAACGTTTAACAGAAGTTGAAGGTTTCGAGAAATTTATTCATAAAACTTTCGTAGGACAAAAGCGCTTCTCTATTGAAGGTTTAGATGCGATGGTCCCTCTTCTTGATGCAGTAGTGCGCACTTCCGCTGCGAACGGAACAAAAACGATTAACATCGGAATGGCTCACCGTGGACGCCTAAATGTACTTGCACATATTTTAGGCAAACCTTACGAAATGATCTTTGCTGAATTCCAGCATGCACCAAGCAAAAACCTTCTTCCTGAAGGCTCAACAAAAATGACTACATATGGTTGGACTGGTGACGTTAAATATCACTTAGGTGCAGACCACAATTATAAAGAAGATGCTACTGTTACACGTGTGACATTGGCTAATAACCCTTCTCACTTAGAAGTAGTCAGCCCAGTTGTTACGGGATATACTCGTGCAGCTCAAGAAGAGCGTGCAAAAAACGGTGTACCTGAACAAAACACAGAATTAGCACTTGCTGTACTTATTCACGGGGATGCGGCATTCCCAGGACAAGGGATTGTCAGCGAAACGTTTAATATGAGCAGAATTCCTGGTTACCAAACAGGCGGTTCCATTCATCTCATCGCTAATAACATGATCGGTTTCACAACGGAAAGCTACGATTCAAGATCTACTCGCTACGCTTCTGACTTAGCGAAAGGATTTGAAGTGCCAATTGTACACGTCAATGCAGACGATCCAGAAGCTTGCTTAGCTGCGGCTCTTATGGCAGTAGATTACCGTAATCGTTTTGGAAAAGATTTCGTTATTGATTTAATTGGTTACCGTCGCTTCGGTCATAACGAAATGGACGAGCCGATGACAACGAACCCAACGATGTATCAAATGATTCACCAGCATCCAACGGCTCGCGAAATTTATGCAAATAAATTAATTGACCGCGGTGTCTTAACGAAGGAACAAGCTGATCAATTAAATATTGATAACGAGAACAAATTAAAAGACTTATTTGAAACTGTTCCGAAAAAAGATGAAAATCCAGATATCATTATGAATCCGCCAAAATTTGTTGAGAAAGAGCTTCCAACAGGCGATACAGCTGTTAGCACAGAAGCTTTAAATGAGCTCAACAATGAACTATTAACTTGGCCAGAGGATTTAAATGTATTTAAAAAGTTAGCGCGTATTTTAAAGCGTCGTGAAAATGTGTTTGAAAAAGACGGCAATATCGATTGGGGTCATGCTGAAACATTAGCATTTGCGGCGATTTTAAAAGAAGGCACGCCAATTCGTTTAACAGGACAGGATGCTCAGCGCGGTACATTTGCTCACCGAAACCTTGTTCTACATGATGAGAAAACAGGAGAAGAATATACGCCTCTTCACCATTTAGAAGGTGTGGATTCATCCTTTGTTGTCATTAACAGTCCGCTAACAGAAACAGCTGTTGTCGGATATGAATATGGATATAACGTCTTTTCTCCAGAGACTTTAGTTCTTTGGGAAGCTCAATTTGGTGACTTTGCTAACATGGCGCAAGTAATGTTTGACCAATTTGTTTCTTCAGGTCGTGCAAAATGGGGACAAAAGTCTGGTCTTGTGATGTTACTACCACATGGCTATGAAGGACAAGGTCCAGAGCATTCAAGCGGAAGAATGGAACGCTTCCTACAAAGTGCAGCGGAAAACAACTGGACAGTAGCGAATTTATCTTCTACTGCTCAATATTTCCATATTCTTCGTCGTCAAGCTTCTATTCTTCAAAAAGAAGAAGTGCGACCATTAGTTATTATGACGCCTAAGAGCTTGCTTCGTCATCCTTTAGCAGCGTCAAAAGCTTCTGAATTCACAAATGGTTCATTTAAACCAGTGGTTGAAGAACCAAGACTAGGAAGTAACCCAGAAAAAGTGGAAAGAATCGTTCTATGTAGCGGAAAAGTCTCTATCGATTTAGCTGAACAAATTAGCAAAACGGAAGGGCTTGATTGGCTACACGTGCTTCGAGTAGAAGAGATCTATCCATTCCCTAGAGAAGAAATTACTGCTTTATTATCACGTTTTACAAATGTGAAAGAATTAGTATGGCTACAAGAGGAACCACAAAATATGGGTTCTTGGACATATATTGATCCAAGACTTCGCGATGTAGCTCCAGATGGCGCAACAGTCCGTTACGTCGGTCGCCGCCGTCGTTCAAGCCCTTCAGTAGGGGATGCTATTGTTCACAAAAAAGAACAAGAGCGTATTCTTAATGAAGCATTAACGAAGTAAGTAGCAGAGTGAGTGGAATGATTTATTCTGCTCACTCCTAATAATAAACTACATTTAAATTTGATGAGACATTAGAGGAGGACACGAAAGTGGCTGAAATTAGAGTTCCAGAGCTGGCAGAATCAATCTCGGAAGGTACAATTGCTCAATGGTTGAAACAACCAGGAGATAAAGTAGAAAAAGGGGAATACATCGTTGAATTAGAAACGGATAAAGTCAACGTTGAAGTTATTTCTGAAGAAGCAGGGGTTATCACAGAATTAAAAGCAGCAGAAGGTGACACAGTTGAAGTGGGTCAAGTGATTGCTGTAGTAGAAGCAAACGGATCAGCTGTTGCATCTACTCCTGCTCCAGCAGCTGAAGCAACACCTCAAGAAGAAGTAAAACAAGAAGCGGTGAAAGCTGAACCTGCTCAAGAAGAGACAAAGCAACGTCCAATTGCTTCTCCAGCAGCACGTAAGCTTGCTCGTGAAAAAGGTATTGATTTAACAGAAGTACCAACAGTGGATCCAATGGGTCGCGTTCGCAAGCAAGATGTAGCTTCATTCTCTAACCAACCAGCACCATCTGCGCCACAACAGGCAGCTAAAGCTCCTCAAGCAGCAGCACCTAAGCAAGATGATGGCAAACCAGTAGAACGCGTTCGCATGACACGTCGTCGTCAAACAATCGCGAAAACATTGGTAGATGTTCAACATACAGCAGCGATGCTGACTACGTTTAATGAGATCGATATGAGCGCGATTATGGATCTTCGTAAACGTAAAAAAGACAAGTTCTTTGAAGACCACGATGTTCGTCTTGGATTTATGTCTTTCTTCACTAAAGCATGTGTAGCGGCATTGAAAAAATATCCATACGTGAACTCAGAAATCGATGGCAATGAATTTGTTTTGAAAAAATACTATGATATCGGTGTAGCTGTATCAACTGAAGACGGACTAGTTGTACCAGTTGTACGTGACTGTGACCGCAAAAACTTTGCTGAAATCGAAGGCGATATTTTAGGTCTAGCTTTAAAAGCTCGTGACAATAAATTAGCATTAAGCGATCTTCAAGGTGGATCATTCACTATTACAAACGGTGGGGTATTCGGTTCATTAATGTCTACTCCAATTTTAAATGGTCGCCAAGCTGGTATCCTTGGAATGCATACCATTCAAACTCGTCCAGTGGCTATCGATAAAGATACAATTGAAAACCGTCCGATGATGTATGTGGCGCTTTCTTATGACCACAGAATTATCGATGGAAAAGAAGCAGTTGGTTTCTTGAAAACTGTAAAAGAATTAATCGAAAACCCAGAAGATCTTTTATTAGAAGGCTAATACGAGAAGTACATTTTACGTCTCTTAGCACTAACTATTATATGTAAAGGTGTGCCGATCAAGGCACACCTTTTTTCTAAACTATTTATTTATCATTAATCCCCTTTTTTGCACTTCTATTTGCAATAAGCGAATCCAATCTTGATCTTGGCCTTTTTTCTTGGCATCCCGATAAGCAGCGACTAGCATTTCATTACTCATAATTTTCATGAAACATCCTCCTTGTTTTCGGTTACTTTAGGCGTAAGGTAAGTAGAAAATAAAGAATATTCTTTATTTGCTGTGTATTATACACGTTTATAACTGTGTTTTAAAGTATAATGATTGAAATCAGTCTAAAGTCGTGAGGAGGAAATAATTTCTATCAAATGGGGTATTCTTCGTCATACGAAAAAGGGCTTAATAGATGATAGAAATGTATTTTGTTGATTATAAAAATGTTATGTAAATATGAGGAGTGGCTACATGTATGTATATACGAGTGATCAAATAAAATTAATAGATGAAGAAGCGATGAGCAGGGGAATGTCAGCATTCGAATTAATGGAAAACGCCGGTAACGGGCTTTTCAGAGCGGTGACTAAACTATTATGCGGGAGAGAGCAAATAGCGATTCTTTGTGGCAAAGGAAATAATGGAGGAGACGGAATTGTTTTAGCGAGGTATTTAAAAATGGCTGGAATGGATGTAGACCTCTTGTTACCTATGGAAGAAATAGTGACGAAAGAAGCGAAACAACATCTTCATTACTACAAAAATCTAGGTTATACAGTACAGAATTTTAGAGATTCAAGTGAATCGATTAGAAGCAGCTTCCCAATTTGCTAGCGAACAGCAAGTGACAGTTGTGCTAAAAGGACAATATTCAGTGATTGCCTTTCCTGACGGGACAGGTATAATTAATACGAGCGGGAATGGAGCATTAGCTAAAGGTGGAACAGGTGATGCGTTGACGGGGATGATTTTAGCAAGCATCTTGAGGCTGAAAAATGATCGTGCAGCGATTGCTAATGCTATTTTTCTACATGGAGCCTGTGCGGACATGTGGATAGAAAACAATGCTCTATCAAGCATGACAGCTTATGACATTAACCATCTGCTTCCGTTCGTTTTGAAAAAAATCATAGGTGGAACTGCCAAAGGAGGACATTATGAATCATCTTACATGGACGAAAAAAGAAACAGTGAAGCAAGTAGAGTGCGTACACACAAATGCGGCAAAATATATGGTGAATAACCGTTTAACTGCTGGTCAAACATACGACGTTAAGAATGAAACGGAAGAGTTTTATTTTGTTGTTGACAATAAGGGAAGCATTTCTGGCTTTTATAAAGACTATTTTAAAGACGTCTAATCATACTTATTAGAAGAAAAGAGGTTGTATTTAAAGGGAGCAATTCCTTTTCATCCAACCTTTTTTTAAATTGTTGCACAAATTAATAAATTTAAATATTTACTAGTATTTTTACTATTTTTTTGTTAATATTATGGGCAAGGAAGGATGTTTTTAAGGACTATAGTATCATAATCCTTCAAATATCTTCATACATATAAAATAGTTTCTATGTTTACTTAGGGGGAGTACAGGTGTTTGATGAAAGAACAGCATTGAAAATCAGGCTAGAACAACTTGCTGATTCCGAGTTTAAAGTTATTCGTGAATTTAATCGGGAACGTGAGGGGATTTTTCAGCGATTAAAAGAGTTAGATGCTGTTGCTTCTGCCAATAGGGAGATGCCACAGGAGATGATGGCTGTCGCGCAAATAACTAGCTTACCAGACAAGAGGAAGAGAGGACGCCGAAGTGAAAATCTAGATGAATTGAGAAACACGGCTATTTCCATTTTAAAAGCTCAAAATACTCCTATTCGCGGAGTGGAATTGCAGCGTCATATTGAAGATAACACGGGGAAGAAAATTGCCAATATGACGACATTCATGATGGCACTTGAACGTGAAAATCGACGCGTGCGTAAATTAGGAAGAGGGCTATATATATATGATTATGAAGGCTGATTGTTTATTTGCAATCAGTTTTTTCTGTTCCATATTGTACTAAAAGAGAAATGACAGGTATGATAGAAAGCAGGTCTGAAAATGAATGGAAAGGAAAGATCTCAGTGATAATGACAGAATTACCTGCTGTTGTCCGACAACAGATAGAAGAACGAGCAAAGCAATTTATGAACGATCCAGCAAGCGATCTGATCGGTCAATTAGGATATCAGCCGGAGGATAAAGAAGTAGTACTGGATGCGGCCATTGCCTTATCTATGGGAAAAAACATTCTATTAAAAGGTCCTACTGGCTCTGGAAAGACAAAGTTAGCTGAAACGTTATCGTCGATGTTTTCGCAGCCTATGCATAGCATTAACTGCTCAGTCGATCTTGATGCGGAAGCGATGCTTGGCTATAAAACGATCTCCGAGAAAGATGGAAAGAATTATATTGAATTTGTTCCTGGACCTGTCGTTCAAGCGATGAAAACAGGCCACTTGCTTTATATTGATGAAATAAATATGGCAAAGCCAGAAACACTACCCATCTTAAATGGTGTGTTAGATTACCGCCGGACGATCACGAATCCATTTACCAATGAAGTGATTAAAGCCACACCTACGTTTGGAGTAATTGCAGCGATTAATGAAGGGTATGTTGGAACTGTTCCAATGAATGAAGCGTTGAAAAATCGCTTTATCGTCATTGAAGTTTCCTATGTAAAAGGTGATACATTAAAAGCGATTCTTTTAACGGAAAGTCGTCTGACTGATGCTGCAATGATTGATCGTTTTACTACTTTATCACAAGATTTAATCGTGCAAGTAAGGAATGGACAAGTTTCGGAAGAAGCCGCTTCTGTCAGAGCGTTAATCGATGCTTGTGATTTAGCGACTTACATGCCCCCATTAAGAGCGATTCAACGTGCTATTATTGATAAGCTAGAAGATGAAAGGGAGCAAGCAGCCGTCAAAAACATAGCAGAAACTATTTTTGAATGAGGAGATTTCATGGAGAGATTTATCCAATTTAATGATGAAATTGTTGATTCCTTTTTATTTATGCAGCTATCAGATTTAGCGAAAACTTTAACGGAAAATCCAGAGATGGAAGTAGAATATGGGCCGCATTCTTATGTAAATAAACAGGAAAACATCATCTATGTGAGTCACTTTTGGAATCATCGTTCAGCAAATGACACATGGAGTGGATATCAATCAGATGTGTTATTGCGTGCCATTGGTAATTTCCAATATGTTGACGAATATGAGATGAAGAAGTTTGTTCATGCGGCAATGAAAACGACGATCCCGTCTTTTGCGAAACAATTATTTGTGTTGACAGAAGATTTACGAATAGAAGAGAAAATTAAATTAGAGCGACCAGGCACAAAGAAGGCGTTTGCAGTAAGAAGAAGTATTTTGCGTCAATACTTCCAAACACAATTAAATGTAAATCTAGTGAAAAGCCTCCATACAGACGCTTTATTTAACTATTTATTCTTATTATTAAATGCTGAGGCACCAATAGAGCCTCCTTTGATGAATGACGAATTAGATCGAGCCATGCCTTTTATTCAACAATCTGTGCTTCGTTTTTTTGAAACGACATCCACGAAAGAAACCGTCCAAATTTGTTATCTGCTCATGGAAGTGTTGGATGAATTATTGTCAAAAGATATGTTAAATGAATATTTTCATTTACCTGATTCAACTAATTGGTCCAATGGTGAAGAGGAAATGTTTCAAGACATCAAGAGAAAAGATCCATTAATGAATGACGATCAATTAGAAGAAAAGAAAACGGGCGAAGAAGAGGTCATGGATGAAGAGTTCCGCACATGGCATCGAGAAACGAGTGAGTTAGGCACAAGCTTTTTACAATTTGACCTCGATCAAGGGTCTAAAACGGAATTAATGGGAGAAGGGGCAAGAGAAGGGGAGGAAGGGGATCAAGCACTGGCGATGGTGCAAGGGTCTGCGAAGAAAACGAATAGAAACGACTTTACAACTCTTGAAGCCGAACAATTGAAGAAAGAGGTCAATAAAGGGGGACATGAAGCGAAATACGGAAAAGAAAACCGGTTCGCTATTCCTATTTTTGATGTCATTCATCCTCCTCGTTACGAACAAG
Source organism: Bacillus sp. FJAT-52991 (assembly GCF_037201805.1). Taxonomy (GTDB): domain Bacteria; phylum Bacillota; class Bacilli; order Bacillales; family Domibacillaceae; genus Bacillus_CE; species Bacillus_CE kandeliae. The sequence goes on along the minus strand of NZ_CP147404.1, from coordinate 1,781,448 downwards.
TAAAAGATTATAAAGAAAAACAAGCTCAAATTGCCCCATTACAAAAGAAATTAACACATATGATTGAACAAACATTAGAGCACAAAAAAATTCGACCGCGAAATGATCTGCAAGCGGGTCGTTTAAACAAAAAGCTGTTGCGTTTTTTCTTAGAAGAGCAGCCACGCTTGTTTTATAAAAAACAGGAGCCTTCTGCTGAAATTGATGCGGTGTTCACTTTACTAGTCGATTGCTCTGCTTCGATGCAAGATAAAATGGAAGAAACGAAGCTAGGCATCGTTCTTTTTCATGAGGCATTAAAGTCTGTCAGAGTTCAGCATGAAATTATCGGCTTTTGGGAAGATACAAATGATGCGACTGACACATATCAACCGAATCATTTTCAAACCGTCATCAATTATCATGCTTCTTTACAGAAAAGAAGTGGTCCGGAAATTTTGCAGCTTCAACCAGAAGAAGATAATCGGGACGGTTTTGCGATACGAATCATAACAGAAAAGCTCCTCCAAAGGGGAGAAAAGCAAAAGTTTCTACTTGTCTTTTCCGACGGTGAACCAGCTGCTCACGACTATGATCGAAACGGTATTATGGATACTCACGAAGCGGTATTATCAGCTAGAAAGCAAGGAATCGAAGTCATTAATGTGTTTCTAGCTAATGAAGAGGTGGAAGAAGCTCAAAGAAAAACGATTCAAAATATGTACGGGAAATATAGTTTGTTTGTCTCGGCAATCGAGGAACTCCCAGCTATTTTGTTCCCGCTTTTGAAAAAATTATTATATAAAAGCATGAACTAAAGGAGTTGGTTAGTTGAATAAAAACAAATTTATTATATAAATCAGGCTCTTTAGTTTTTAACAACAGTTAGGTGAAATGGGGATATATGGGGTAGAGTATGAAGAAATATCTTTTTAGAAGTTTCATTGTTGTTATTGTATTTTCCTTATTAGGATGTCAACCAAATGCAACGAAAACAGAAAGCCAGGATACAAAAAAGGATGTAGAAGGTTTTATTGAACCAGAACCATCTGATTGGGTGAAATATACAAAGCCTATAATGAAGTATATGTATTATAGAACACAAGCAGTGGTAAACAACGATATTAATCTTTTGTGGAATCAGTATCCAGATTTAAAGAATAATTATGATTTAAAGAAGGGGATCAATGTAGAGAAAGATGAGGTTGAATCCTTAAATAAAAGCTTTAAATTGATAGATGCCAATTACAGTATTGAAAGTCATGATCGAATGAAAGTAAAAACAATAAACGACGAAGAGGTAATTGTTCTTGTTCATGGTGGCATTGGTTATTTGAGGAATGATTTCGATGAGTCAGGAGGGGAGCTTTTAATAGAGATATCGCTAAAGCTTAAAAATAATCATTGGACCGTTGTAAAAACGGACGAATATATTGAACCCGAATACAAAGAATGGCTCAAGGAAAAGAACAAACAGAAATAATTAAACTTTTTTATAAAATTACTGTAAGTAAATACACCATTTTGAGCCGTCTTTTTCAAAATGGTGTATTTTGATTGAACATAAAATGAAAGCTCCTGCGACTGATCAAATTTTATCCCGCATTAACGGGCTGTAAGATCTCTAGAAGAAGCGTAGGCATGTAGGTGGGGAATCAACAGCCCGTAAACGCCCGATCCGTTCAACTAACAATCAGTGGGTGATGAAGACCCCCCCACTGATTGAAGTTTCACTTTATTTCAAAGTTACAGGAGATTTTCCTTTTCTTTATGATTATTTTTTCGGAATAAATAGAATAATCGCAATTGAGTTATTATCTTTTTAATAATTAAAAATTCTAAAAATTCAATTGACAGTTTTCGTCGAATTGCGTAGAATATTATTCGAGATTAGCCTTGAATGAAAATGGGTGTAAAGTCAGTAAAAAATACAAATCAGATCATCTGATTAATTGTTGACAACTTGAGAGGAGATCATAATGAAGAAAAAAGATATACTGTTTACAGGGCTTATGCTTTTCGCCCTTTTCTTTGGAGCAGGAAACTTAATATTCCCTCCTTTTTTAGGAATGGAAGCTGGTCGCTCTTTTTGGCCAGCGATTATTGGCTTTGTCATAACAGGGGTTAGCTTGCCTGTCCTTGCAGTGATAGCCATTTCTTTTACTAAAGGTGGTGTCGCTTCCATTGGGAGTCGTGTGCATCCGCTATTTGGATCTATTTTCGCTGTCATTGTTTATTTAGCGATTGGTCCTTTTTTCGGTATCCCAAGAGGGGCGAGTGTAGCGTATGAAATGGGGGCACAACCATTTTTAGCTGAGTCTGGTAAAGGATCACTCTTTATATTTATGGCCATTTTCTTTCTGGTCGTCTATTTGCTCAGTTTAAATCCATCGAAGCTTGTGGATCGCGTTGGTCAGTGGCTAACACCTGCTTTGCTGCTGTCAATTGCCGCTTTATGTGTGGCAGCATTTTTCAAGTTAGATGCTCCGCTTACCGCTCCAACAAGCAAGTATGCCGAGTCTCCATTTATCACCGGTTTTATAGAGGGATACTTGACGATGGATACAATCGCAGCGTTAGCGTTTGGTATTGTCGTGATTACGGCATTTGCTGATCGAGGGGTAACCGATCAGGCTAGTCAAGTAAAGGCAACAATTACTGCCGGAGTCATTGCTGGGATTGGTTTAGCAACAGTTTATATTTCCATCGGTTGGATTGGCACGAAAATGACGCTGACAGGCGACTATGATAATGGAGGAGCCATTTTAACGGAGGCTGCCTACATGTTATTCGGTGATGGAGGGCAAGTGTTGCTTGGAACGATCGTTGCTTTAGCTTGTTTAACGACTTGTATCGGTTTAACCTCCGCTTGTGCCCAATATTTTAACGAACGATGGCCAGCGATCTCTTATAAAAATTTTGTACGGCTCTTAATTGTGATTAGTTTTGCTATTGCTAATTTAGGTCTTACTCAAATTATTAATATATCGGGTCCTGTGTTAGTTATGATTTATCCGTTTGCGATCGTGTTAGTGCTTTTATCATTTGTTGCAAGATTCGTCAGCCATTCTAGAGGCTTGTATGTGGGAGCGATCACTATGACCGCTATCTTTAGCTTAAATGATGGATTAACGGCATTTGGGCTTAAAATAGATGCGTTATATCAAGCGATTTCTTGGGTGCCATTCTTTTCATCTGGATTAGGGTGGGTCCTTCCTGCTATTGTTGGTGGGATTGTAGGATGGATGATTAGCTATTTTCGGGAAAGAAAATAAAAAAACGGTGGGCTGCCCACCGTTTTTTTATTTTGGCTTTGTTAAACAATGATGTTAACTTTGATTGTTTTCGTTTTCTTTAAATTAACATCGCCTTTATTTTAAATGTAATAACTTTTGCTTTAATTCATTTTCCATCGCGGATAGTTCTTGTTCAGCTTGCTTTCGCTTCGTTCGACCTTCTTGCTGAATACGCATCGTTTCTTCTAATGTGGAGATTAAATTAGATTGCGTTTTCTTTAATGTTTCAATATCAACAAGCCCGCGTTCATTTTCTTTTGCGGTTTCAATTGTATTTGTTTTCAGCATTTCAGCATTCTTTAATAATAATTCATTGGTTGTTTGTGATACTTGTTTTTGTGATTCCATCGCCTTCTTTTGACGAACGAGCGTTAATGCGATCGCGATTTGGTTTTTCCACAACGGAATCGCCGTCAAAATGGATGACTGAATTTTTTCGGCTAATGCTTGATTCATGTTTTGAATCATTCGAATTTGTGGGGCACTTTGAATCGTGATTTGACGGCTTAATTTCAAATCATGGAGTCGCTTTTCTAAGCGATCTGCAAATTGCACCATATCATTGACGTCTTGATACGCCATTTGGTCACCAGATTGTTCCGCTTTTTGACGAAGAGCAGGAATCGTTTCCGTTTGCAATTCTTCTAGCTTCAGTTCTCCAGCAGCGATAAAAATATTCAGCGCTTGGAAATATTCTTTATTTTTATCATACAACTGCTCAAGCATAACGATATCTTCCAGCAATAGCTGTTTAGAATGATCTAATTTAATACTGATGCGGTCAATTTGGCTGCCGACCTTTTGATATTTAGACAAAACTTCTTGGATTGAGCCTGATACTCGGTTAAATAGCCGGCTAAACATATTTTTCTTTTCTGGATGCAATTCATCCGGATTGACTTCTTGTAGCCTCTTCATTAAATCATTTAAAATATCCCCGACGCTTCCGATGTCTTTTTGCTGCACATGATCTAGCATGGAATGAGAGAAGCCAGATAGCTTAGACTGAGCAGAAGTACCATAGCTAATAATCGCTTGGTGATTCGTTGGATCAATTTGTTTAGCGAGTTCTTTCGCTTTTTGTCGATGCTCTTCTGGTAGTACATCAATGAGTTTCTTTTCCACTTGTGCATTCGTTGGAGTGGAGGAGACAGTAGATTGTGCTAAACTATCACCGAAAGGGCTAGAAAGCAAATCATCAAGTTCATTGACAGGATCTTTATAAATAGTTGGTTGGTTTTCTTTTGCTTCGTTTGTCATGATTACAATCTCCTTTTGTCGTTAGGATCGATCAGATTTCGTTTTTTTAACGAGTGCTTGGCTACATCGAGCTCGAAGGACAAATGCTCGATGTCTTTCGCTAGTACTTGATGTAAATCATTTTCCAATATCTTTGTTAAATCATTTAACGTTTCTTGTGTTTCAATCAGTGATTGCTTGACGGATTCATTTTTCATTCGATGACTATTTAAAGCGGCATATTTCTCAGAAAGTTCTACCACTGAATCAAGATGAGAGTAGAAAAAGGCTTCGGCTTCATAAAAGCGTTGCGGTTCCTTCTTCACGATGGAAAAAATTCGTCGCACTAACCGATTTAGTTCAATCATCTGCTTAAAAGAGTTAATGCTTCGGACTTTAATAAACCCTTTTTGCAGTCGACTTAACTTTTCCTTTGCTTCTTTTAAGTTATCAAGGATAAAGTAATATTCTTTTCTAGCGAGTCCGTATTTTTTGTACAGACGTGCATTGGCTAAGCGTCCTAAGCTATAGAAAAGGACAGCTCCTAATGTGAAGCTAGTGATGCTAGTAATGAGGGGAGAAAAGCCCCACTGATAGAAAGCAAGTGCTCCCCAGCCTGCAGCGATAGGAGTCGCTACCAATGCACGCCATAGAATAAAATTGGCGTTTCTCATATGATTCACTCCATTTAGGATTTTACTTGTTCTACGTATAAGTAACTAAAAAAGTTTCATTTTGTCGCATTTTTTTACGAATAAATACCTTTCTCTTTTACTTTAAAGTGAACGTGAAATATATGTCAAATAAAAAGCAGAAACCACAAGGCTTCCGCTCACTAGTTATTTCTTTGGCAATGAAGATAAAATGTCATCAATATACCCAACAACTTGATTAGAAGCCACGTCTAATCGTACTAACGCCTCTTCTGCTTGTGGCAGTTGATTTTGTTGGAAGTAAATTGCTGCTTCTTTCGCCTGTTCATGCACAGTTTTATGGACAGATTCTAGCTTTTTATAGCTTTCAAGTCGATTAAAACGCTGTTGGGTTTGTGGATCATAATACCATTTTCCAAGTCGGCAGTCCATATGAGAAGAAACTTCTTGAGGATTGATATCCTCTAAGCCGAGAAACATGTTATAGATTCTCCATTTCCAAATGTAATGATCCGTTTTAGAGAGCATTAATAAAGCATTGGTTGACAAAACTATTGTATTCTTTTCAATAATATTTGAACGGAAGTTATTCATTTGCTTTCCAAGTCCGTGGATCGCAGCACCTGTATCGTTCCCTAAAGAACGTATTTTGTCCGTTAGGATGGCGATCTGTTGCATTTTATCGGACATCTCATCCATTGTAGCCGCTTGTTCCTCTGTTACGGCTGCTGTGCTGTTAATGTCTTCGTTAATGTCACTTATTGTTTCAACAATTTCTGTTAACAATGGCAAAGAGTCTTTTGCTTCAGACACGGCTTTTTTAATAACGAAGGCTGTATCACCGATAGACACCGACACATCTTGTGAAAACGACTTTAAATTTGTCACATTTTCATTGACCTTTTGCAAGGAATGAACCGTATTTTCTGCCAATTTACGTACTTCCTGTGCGACGATCGCAAAGCCTTTCCCATGTTCTCCTGCACGAGCGGCTTCAATTGATGCATTTAGCGCGAGTAAATTTGTTTGATCCGCAATATCATTAATTAATTGCACAACACTTTCAATTGTGGATACATACGATTGAAGACGAGCAAACTTATCAACAATTTCTGAAAACGTTGTTTCTGTATGAAAGATTTCATCCAAAGCCTCAGAAATCACTTGATGACTATAGTTAGTTCTATCAACTAAAACGCCTGTTCTTTCGGACACAGTAGAAGCGGACTCGGCGACTGCATTAATGGATGCTCTCATTTCATCCGTTGCGACGGTTGAAGTTTGCACTTGTGCATTTTGGTCATCGAGCAGTTGAACTAAATCTTTAATAAACATGATTTTCGTTGTTTCATCCATTAATTGGCCGATCTCTTCGATCACTTGCTCCATCATTTGTTCTGAAAAACATTCAGTTAGCAATTCTTGATCAATGTTGACGGCTTTTTGGATGGAGTGCATATACGTAATACAAGTCGATGGTTTCAATCCAAGGAAGTGAAGTGTATTGGTAATCACATAAAAGTTAAATTGATTAAACATCACAATTAATTTCCCTAAACTATAATGGCTATTTCTTAGCAAATAGAAAAAGGATACTGCATTTGTAACATAGTTAACATCACGCTTTTGTGTAAAGAACTGACGGATATAGTTGATGATTTCCTGTTGTGGAATTTCTTTTGAATGTGGTTCACGGCAATTCGTCAAGTACTTTTGAAATAATTCCAGCATCTCTGTTTCTAAAGAAGCTAATTTTTCATAGATTTCTTCCATTCTGAAAAAATCTGCTTCGTTGAAATGATTGTAAGCCAGTGTTTGGTGAAAACGCCCTTCAATCGTGGAATCCGTTCCAAACTGGGCGAGAATAGAACTTGTTGCTCTTGGTCTCATCCTCTTTAGCATAAAATACCTCCTAAAAACCAATAAATAGATAAAGTGATAACCTTACCTATTTTTATAAGTAAAAAGTCTTATTGAAGGTAATTGTACTAAAAGAAATATAAAAGACAAGGCTTCTATTGTAAAAATTTAATAAAATAAGAAATTTTTTAGAAGAATATCCGTCGGGAAGATAGAAATATTGGGTATATAGCCTTAATTTATCCCGCATTAACGGGCTTTAAGACCCCCACCTCAACATGGCAGAAGAAGCGCAGGCATGTAGGTGAGGGATAAACGCCCGATCCGTTCAACTAACAATCAGTGGGGGATGGAGAAAACCCCCACTGATTGAAGTTTCACTTTATGACAAATAAAAAAAACAGGGAGCTTTGTTAGCTCCCTACTTTTGTTTAGTACCTTCTGTAACTGGATGTGTAGAATACCATTTCTTACTTAACCATGTTTGTCCAACGAGGAATAGTCCACTGACTGCCCAATAAAGTGGTAGGGCGGCAGGAGTAGAAAAAGATATGACTAAGATCATGATTGGTGACAACAGGCCAATGAATTTCATTTGCTGTTTTTGTTGTTCAGGTACATTGATCATAGACACTTTGAATTGGAAGAAGTACATGATTCCAGCAATTAACGCCATGGCAATATCCGGTTCACCTAATTTAAACCATAAGAAATTAGCTGCTTGAATATCTTCTGAAATACGGATGGCATAATATAATCCCATCCAGATCGGCATTTGTATGAAGATAGGTAAACAACCCATGGCAAATGGATTAATATTATGCTGTTGATACAACTGCATCATTTCTTGCTGAATTTTTCGCTGTTCCTCTTGAGATTTTGCCTCTTTTAGTCGTTTTTGAATCTTTTCCATTTCTGGCTTAACGACTTCCATCTTTTCTCTCATGATTTGCTGCTTTTTACTTGAATTCAGCATGAGTGGTAATAAAATTAAACGCACGGCTAAAGTAATTACAATAATAGCGAATCCATAATTACCTAAAAATTGACCTAGCGTATGAATAAGCTGTACAAAAGGGTTCACTAAATAATCATGAAAAAAGGCCCCTTCCTGTTCAGCACTTTGGCAGCCTGATAAAATAAATACCGTGGCGACCATTAAAGAAACGAAAATAGATGATTTTTTCAAGATAGTTCCTCCTATTTACCTTAACAACAAGCAAATTGCTTATAAGACTAAAAAAAGTATATCCTAAAATGCCGGTGAGTTCAAACATTCAAAACTCAAAAAATACTAGCAGTCTCCTGCTTGTTTTTTATATAATAATGAAGAGTTCAACAGCGAGGGGGAGAAGAAAATGTCTCATACATACACAATTCGTTTATTTGAAACATATGAAGATTTTAAACAAATGGCTGACCTTGAAAGATTGATCTGGGGGATTGAACCGATTCCAGAAAATCAAACGATGATTGCTCATAAAAATGGCGGGCTAGCATTAGGAGCGTTTCAAGGGGATCAATTAATAGGGTTTAGTTACAGCTTTGCTGGCTTTCGTGATGGCCATAGTTATTTGTGCTCACACAATTTAGGGATTCATCCCGACTATCAAAAGCAAGGAATAGGGGATGCTTTGAAAAAGGTTCAACGACAAGAAGCAATCAAATTAGGCTATTCGTTAATTACGTGGACATATGATCCATTAGAAAGTGTAAATGGCTATTTAAATTTATCTAAATTAAATGGAATTTGTCGAACGTATATTGAAGATTGCTATGGTGATATGCCTGACAGTTTTAGCGAAGGGATGCCGACAGACCGATTCCAGATTGAATGGCATATTACAGAAGACTACTTAGATCAACCGAATCAATGGAGCGAGGAAGGGGCGGAAATGGCAGCCTCTTGGGGATTGAATGCGGATGGTATACTCTCTATTGATGAAATAAATATTCAGCTAGAGGGAGAGAAATGGTTAGTACCTGTTCCGAAAAACTTCCAACAAATCAGACAAACTCATCCACAAGCAGCACTGCAGTGGAAGAAGACTTATCGCAAGCTGTTCAACCAATTATTTGATGCAGGGTACACAGCGGTTAAGCTCATTAAAACGAAAGATGAACCCGTTAATTATTATTTATTGGTGAAGCAGGAACAGTTGTCATTTTAGTCGCATACATAAGGCGCAAAAGAGGTCATTTCAATAGAGATGGCCTTTTTTGTCATATAAACAGATAATATTTTTGTAAACTTAAATTTAAAATAAGTTGACTTAATACCCCTTTTTCTCTTATCTTTAGTATAGAAGTTTTTATGAAGTGTGGAAATAAAGAGAAGGGGAGTTATCTAATGACAAAATGGGATGAATTAGCGGATGTAGTTCTTGAGGGACAAGAAATTGGAGATGCGGAAGCGCTTTCGATTTTAAATTGTCCAGATGATGAATTGCTTGGATTAGTAAATGCTACTTATAAAATTCGTCATCATTACTATGGCAACAAAGTGAAGTTAAATATGATCATCAACACAAAGTCTGGTATATGTCCGGAAAACTGCGGCTACTGTTCTCAGTCGACTCGTTCATCGGCACCAATCGAAAGATATCGCATGATGGATAAAGAGTCGATTCTTAAAGGAGCGAAGCAAGCTTATGATTTAAGTGCAGGCACTTATTGTATCGTGGCTAGCGGTCGCGGACCAAGTGATAAAGAACTAGACAATGTAACAGAAGCGGTAAAAGAGATTAAAGACAAGTATCAATTAAAAATTTGTGCTTGCCTTGGATTATTAAAGCCTGGTCAAGCGGAAAAATTAAAAGAAGCGGGTGTCGACCGTTATAACCATAATATTAATACGTCGAAGAATCATCATGAGCAAATTACGACAACTCATACATATGATGATCGCGTAGAAACAATTGAGAAAGTAAAAGAGCAAGGCATTTCCCCGTGTTCCGGTGTAATTGTTGGAATGAGAGAGGCAAAAGAAGATGTAGTGACGATGGCGCGTAGCTTAAAAGTATTAGATGCAGATTCGATCCCTGTCAATTTCTTGCATGCCATTGACGGAACGCCTCTTGAAGGAACAGATGAACTCAATCCGCGCTATTGCTTAAAAGTACTTTGCTTATTCCGATTTATTAATCCAACGAAAGAAATCCGAATTTCCGGAGGACGCGAAGTGAACTTAGGGTCATTGCAACCATTAGGATTATATGCAGCGAATTCCATTTTCGTCGGCGATTATTTAACAACAGCTGGTCAAGAAACGACAGCGGACCATCGAATGATTGAAGAGATGGGATTTGAAGTCGAATTTGCTGATAAAAAACAAGAACAACTAGTTTAATTATAGAGGACTGACTGAAGCGGCTTATCACTATGCCATCGGTCAGTCCTTTTTTTATCCCGCATTAACGGGCTGTAAGGCCCCCACCTCAACATGGCAGAAGGAGCGTAGCCGTGTAGATGGGGGATCAACAGCCCGTAAATGCCCGATCTGTTCAACTAACAATCAGTGGGGGATGAAGAAAGCCCCCACTGATTGAAGTTTCACTTTATAAATTGGGAATTTTCTTCAAAATTTGCAGAAATCTATTGAACGCTTGCTCAACCTCATGATACTATTTACTTATTAGAATATTTTAAAAATTCACAAGAGTCATAGGGGGATGGGAAATGAATGTGCCATTAATATTAACGCAATTTTTAGATCGTGCTGTCACATATTACGGGGAAAAAACCGCTGTTATTTCTGAAGATCGTCAATTTACATACAATCAATTAAACGCTCGTGTCAATCAATTATCAAGAGGTTTAGTCGACTTAGGTGTACAAAAAGGGGATAAAGTAGCATATCTCGCTCCTAACTCATTGGAGATGTTAGAGGGGTTTTATGGAATCTATCAAGTGGGAGCGATTATGGTTCCATTAAACATTCGTTTAAAACCAAATGACTATTTATTTATTTTAAATCATAGCGAATCAAAAATTCTATTTGTTGATCAAGATTTATATCCGCTAGTAGAGGAAATCAAAGATCAATTAACAACGGTCGAACATATTGTTGTGCATTATAAAGACATTGAAACAAATGAAATCGATTATGACCATTGGCTTAGTCGTTTCTCTGAGCTTACTTTTGATCGTGTCGAACTTGAAGAAGACGATGTAGCAAGCCTTTTATATACAAGCGGTACAACAGGAAATCCAAAAGGGGTAATGCTCACTCATCGAAATAATTATTTACACGCTATGTCTTCGATGCATGCTCTTCGCGTATCAGACAGAGATATTTACTTACATATTTTGCCGATGTTTCACGTCAATGGATGGGGGTCTCCATTCTACTATACAGCAAACGGGGCTACTCATATTTGTCTCAGAAAAATAAGTCCGTCAGCTATTTTTGATGCAGTAGTCAATCATAAAGTAACGGTGATGAACATGGCGCCAACTGTATTAAATAGCCTATTACAACATTATGAAGAAAATGTTCCGCCAATCGAAAAGAATGTTCGTGTCGTTATCGCGGGATCCGCTCCACCACCATCCTTTGTTGCCCGCGTTGAGAAAGAATTAGGTTGGGAGTTTATTCAAGTGTATGGCATGACAGAATCTTCTCCATTAAGCTTATTTTCTTCCATCCGTTCACCATTTGTAGATTTACCGTTAAAGGATCAATATCGCATGAAAGCAAAAGCTGGTTATGCGATGATTGGCAGCCAAGTAAAAGTAGTGGATGAACATGGGGAAGAGGTCGCTAAAGATGGAGGGTCAATTGGAGAAGTAATCGTACGCAGTAATGGTGTGATGAAGGGATATTGGAAAAACGAAGAAGCAACGATGCAAGCATTAAGAAGTGGCTGGCTTCATACAGGTGATATGGGCACAGTAGATGAGCATGGTCATATAGATATCGTCGACCGTAAAAAGGACATTATCATTAGTGGTGGCGAAAATATCTCTTCCATAGAGGTAGAAGGAGTACTATATGAGCATCCGGATGTGTTAGAAGCAGCAGTCATTGCCGTTCCTCATGAAAAATGGGGGGAAACACCGCATGCATTTGTTGTTAAACGGTCGGCTGCCGAATTAAGTGAGAAGGATTTAATCCAATTTTCAAGAAATCACTTAGCTCACTTTAAAGCGATTACAGGCGTGACATTTGTCGATGAGTTACCAAAAACAGCGTCTGGTAAAATACAAAAAATCCACCTTCGAAATGACTACTGGGAAGAGCAAGGAAAGACGGGGCGATTCGTTAATTAATCATCATCTTCCTAACCGTTGTTTCCATAATAGAAAAGCGAAGTCGAGTGTGTAGGAGGCAGAGCTGGACAAATAAATTTGACCAATAGGTGATCCAATATGAAGGGACCCTATTTATAAAGTGAAACTTCAATCAGTGGGGGCTTTCTTCACCCCCCACTGATTGTTAGTTGAACGGATCGGGCGTTTACAGCCCGTTAATGCGGGATAAATATTGTTGAGGTAAAATATACACCGATCTTCAGAGTTCAGCTGTCCTCGATTTGATGGTCCTCCGCTTCTTCTGAGTGAGGTCTCTTATCTATAGGACAGCTTCTTTTTTATCAGAATAGGGGGGGAAGAAACATGCTTAGCGGAATAAAAGTATTGGATTTCACTCAATATCTTCCTGGACCATATGCCACTCTTCGATTAAGAGACTTAGGTGCAGAGGTGATAAAAATAGAGCGACCTAAAGGAGAGCCAGCTCGTGCGTTATCGGATGGGAAAGTGTTTCAAGGGAACAATCGCAATAAGGAGAGTCTAGCATTTGATTTAAAAAATAAAACAGATCAACAAAAGGTCATGGATCTCATTCATTCGGCAGATGTAGTGGTAGAAAGTTTTCGGCCTGGAGTAATGGCTAGTCTTGGATTGGGCTATGAAGAGTTGAGACATTTGCACACTAGTCTCGTTTATTGTTCTCTTACTGGATACGGTCAAACAGGGGAGCTTAGCACGCTTGGAAGTCATGATTTAAATTACATGGCTTTAAGTGGAATGCTGTCACAAATGAAGGATGAAAGTGGACGTCCTGTGCATCCAACGCTCACTTTTGCTGATTTAATTGGCGGACTAGCTGCTTCTGAAGCGATTATCGCCGCCTTATTAAAAAGAGAAAGAGATGGACAGGGAAGCTATATTGATTTGGCGATTACAGATGCGGTGATGAGTTTATTAACGACTCATATGCAGTATCCACAAGGGAATGGGGTACCGGAGCTAGATGGGAATCTGATTTCCTATCATATTTATGAAACGAAAGATCAGCGGTTTATTAGTTTAGCAGCCCTCGAGCCCCAGTTTTGGTCGAACTTTTGCGATGCTGTGCAAAAGCAAGAATGGCTTCCGCATCATTTTGAAAAAGCAGAAAAGGGAAACCAAGTGTATAAAGAAGTATGTCAATTATTTCAATCAAGGTCATTTGATGATTGGGTTCTCTTTAGTCAACAAACCGATTGTTGTATGGCACCTATTTATGAAATCAATGAACTAAAGGATTCCTGTTACAATCAGCATCGAGGAATGATCGTTGAATCTCCATGGAATGACCTTCAAGTGTTCACAGCTGCCAGACCAAGTCATTTACAAGCACCTCCAACGTTAAATAGCTACTCCATTAATGAAAAATGATAAAAAAGGTCGCCATGATTTCGGTAAGAAAGAGGTGCAGCTATGAGAGATGGAGTGACGTTTATTCTTCAAATTGCTTTATTATGGCTTATTAATGAAACAAGCTATTGGGTGACTGATTTTTTAAACATACCTATTCCTGGAAATGTATTTGGGATGATGGTACTTTTTATTCTTCTCATGACCAACGTGATCAATATCCATTGGATTGAAAGGGGAGCTTCTTTTTTAAATAAGCATCTTTCTTTCTTTTTTGTCCCTATTGCCGTTGGCTTGATGATGTATGGTGGTTTGATTAAAACTAGTGGTGCGGTACTCGCTGTTGTCATTTTTGGTAGTTCAGTGATTGGTCTAGTGATAACTGGGGCAGTCACTCAAGTTTTATCGGAAAAAAGTAAAAGGAAGGAGGCCAGTCATGAACAGCATCACATTGTTTAGTATTTTCTTGACGGTCGCTGTTTATTGGCTATCAAGAAAATTGTCCTTCCGTTTTCCATCACCATTTACGGCTCCTGTATTTTTGAGTACGGCGATGATCATTGTCATTTTGCTACTCAGTGGGATATCGTATGAGGAGTACACACCGGCAAAAGACATAATGACATATTTACTGGGACCGGCAACCGTTGCATTGGCGGTTCCACTTTATCATAACCGAGCGGTGCTCATGTCCCGACTCCTTCCGGCTTTTATTGGCTTGACAATTGGAACCATCTCGACGATTGCTTCAGCGGTCTGGCTTGTGAAAGCATTCGGTTTATCAAAAACGATTGCTGCCACAGCAGCGACTAAGGCTGTCACTACGCCCGTTGCTATCGAAGTTGCGAAAGTGATCGGTGGTGACCCCGCTCTTTCAGCCGCTTTTGTGATGGTAGCTGGGATGTTTGGAGCCCTTTTTGGACCATTGCTGTTAAATGTGATGAAAATAACCGATCCGTTTTCAAGAGGGTTATCGATCGGAACAGTCGCTCATGGAATCGGAACGTCACAAGCGGTGGCTGAAGGGCCTATACAAGGAGCGGTTTCAGGAGCAGCGATGGGGTTTGCTGGGATTATTACGTCGATGATTTTACCTTGGCTTTTTCCATTATTATATTAAAAAACAAGTGCAAGTCATCATGATGAGCTGCACTTGTTTTTTATGTACATTTGTTTTTAACCTATTAAAATCCGTTCTTTCGGATAATGATAAGATTCTTTAATTTCACGGCCACGAATGACGAATAGTAACGAAAACAGCCCGATTCGACCGATAAACATTAAAGAAATTAATAATAGCTTGGCTGGTGTACCTAAGTCTGCAGTGATTCCTAATGAAGATCCAGTAGTTCCAAAGGCGGAGGATACTTCAAAGACGACTTTCACAATAGGTAAGCTAGGCTCTAAAAACGAAAGAAGAATGATCGACCCGCCCCAAATGAAAAATCCAGTCGTTATGACGACAAAAGAGCGTTGAATATCAATTGGATGAACTTCTCGATTGAAAATCTTTATCGTGTTTTTACCGCGAGCAAAAAAGTAAACACTTAGCATGGCAATGGCAAAGGTAGTTGTTCTCAATCCGCCACCTACACTGCTTGGGGAGGCCCCGATAAACATTAATGTTGAAATAAACAGCAAGGTAGCTGTCGAAAATTCATTTAAATCAAGAGTGGTTAATCCAGCACTTCTAGCTGCAATTGACTGGAAAGTAGCATAAAACAATGACTCATGCCAAGATTTATCCGCAAAGAAGTGATATCGGTCTAGCAGGTAAATACCGATGGCGCCAAAAATAGCTAATGCAGCATAAACCGTTGTTGTTAGCTTCGTAAAAAGTGAGAAACGGAATTTATGGGTGCCTCGATACGTTAAATAATCTTTCACTTCAACTAATACAGGGAAGCCGATCGCTCCAAGAACGATTAATACCATATTAATGAACTGGACAAAATAATCATCTTGATAAACAATAAGGGATTGGCCTGTAATATCAAATCCTCCATTGGTTGTTGCGCTGATCGATGCGAATATTCCATGAAGAAAAGCCTCTGACGCTGTTGGATAGTATTGCAAGAAATAAGTCCCTAAAATGAGGGCACCTATTGCCTCAATGCTAAGAATGAGCAAAAAGATTTCTCTCATTAATTTGACAAGTCCAGATAAATCAGTCCGATTTTGATCCGCCATAATTAGTTGTCGCTCACGCATACCAATTCGTTTTCCGACTAGTAGCCAAATAATCGAACTGAGTGTCATAATACCGATACCGCCGACTTGCAAAATAAAGAGAATAAAGAAATAGCCAACTGTACTAAATGTCTCGACTGTTCCAACAGGGGATAACCCGGTTACACTAAGTGCACTAACAGCTACAAATAAGGCATCGATAAAGGCTAATTCAACACCCGGCTTATGCGCGATAGGAAGAAGTAATAACCCAGTAGATAATAGTGCCCCTATGAAGTAAAGTACAACAATTAGCTGGAAAGTTGACAATTTTAAAGATTTTATTTTCGCAGTTTCTTTCATATAACCCCTCATTATTCACTAAGCATAATCTCTACTTTATAATCCAAACACACACACACATATCCTATTATATATATAAGCCATAGGAAAGAAAATAGCCACTTATTTGGCTCGTTACTCTGCTTGCCCACAGATTAATTTTTATCGCTGAAAATAGGTGTGGCTGCCTTCATAATCTAACTATCATGAAGGCAGCCATTTTAGTTATAGAAGCCTAGGAACCTCAATCACGGATTGTAACTTTTCAGCCGCTTCTTTTAAGATTTCTTCCGAATGAACGAGGGCGATTCGGACGTAACCTTCGCCGTTTTGTCCGAATGCCGGTCCAGGAACCATGACAACTCCAGCTTCGTCAATGCAGGCAAAACAAAATTCTTTTGACGTCCAGCCATCAGGAATCTTTGCCCAGATGAACATGCCGCCAGATGGTTTGTCCACCCTCCAACCAATTTTCTCTAGCGCTGCAATAAACACATTGCGACGACTTTCATAAGTTGTTCGAACGAACTGGCCGATTTCCTCCGCGTGGTCGAGAGCTGCTATTCCAGCTGCTTGAACCGGAGCAAACACTCCATAGTCTAAATTAGATTTCAATTGAGCCGCTTTTTGAATCATATCTTTATTGCCTGCAATATAAGCAATTCTAGCACCGGCTAAGCTAAAGCTTTTTGATAAAGAGTTAATTTCCATTCCAACGTCTTTTGCGCCTGGAACAGCTAGAAAGCTGAGAGGCGTTTGATGATCGAAATAAAATTCTGAATAAGCCGCATCATGTAAGACGACAATATGATGCTTTCTGGCAAATTCGATCACTTCACTAAAAAACTGCTCGGTAGCTAGCCCCGGAACAGGGTTACCAGGATAATTTAAAATCATCATCCGTGCTTTGTTGGCGATGTCGACAGGAATAGCTTTTAAATCAGGCAAAAAATGATTTTCTTTCAAAAGTGGCATATAATACGGCTCGGCCCCTGCGACAGCTAATCCCGCTTCATAGGCAGGATAACCCGGATCTGTTACAAGAATGATGTCACCAGGATCCGCAAAGACGAGCGGCAAATGAACGAGACCTTCTTGAGAGCCCATCGCATGAACGATTTCTGTTGAAGCGTCAATCTCCACTCCATGCGCACGTTGGTAATAGTTTGCAACCGCCTGATAAAACTCTTGCGTACCTGATAAAGTGTAGCCGTATTGATCCGGCTCAGCTGCAAGAGCGGCAAGCTGCTCTCTTACAAAAGGAGCGGGTGGCAAATCAGGGCTGCCTAAGCTTAAGTCGATGATTTTTTTTCCTTCTGCTTGTTTTTTTAATTTATAAGCTTTTAGTTCACTAAAAATAGATGGACCAAATGCTTCCATTCTTTTAGCAAGATGAAACGCCATGATGAATCTTCCCCCTATGCATGTAGTTACTATTCATCATTTTAACATACAGAATAAAGAAATAATTTGTAAATTTCAGTTTATTAACAACAATTCCCAAAAATATTTTTTTAAAAATAGCTCATGCTAGTAAAGAATTCAACTAAAGGGAGGTACCACAGATGACCGTTATTAATGATTTGAAAACGACGTTAGCAGGATTAAAAAGTGCCCAAGCCAGCTTAGAAAGCTTTAGTCTTGCAACAGACAATCAACAAGCAAAGCAGTTGTATCAAACAACAGCCACTCAAACGCAAGCCATTATTGATACGCTAGAACCTCGCATTCAAGAAGTAGAGCAAGAAGAACCGCAATATAAAAAATAAATAAATCATAAAACAATATGTGCTAAATTCAAATTAAATGGGAGGTGAAAGCGTGGAAAGGCAGCGAACATGGATCTTTTCCAATAAACCTGTCATCTTATCAACTGGTGTTGTTGGCGGTCCTTTTGAGAGCAATGGAAAAATAGCGGATGACTTCGATATTCTTCATGGAGACTTATGGATTGGGCAAGAAAGCTATGAGAAAGCCCATCGTAAGCTACTTGAAGAAGCTTGCTTTCGTGCAATGGAAAAAAGTAATTTAAAAAAAGAAGATATTGAATTTTTTCTTGGGGGAGATTTAATCAACCAAATTACCCCTACAAGCTTTGGTGCCCGAGCATTAGGTATTCCCTATATGGGGTTATTTGGTGCCTGTTCCACCTCTATGGAGGGACTAGCTTTAAGTTCCTTCATTGTGAACAACAAAGGAGCGAATTATGTTTTAACAGCGGCATCAAGTCATAATGCTGCGGTTGAAAAGCAGTTTCGCTATCCAACCGAATATGGCGGACAAAAGCCTCCAACTGCACAATGGACGATTACTGGAGCAGGGGCGGCAGTGATTGCTCAAGAAGGCGATGGTCCTGCTATTGTTTCAGCCACTATCGGCAAAGTAGTCGATATGGGATTAACTGACCCTTTTAATATGGGAGGAGCAATGGCCCCTGCAGCCGTTGATACGATTATCGCTCATCTGACATCACTAAAGCTGGATCCGTCTTACTATGATTTAATTGTCACAGGAGATTTAGGGTCCATTGGGCGAAGTATTGCATTTGAGATGCTGACAGAACGCGGGATTCCAATTACTGATCAACAATTTCAAGATTGCGGTTTAATGATTTATAAAGATTCTCAACCAGTATTTTCAGGAGGAAGTGGGGCTGGATGCTCAGCCGTTGTCGGTTATGGTCATTTGTTAAAGCGGATGAAAAAGGGCGAAGTCAAAAGGATGCTATTAGTTGCAACTGGAGCTTTACTTTCTCCGCTTTCTTTCCAACAAAATGAGTCCATTCCCTGTATCGCTCATGCCGTTTCAATCGAATATATACAGTAAAGGAGCTTGGAAATGACCATTGCATCCGATGTGAAGACTTGCACAGCTGGTCTTAAACATGCAGAGGCTGTATTTAGCAAATTAGCACTTATGTCAGATGATCCGACAGCGAAGGAGATCTTTCATGAAAGCATGATGTCTCTTCATGAAGTAATTGAACAAATGAATAAACGCATTTATGAACTTGAAAATCATGAACCACAATATCAAGGATTTTAAGAAAAGGAGTGATTTCCTTGCCCCAATGGTTAGATGTTGCCCTTCGATCCATTTCATTTCTCGTTGTCTTATTTGTTATTACAAAAATCATTGGGAAAAGGCAAATTTCCCAATTATCGTTTTTTGAATATATCACAGGGATTACAATCGGTAGCATTGCAGCTGAAGTTTCAACGGTTAGAGAGCGATCGGTCGTCGATGGGCTCATCGCTATTATTGTTTGGGGGCTTATTCCATTACTTGCCGGATATTTAGCATTAAAAAGTAAATCGATCAGAGGTGTCATTGACGGGAAGTCGACGATATTTATTAAAGATGGCAAAGTATTAGAAGATAATTTGAAGAAAGAAAAATATACAATCGACGAGTTATTATCGTTACTGCGGAAGAAAGATATTTTTTCCATTGCTGATGTAGAATATGCCGTCCTAGAACAAGATGGTAGCTTAAATGCTTTATTAAAGAAAGATAAACGTCCACTCACAAGAAGTGACTTACAACTCACACCAATCAATGAAAAAGAACCTCATACGATCATTATGGATGGCCGGTTGCTACACGATGCGCTAGCGGAGAGCGGCAAAACGAAAGAATGGTTAAATGAGCAGCTTGAAACAGCAGGTGTATCGCTTGAAAATGTATTTATTGGCCAGATTAATGCTTATGGAGAGTTACATGTAGATTTATTCGATGATCTTCTTCAACCAGCTGCTCCTCAAGAACGACCATTATTGCTAGCCAATTTGAAGAAATTTGTCGCGGATATGGAATCATTTGCCCTTGCGACAGACTGCCCAAAAACGAAAAAAATGTACGCAACAAACGCGAAAGCTGTTCAAATGATCATCCAGAAAACAAAACCATATTTGCAAACGTAACAGGTATCTATAAATAGGTGCCTGTTTATTTTAATATAACATTATGTGCAAAATTCAAATAAAAATAAAACATTCGTTCTATACCAATAAATTTGCTAAAATAAAATATAAGTGGATATACAAGCAAATAAAGGATCAAGAGGTGAATATGATGCCAAGAGGTGAAGGGAAATTTCTAATTAAACAGCGGGCCTTTTTAAAGTTATTTATGATTAAGTTTGTCGAAGAAAATCGTTTATATGGCATGCAGGCGATGGATGAATTAAAAGCAACATTTAAACAGTACGGCTATGAACCGAATCATTCGGAAATTTATCGTTCGCTGCATGAGTTAATCGATGATGGGATACTAAAAAGACATAAAAAGCTGCAAGAAGGGGCGAAATACAAAGAAGTAGTCATTTATCAATTTGCCGACTATGAAAAAGCAAAGCTGTATAAAAAACAGGTAAAGACGGATCTTGATCGAAGCATGGGATTGCTTCGAAAAGCATTAGAAGACGTTTATTAAACTTAAACATCGGGAGGAAAACATGGGATTATTTGATGGTCTAATTGGCAATGCTACGGAAGCGGATATTAAAACGGTAGAGAAGACGTTGGAACTCATCGTGGCTGAGGGAGAAAAAATTGAAGTAGCATTTGAAATTTTGCGTGATTTAATCGTTTTTAGTAACAAACGTTTACTATTAATTGATAAGCAAGGCGTAACAGGAAAGAAAATAGAATATCTCTCTATACCGTATCGAAGCATCACTCATTTTAGCGTAGAAACAGCAGGAACTTTTGACTTAGAGGCGGAATTATTAATTTGGATTTCCGGAAATGAGAACCCTATTGCCAAACAGTTTAGAAAGGACGACAGCATTTTTGATGTCCAGAGAGCACTGGCTACATATGTTCTTTAATGTTAAGAAAAATAAGGAAAGAGATAAAAAAGCGGATATTGTACGCTCATCAGAATAATCACGTTTTGTGTAGAAGATAGAATATTGATCGTTTAAGAAATGATCAATATTGACGTCTTTACCTTCCCCGTAATATGGGGGGGCTTTGTCATGTAGGGGGGAAATACTTAAATGAGTTTAGGGAATCTGGACATTCGTTAAATGACATTCCCCTACTTGACAATATAAATAAATTCAATTATCCTTTTACAAAATCGATTAAAAAATTTTTTCGTATAACTCCAATAATATGGTTTGGAGGTTTCTACCAGGAACCAATAATTCCTGATTACGGAGAAGGTACATGTACTTGTATTTTCTCTGTGATCAGGAATTTTTTTGTTTTTATTTTTCAACTAACATAAAACTAGGAGGAAGTTATGAATTTTGTAGAGTTGCCTAAAATCGAACTTCATTGTCATTTAGATGGAAGTCTTAGATCTGAAACAATAATTGACATAGCAAAGAGAGAGGACATTAATATACCATCTTATAATATTGAAGAGATCCAGAGAGAAATCACGGCGCCATTAGAATGTGAATCTCTTGATGAATATTTAGAAAAATTTGCAATTCCTAATTTAGTCATGCAGTCAAAAGAGAGCCTAAGAAGAATTTCCTTTGAGCTTTTTGAAGATGCTGCAAAGGAAAATGTGAAATATATGGAGGTTAGATTTGCTCCTTTACTTCACACTCAGAGAGGCTTGGATGTAGAAGAAATCATACAAAGTGTTTTAGATGGAATGAAGAAAGCAGAAAATAAATACGATATAAAAGGAAATATAATACTCTCATGTATGAGAACGATGTCTGTAGAGAGTGCCTTTGATGTAGTAGAAAGGGGAGCTAAATTCCTAGGAAAGGGCGTCGTTGCTATAGATTTATGCGCTTCTGAAGAGGAAGGATTTTGTGAAAAGTTCATAGAACCTATAAAATTAGCTAAAGAATATGGCTATCGAGTAACGATTCATGCTGGTGAAACGGGCATAGGTAAAAATGTACTAGAAGCCATTGAACTTTTAGGTGCTGAAAGAATAGGACATGGAGTATTTATTAAGGATTGCGATGAAGCATACAGAATAGTTAGGAAACAACAAGTTGTGCTTGAAATGTGTCCGACAAGTAACGTTCAAACAAAAGCGGTAAACAATTATCATGAACATCCGATCTATCATTTTCATAAGGATGGAATAAAAGTAACAATTAATACGGATAACAGAACGGTATCAGCTACAAATATGGCAAATGAATGTAATATTGTATTCAAGGAATTTAATATTAGTTTTGAAGATTATAAACAAATTTATTTGAATAGTGTCGAAGCCTGCTTTGCCGATTTAGAGACAAAAACAATGCTGAAAAAGTATATGCACAGAAAATAAAAAGTTGCCTAAACCTAGTAAGTAAATCGCTCCCCGAATCTTGGATGCTAATAAAAGTCCATGATTCGGGGCTTTTTATGCTTTTAAAGATACTTCCTCGGTAGGGTGCGTTTTCCTTATCCTTGTAAATACACATTCAGCAATTCGTTGCAGTTTCTGTTCTTCCTCTGACAAAAGAATAAGAAAAATAACGACCAATCTTTCTCAAAGTTTTCCACCTGAATCAAAAAAAGGATTGAAAAACAAACTGTATTAAGTGTATTATTTAAATTAATACAGTTGATACAGTGAAAGGAGGTATTTGAGTGTGATTGTTCTTGATATTAAAAGTCGGAAACCTATCTATGAACAGCTGACAGAGAAAATAAAGGAAATGATTATGCACAATGTTTTTCAACCAGATGAACAGCTTCCTTCTGTTCGACAACTAGCAGGTGACCTAGCGATTAATCCGAATACCATTCAAAAGGCATATAGAGAGTTAGAACGGGAAGGATTTATTTATTCTCTTCCTGGAAAAGGAAACTTCGTTAAAGCTCAAAAAAATACTGGGAATGAACAGAGGGTGAAGCAATTGAAAAATGAATTATTAGCCTTAATTTCCGAAGCATTATATTTAGGAATTAGTAAAAAAGAAATAACGGAATTAGCAGAGAAAGCGGAACAGAGCATAAAAGGAGGGAAGAGCTTTGATTAAAGTTCGTGATTTGACAAAAGTCTTTAGACATTCAAAGGCTTTAGCTCAAGTAAATTTAACCGTGGCAAAAGGCTCTGTTTTCGGATTACTTGGGTCAAACGGGGCAGGGAAGACCACGTTGTTAAAAGCCATAGCAGGCATTATTGATCCAGATAGCGGAAAAGTATGTGTGAATGGTCAGGAAGTAGCTAATCATCCAGAATTAAAGCAGGAAGTTTTATTTCTACCCGATATCCCTTACTTTTTTGCTCAATATACGATTAAGCAAATGGCCTATTTTTATCAGCAAGTGTATCAAAAATGGAATCAGCATCGCTTTGAACAATTAGGAAACGTTTTTGACCTTCCTTTACATGTAAGGCTACATCAATTATCAAAAGGAAAGCAACGCCAGGCCGCTTTTTGGTTCGCTTTATGCTGCATGCCGGATTATTTACTATTAGATGAACCTTTAGATGGATTAGATCTTGTCATGAGAAAGAAAATTAAGCAGCTGTTAATGGAGGATGTGGCAGAGAGGAATATGACAATTCTTATTTCTTCTCATAATTTACGGGAGCTTGAAGATATTTGTGATCATGTAGCTATTTTACATCAAGGGACTGTTTTGTTAGAGAGAGAACTGGATGAATTAAAAAGTAATTTACACAAAATCCAAGTCGCTTTTCGAGGAGAGATCCCTTCGCAATTTTTGGATAAAATCAATATCATTCATCACGATCAACGTGGCAGCATCCATATTTTCATCGTCAAAGGAAAAGAGAAAAAAATTCATGCCGATGTTTCTGTCTTCGATCCATTGCTATTAGATGTGCTGCCGATCACTCTTGAGGAAATATTCTCATACGAAATGGAGGAAGCAGGATATGGTGTCAACAATTTTGTTTTTTAATCAAGGCATTTGGAGACAGAAGGCGAAAGTATTAGGCTGGCTCAGTTTGCTTTACTTTCTTTCTCTATTTTTCATCGTTCCTTTGCAGCTGATCATAAAGCATACGAATGACGAGGGGCCGTTCATTAATGACCTTTCATCCGTATTTCAATTATCAACTGATATGCAAACGATGCTGATTATAACAGCTCCGGTCGCCTTTGCTATTTTTGCCTTCCGTTATTTGCATGTCAAAGCCGCTGCTGATTTTATGCATAGTTTACCAGTTTCGCGATCGACTTTATTTTATCAATACACGATATGTGGATTCATTTTTATGATGATTCCGATTGTAGCAACGGCTTTAGTCCTTACTGTGAGTCAATGGATGATTGGTATCAATTATTTCTCGGCTTCTGAGATATTGATTTGGATCGGCTTTACGCTGTTTTGGAACTTCGTCATTTATTCGGCAGCCATTTTCTCAGGGATGCTCACAGGGATGTCCATTATGCAAATCTTGTTCACATATGCCCTGTTTCTTTTGCCAAGTGGATTTATCATATTATCGGTTTATAACCTTAAATTTTTACTTCATGGGTTTTCTGCTGAATACTATTTAACTTTTAATCTCGAACGTTTTATCATTTTTTCTCGCATTTATTCTGCGACTGACCTTCCATTACAATGGTGGGAATGGCTCATTTATAGCGGCATTGCGATCCTATTCTTACTTGTCGCATTAATAGCCTATAAACGTCGGCCAACTGAAACAGCGACACTCGCCCTTGCTTTTCCGAAACTGCGTCCATTGTTTGTCTATAGCTGTACGTTTTTGGCGATGTTATTCGGTGGTCTGTACTTTAGTACCATCCAGTACACTTTGCCTTGGATTGCATTTGGGCTAATTACTTTCTCATTTTTAAGCTATTTTGCTGCTAGAATGATTGTTGAAAAAACAACGAGAGTATTCATCTATTGGAAAGGTTACTTATTTTTTATTGGAGCTATCCTGTTATTAAGCCTGTCCATTCATACTTTAGATGGAACATATGAAAATAAGATTCCAGATGTCACGAAAATAGAAGAAGCTTATTTTTCTGATGGAATCTATGGATCCAATCATGTTGGTCTTGTAGGCACAAATGAAATCCAGCCTTCAAATTTTTACAAGGATCCAGTGAACGTGAAGAAAATCACTGAGTTTCATCAGCAAGCAATTAAAAACAAATCCTATCAGTTAAAAGACGTTACCCCCGTCGTCTTTTCTTATAAAACAGATAACGGAAAGAAAATCATCCGAGAATATAATGTTCCTGTCGATCAATACGATCAATGGCTTAATGAAATAGCTGGTTCAGAAGAATTTAAATATAATCAATACCCTTTATTAAGTATGGATAATAACAATATTGATAGTATTGATTTCTCGTCGGAGTTATTTTATAACAAACACTTAACACTTACAAATCCGAAACAAATGAACGAACTGGTCGCATTGCTAAAAGAAGAAATGAAGAAAGAAAATCTAATAAAGACAAAGAATACAAATGTTTGGGGTGCGATTTCTATTTATTTTGACGACGAGAAAGCCATATATGTACCTTGGAAAAAAGTTTATCATGATGTCGAGAAATGGCTTGAAGAAGAAGGATTATTAGAGCAGGCAAGAGTAATGCCTCATGATATCGGCTATGCTGTCGTATTTGAAACATTAAATAGCGAAGATCCTTATGCTTCTATTGATGAATACGGTCAAGTGAAACCTTCTATCAACCAAATAAAAATAAAAGATAAGGGGCAAATTGAGAAATTACTTCCGATTGCTAATACAGGGGAAGAAAATGACTCCTACACAATCGCTTATTATGGAAAAAATGATATGTCTCCAATATTCGAACAAATCAGTAAAGAAGAGGCTCCATCATTCATAAAAAAACAGTTATCGAAGTAATGTAGAGAGAGGGAAAACCTCTCTCTATATTTTTTTCAAAAATTAATAGCATTTTAAAGACGGTTTGGATATAATTAGAAAGGTGAGAATTATCTTTCAATTCTATTTTCGTCAGACACGTGTTCTGGAACTGGTCAGCTTTCACATACTTCCGAGGCAGAAGCTTTCATTGCTCGCTGAAAGGAGGTGAGAAGGAATGACGATCAATCTTATTTTTGTCATTATCACGATTAAAAAACGTGAAAAAACCGTGGAAGAGTATATCCATGAACAACGTGTAGAAGAGATTTATGACGAGATGCGAAACAAGCAACAAGAACAAATGAATCACCTATTTTAATCCAACTATGGAAATGAGAAAGGAGAATGTCTTATGATTAACTTACAACCGATTCAATCTAAATGGAAAGCTGCACTTTATATTAGGAAAGACTCTGCCTAGTGAAACTGACCAGTCATAACACTGGATGTTATGCGAAAAACCCCCAATGGAAATAACCGTTGGGGGTTTCCTATTTTTAGTTTTTTTACCACTTCATCAAATCATCTCACTTTCTTCATTCTTTTCTCACAATTTCTTCCTATACTTAACATGTAGAAACAATATAGGGGGAATACAAAATGAAGAAAAAATTGTATGTATTAACTGCTGCTGCAGCATTAAGTCTGGCGGCTTGCTCTAGCAATGAAAAAGCGGAGGAGCCTAAACCAGCAACGGAAGAAAAAGCGGCAACCGAACAACAAGCGGAGACGACTCCAACAGAAGAAGTAAAAGAAGAAACGGCTCATCAGCATGAAGATGGCGAACCTAATGAAAAGTCAACATGTGCTTTTTGTGATATGAAAGCCTATATGAAGAGCGAAGACATGGGGCAATTTACAGCCAAAATTGTTACAGAAGATGGCGAGACGCTTTTCTTTGACGATATCGGCTGTATGCTGAACTATGAAAGAGATGCAGATAAACCTGCAAAAGAACAATTTGTTCGTGATTTTAACGGTTTAGATTGGGTGTCATTCGATGAAGCAAAAATCATGAAAACAGACGTGAAAACACCGATGAACTACGGTTTTGCCTTTTTCAAAGATGAGGAAAGTGTGAATACATTTACAACGAAACACCAAAATGCCACACCAGCAACAGTGGAAGATATCGATCAAATAGCTCATGAACGCTATATGAAAAAGAAACAAAAGCAAGAGCAAGAGGGCGACATGAAACACGGTGAAGGCGAGCATGGCGATATGAAGCAAGAAGAAGAGATGAAGCACGAAGCTCAATAAATAATAAAAAACCCGGCGTATCAAGCCGGGTTTTTTATTTGCTATATTCTTTAAACAAAGCTTCATCAAGAGAAGCATGTTGCTGTAATAATGTCTGCACCTTTTGATGAACGAGTAAACGGCCATCCTGTAAAAATGCCAGTGTATCCGCTAATTCCTCAACGACAGATAATATATGTGTTGTAAAAAGAATCGTCTGTCCCTGATTCTTTTTCTCCACAATGATTTCTTTCATACGATGCACCCAGTATGGATCGAGGCCATTAGTTGGCTCATCTAAAATTAAAATAGGGGCCTGTGATAGCAAGCTTTGAGCAAAGGATATCCGCTGCTGCATCCCTTTTGAATACGATTTCACTTTCTTATCGGCATGCTCACTTAATCCAACAAGGGCAAGTAGTTCATTCACTTGGTGGCGATCCGCATTTTGTAAATCTGCAAAATACGTTAACGTTTCCCGGCCGGTTAATAAGGGAGGAGCCGATAAGTCATCCGGCATATAAGCAAACTGCGAACGAAAATCTGCTTTCTTATCTCCTGATTTCTGGCCATTTAATAAAATCTCTCCAGTATCTGGCGTATAAATACCTGTCATCATTTTAATGATCGTACTTTTTCCCGCTCCATTGCCCCCACAGAGAGCGATACATTCCCCAGCATCAACAGTAAATGATAGAGGATGAATCACCTGTTTTTTATGAAAAGATTTACTAACTTCACGAAAGTTAATCATAATGTTTTCCCTCGATTCATCAGAAAGTTGGCGAGCAATAGGGGGGTGACCGTCCAAATTAGGCAAGCAATCACGAACATAACGACTCCAGCGCCGCCTTCCGCCCAAACCGTAAAATCATAAACAGAGGGACCAAAGATAGTGCCGCTTCCAAGAAATAAAACGGTAAATACGCGAATCAGCTCCACAGGATTCAAAAAAACGGAGACGGTAAGAATCGGTAAAACCATTGTCGGCCCAACAATCATCGTCGCAGCCATAATAATAAATTCATAAAAAAGGACAAAAAACGCCCATGAAAATAACCCCATTCCTAATGCTTGAAGCCGTCCTGTTGCCATAATTCCAGTTAATAGAGATAAAGATAAAAACATCAGAACTAATAACACCGAAATCCCCAAGAAGACGAATAACAACGAAAAGTTACTTCCGGACGCTTGAAAAAACAACAAGGCCGATACGCCATAACCTAGCAGTAAAACAAAAATAAGCGACACCGCAAGACCAATATATTTTCCCACAATCACAGACATCGAAGACAGGGGATAAGTGAGCAGTAAGCCTAAACGACCATCCTCTTTTTCTCCGGCAATAAGCAAACTACCGACAAGTAACGTTAATAATGGAAGTAAAAACAGCGAAAGATTCAATAAACTAGCAGTACTTCTAGTAAACCCATCAAATTCGCCGCTAGACTGACCAGTAAAAAAAATAATGATGCCAGCAAGCAACGTAAACAAGCCAGCAAACACAAGAAGCCATTTACTTCTAAAAGCTAATTTCATTTCATGACGGGCAATCGTCCAAGCTGTCACTGTTGGCCACCCCAATCATGCTTCATGACCTCCTCTAACGTCATGATTTCACCTTTTCCTTCCTTTTTCATATAGTCTTCAGCTGAGGACTGATCGGAAAAAGAAACGACACCATAAGCCATTGGCGTCCAATAGTCTTTATTGTATAGAAAAGTAGCTTTATTCAATTTCACCCAATCACCACTTAAAGCATCTCGAACATACTTTTCTCCAATTGTCTTCTCATCCTGCTCATTTAAATACTCCACCATACAACCGATATCATCAAATGTTTCTACCGATCCGTCCTTTAAAAGCACTTCTGTTGCATATTGAGACTCTGTAATACTCATATTACAAACATCACAGACATCAATATCTGGATTAATCTCTACTGGTTCATACGTTTGTTCTTTTCCGCAAGCCGTCAACAGCATCGCAGAAGCAGCCATTCCTAAAAATATACGGTTCACTATGATTCTCTCCTTTTCTTCCTCCATATGTACATCGTCATCCCTACAGGAATCATCAATAGAAGTAAATATGGAATCTCAAATTCTTTCGCACGCTTGACTACTGGAAACCGATCTACGTTACCACTATCACTTTGAAGTGAAAACATTTTCTCCACTGATTGCCAAACGGTCATAGCAGGGCTTTCAAAGTAAAACTGTAAATGCGGATACTGGTGAAGAAGTTCACTATAGCCAGAGCTACCATTATAGGCAACTTCACCAATTCCATCGCCATTCAAATCATAAGAATGATAATCATCCCAATAATTCCCCATCTTGCCATCATCAAGAGGGAAGGGCTCTCCCGTCAGCTTCGTTTGAATAATATTTCCTTCAAAATGGTTCTCACTCAGTTTAATGTCGCTATTCTTTCCTTCTGTAATGAGGCCGATATAATTGCCAGCGATGAGATTGTTCTTTACAGAAACACGACTTGAAGATTGAAGCGACAAGCCATTATGATTATAAAGTAGCTTGTTATTATGTAATTGAACGTCTTCTGTTTCATAAATTAATACGCCAAATCCTCGGTAATTCAGCTGCTTTTCAAAAAGGTTCTCTTGAATGTCAATTCCTTTAGAATTCATCGCCATAATCCCATTAATATTGTTAAAAAAATGATTGTTGTCTACGAAATTATTAGATGAAAACATAAAATGAGTCGCATATCTGGATTCACTGATGGTATTATTTACGATCTGATTATTAGAAGATTCATCTAAATAAATACCGTCTTGCACGTTAGTCATCTCATTTTCAACCATTTGATTATCCTTAGTCGCTAACAAATGAATCCCATTCCCACGTGTAGAAAAATGCCCCGGATAGCTGGAAAAATGATTGTTAGCTATCGTATGAGAACCGCCCCCTCTGATGAACACTCCATTGTGAACATTGTTAAATGTATTTTTACTGATCGTGGCTGTGTTCACTTTATCTAATAGAATGCCTGCTTGCTGAGCTCCTTTTCCGGAATGTTGAATGGTCACACCATGGATCGTTACGTCGTCTGCTTGAACCGTGACCACGTTGTCACTTTTCCCTCCGTCAATAACCGCTCCTTTTTCTCCTGTGATCGTCAGCGGCTTATCAATGACGACAGGACCTTCGTATAATCCGCGTTCTAAGTGAATTTCAGACCTTGCTGGGGCATCATCTATTAACTTTTGCAAATCTACTTGTGTGTCCGCTTTCACCACACTGAAGCTAAAAGGGAAGAGGAATAACCAACTAGTCAGTGCTACCACTTTTTTCATTCGGTCACATCCTTTCCTTCTTTTTTTACTATACAATTGTGAAGTATCAAAGAAATAATAGCGAAACTTCTATGAAATCTGTTTTTTTGAGTGAGACAGACAAAATAAAGGAGATCGACTATAATGGATAAAATAGAGAAGAAGGGAGTTGAAATCATGTCAGTTGCAGCAAAACAAATGTCTGTCGGTCAAGCGACCACTTATAGTATTTTATTTGCGATTAGCGGCGGTCATTTCATTAATGATTCCATTCAAGCGGTCGTTCCGGCGATGTTTCCGATTTTAGAGAAGTCTCATTCTCTTTCCTACGCTCAGCTCGGCTGGATCGCCTTTGTGTTAAACATTACTTCTTCGTTAATGCAGCCAGTGTTTGGCGCAGTCGCCGACAGGAAACCACAACCCTATTTATTGCCGATTGGGATGGGACTTTCTATGCTAGGCGTCATTGCATTTAGCTTATCACCTAATTTTTACTCACTCTTATTCTCCGTTCTGTTTATCGGGCTTGGTTCAGCTGTTTTTCATCCAGAAGGCTCACGTGTTGCTTTTATGGCGGCAGGACAAAAGAGAGGATTAGCCCAATCGATTTATCAAATGGGGGGGAACGGGGGACAGTCGCTCGCTCCGATCTTTACAGCCTTTATTTTCGTCCCGCTAGGTCAAAAAGGAGCGTTGTTATTTGCTGGCGTTACAGCCATAGGAGTTCTTTTACTTTATCGTGTCTCTACTTGGTATAAACATAGACTTGAAATAAGTGAAATAACGAAGAGAAATCAGCGTGCATCCGTTAAGAAAAAATTACATAAAAGTATCAAATGGGCCATGGTCCTATTAATCTTTTTTGTATTTGCTCGGTCATGGTACGCAGCCGCTATAACAAACTTCTATCAATTTTACTTAATTGAAAACTATGGACTGTCTATCAAAGAAGCTCAACTATACTTATTTGTCTACATGGCCGCTGGTGTGGCCGGTACGTTTCTTGGTGGACCACTAGCGGATCGCTTCGGCCGGAAAAAGATTCTCGTCTTTTCGATGCTAGGAGCTGCTCCATTAGCTGCGGCCTTACCTTATGTACCTCTTGCCTTCGTATTGCCGCTGTTTTTTCTTATTGGATTTATTTTACTTTCCAGTTTCAGCGTCTCTGTCGTATACGCCCAGGAGCTACTGCCAGAAAAAGTGGGCACGGTATCTGGCTTAATCGTCGGACTTGCCTTTGGAATGGGCGCGATTGGTTCTGTATTCTTTGGGGTTTTAGCCGATCACTATAGCTTAAAGTTGATCATGATTCTTGCTAGTCTTTTACCACTTTTAGGAGTGAGTGCTTTAGCGTTGCCAGGAGATGAAAAGGTAAGAAAATTAAATAGAGGATAGGCGAAAAAACAGGAGATACACACTAAATTCTCCTGTTTTTTTAATTCCTTTTCACATGTATTTACTGATGAATAAATTATTCCTTTCTGTATAAAAAATCGGGTTTAAAAAAGGAATACACCTGATTCTTGCTGTATTGAAAAAATTAACTTGATTAATGACTTAAATCAAATAAACATCTTCTTCCAAATCAATTGGATTCGGCATGAAACTTGCAAATGTAAACAAAAGGGAGGAGATTTTATGAATACAACCAATTTAAGTATTCAAATCAGGAAAATAGAAAAGAAAGACGTACCACAATTACTACCTCTTATATATGAATACATTGTAAATTTTTATCAATGTCCTCGTCCAAGTGAAGAGGCACTAAAAAAATTAGTCAACCATTTGCTGGACCATCCTTCAGAAGGTATTCAATTTGTGGCAGAGACGGGGACAAATCAATTAGTTGGGTTTGTTATGTTTAATACGTTAGAAGCAAAACGAATGGCTTTTTTATATGATTTATTTGTATCGCCTACTATAAGAGGACAAAAGATCGGTGAACGATTATTCGAAACTTGCCTTTCTTACATGCGGGCAAATGATTATTCCCATATGGCCTGGGAAACGGCACATGACAATATCGTTGCCCAGGCGTTATATGACAAAATGGGAGCAAAAAAAGATGTTTGGTTGAATTATGAAATAAAGTAAAAAATTTTAGTTAATGTATTTTCTGCAACCACCCTATAGAAAAATTACAAAATAAAGAATCTATATCGAACATAACCAACCCCAGTGGAATATGTATTTCCACTGGGGTTGGTTATATAATTCATTTTCTCTTTCTCATGAATCCTACTAGGCGATTAAATCCAATAGGATAAATCCACCTTAAACTCACTACATACACCACTACCCCAATTAATGCTAAGATTGCTAATTGAAATAGTGAATACCAATCTTCCATTGGCAAGATCATTTTTGCTTCCCATACGATGAATCCCATGATCATAGTCGGAATCAATACACGCCAACACATGTGAAAAAAGCGCCGAAGCTCCGCCAACCCCAAATCTTTATACACAACTAACATAGATAGAATGAAAAAATAGATCGACACCATTGAGGCAGAAAAAGCAAGAGAAAGGTAGCCGAATTTATCTACTAGCATCCAGTTCAGCATTAAATTTAAGAAAATAGTCGTTACACTGATCCGAAACACAACAGACGTTTTTCCTCTAGCATACATCGATTTAGACAAAATCAGCTGCATCCCTTGAAAAACGATGGTTGGCGCATACCACAAGAGCGCCATATATGTTTGATCGGTATGCTTAGCCGTGAATTTTTCTCCTTCAAAAATAAAAGAAATAGCCGCATCGCCGACAAGCGCTAAACCAACAGCGACAGGTAATAAGATGACGAGAGAAATTTCCATTCCTTTAAAGAAGGTATCTTTAAAAGCCTTTTCATCAGCTGTTTGTTCAGACATTAAGGTAAAAAAAATGGTCACAAGAGTTGTGGCATAAATCGCATTCGGTATACTTGTCACCATAGAAGCATTGTTCAAGTAGGTCACTGCCTCATCAAACGTTCCGGATGCAAATGATTTATTCACAAGAACATTGACTTGACCTACGGCTGAATTTAAAAGCGAAGGGATAAGCAAAATCATAAACGCTTTTCTGAAATCCGGTTCTATAGTTAACTCAGGTTTCCATTGATAGTCTGATTTTTCTAAATACAATGTCTGAAGAAGAACACCTAACACTGTACCTGTCACAAATCCATAAGCTACCGCATAAATCCCCCAAGCATCACTAAAGAAAACCGCAAACAAAGCGGCTAACAAGGTAGCAAGTAGCTTAGCAATTTGAGAAGGGACAAAAATCCGGCGAGATTGTAAATAAGAATCAAGTAGCGCACTTAAGGCGATAAACACCATAAACATAAAAAATATTTGCGTAATATGAACAGCAATTGGTTCAGCGGCGGCTGACATACGAGGGAAGATGAGCGGAACGAACCAAGGAGATCCGTACCAACCAACTATGCTGATAATCACAAAGATTACTATTATCCGATTCAACAAACCATTGGCATTCTGATCGGTTAAGTCAATCCCTTCATGCTTTCGTTTTATGTATATCGGCAAAAAAACATTATTAAATCCTGTGGCGATCATCGCAATCACCACTGTGATAAATGAAAAAGCAATCGAATAACCAGCCATCTCAGCGGATGGTCCAAACTCCTTTACAATGATCGATTCTCGCACTAATCCTGATAGCTTCAACACTAATGCAAGAATCATCGTCCATAAAGCTGTTTTTTTGAATTTTGTCATACATTCACCTGTAAAAAAATTATTAGAGTAACAATTTATGTAAAAAACAAACATCCTTTAATATATAACATCTTTCTATTAATATGTAAAGATATTACAAAAGTAAAAAAATAACCCACTAGGGGTCTTGGCAGAAAAACGCGGAAAATATACGCTAAGATAATTTCTAGATGAAAAAAGCCGATTTTCCTTATGCTAAGGAATCGGCTCTAAATTTTATCATGAGTAACAATCTTTTGTAATTATTTCGCTAAGCTTTCTGTCAATTGTGTTTCTTTCCAAATGACTGTAAGACCGAGGCCAATGACCATAATGACAGCAGCGAAGAGGAAAGGGTAGTTGATGTTTACGTCAAAAAGCATTCCGCCTATTGCTGGACCGACGATATTACCTAAGCTTGTATAAGTTGAGTTCATGCCAGCAACAAATCCTTGCTCTTTCTCGGCCGCTTTTGATAAAAATGTCGTCAATGCCGGGCGAAGCAAGTCAAATGCGAGAAAGATGAAACAAGTTACAGCTAATATGGCCAAATAGCTTGAGATCACGGTAGTCACCACCGCCAATATTGCACCTATAATTAAACACAATTGGATCAGTTTCTTTTCACCGAGTTTATCAACCATTTTTCCAAACATAAATACTTGTACAACAACGCCGAAGATTGAGCTTATTGTAATAATAGTGGCGATATCTTTTGGCGTGAAGCCGAATTTATGATCAGAATATAGGCTAAAGACCGTTTCATATGCTGATAAACCGAAAGAGAGTACAAATACAATGATAAATGCAATAAAGTAAAGCGGATGAAATGATTTTTTTAAATCGCTTATAAAGTTCGATTGCTTTTTATTAGCAGAAATTTCTTCAAGCTGTTCTTTTGTTAGTGGTTCTTTTAAAATAAATATGGATGAAATACATGCTAAAAAGGCAATAGCTGCAGCAAAGAAGAAGGGGAGGCGTACACCGAACTCTGCAATAAAACCACCGATGCCAGGTCCGATAATAAAGCCAGTGCTAATGGCGGCAGAAACATAGCCCATCACTTTTGGTCTTTCCTGAACGGATGTAATATCTGCAACATATGCAGTAACGCCTGGCATAATAAAGGCGGCACTGACTCCTCCTAGCATCCTTGATATATAAAGCATATATACATTCGTACCTAAACCAAAAATAATTTCTGAAATACCATAAATGAATAAGCCTATGACGATGATTTTCTTTCTTCCATAAATGTCAACCCATCGTCCTGCGAATGGTGACATAATTAGTTGTGCCATCGCGAAGATAGCAACAAGACTCCCCATCGTTTTTCCTGATAAATTCATCATATCCATAAAAGACGGCATCACGGGGATAATGAGACTAATTCCTAGAAATGCAATGAATAAATTGCATAAAAGAATAATTAATACCGTCTTTTGTTCTTTTATTGTTTTCTCCATATATTAACACCTCTTGATGTAAGAATCATTTATGTGAAATACCTCTCCAAAATACTGTCCAAGCGGCTTCTAATTTTTCCTTCAGCTGTTTCTCATCATTGCCGTATACAAGTTCCAGCATAATGGAATCTAACACTCCTAGAAAGGCAAAGGTCGGCGTTTTTGCTGCGTCTTCAACTATTAATTTAGCATCGATCCAATTCTGAAATTTACTTTCCAGTATAGCCTGCACCTGTTCCTCAATATCGCTTACTTCCTGTTCGATTGCTTTTGCAAGATGTGCTGGAGGAAAAAAAGACATTCGAAGCCAAAACTTTAACTGCTCATTTTTTTGGAAAAGATCGACTTCCAATTTTAGAAATCCGTATAAATCTTTTTTTGGATCTTGTGAATCAATTTTACTGAAATATTGGAGGTATGAAGATAGCTCCGTCTCTTTCGCATCACGTAAAACTTGTAAAAAAAGATCATCCTTTCCTTTAAAATGCGCGTAAATGGATTGCTTTTTCATACCGACTTCTTCAGCTATTAGAGAAAGAGATGCCCCTTCATAACCGTACATTGTAAAATATTTTAGCGCTGCTTCCTTAATTTTATCGCTTTTCAATATACTCACCTCATATTTAACGAACGTTCGTCAGTTATATTATCAAATTAAATAAATATAAGCAAGTGAATAGTGGATTGAGATTATGAATGGACTTGGAAGGGCAGCCATGATAATGATTGTTTCTTCCTTATCTGGTTTCCGATTATTAGAAGCGCTCATGAAAGCCTGTTAGATGAGCAACATCCATAAGTAAATCGGTTAATTTTATTCTTGGTAGCATCTGATAAAGATTTGCACTAAATTTCTTTGCTTCTTCTGGAACATCTTTTTCTAAGTGTGAAATTGATAGCTTTCCTTTTTCAAGAGAAACTCCATTTAACCTGTTGGAATTGGCAGATAACCACTTTAGTCTTTCATTAAGGCTACAAGTTCTCTCTGTCATATAATTTTCGAATGATGAACTAACTGATAACCTTGTATTCCCCTTCGTTTGATTCCATATTTCCTCTGGAAACAAATATTCTTCAAAATCTCTATATTGTCTACTGCCCACCATGGAAACATCACCAGCCTGAACAATGAGTACGCCTATCATAGCAAATAAAACTACATCATAGTTGCAGTGTGTCTTTACTTTGACCTTATAGGTAAACATGTATATAATGAAATTAACCTAATAGGTAAAATCTCATTTCTTATAAAGGAGGGACAGATGTTGACAAAGTTATTAGATTTAAACCCTCAAAGGAGGGACGCTATTCTAAATGCAGCATTAAAAGAATTTTCATCAAAGGGGTATGACGAAGCTTCAACAAATGTAATCGCAAAAGAAGCCGGAATTTCTAAAGCTCTTATGTTCCACTATGTAAGTAGCAAGCAGGAGCTTTTTCTTGTTGTGTATGATTACTTCTATGACCTAATTAAAAATGAATATCTTGAATTGATGAATTATGATGAAAAAGATATTTTTGACAGGTTGCATCAATCATATCTTTTGCAAATTAAATTATCGGAAAAGTACCCTTGGATTTTGGAGTTTAATAAACTTTCACGAACTACTAATTCCAACGAGGTTAATGAGGAACTCGAAAATAGAACACACAAAGAACATTCAAGCTGTTATCCTAAATTATTTGATGAAATAGATGAAGCTAAATTTAGAGTAGGGTTGGATATTGAAAAGTGCAAACAATTTATCCTCTGGGCTAATGTTGGATTTACTAATGAAATATTAGAGGATATTAGAAATTCAGAATCTCCGGCTATAAACTATGAACTCGTTGTTGAAAAACTTGATGGATATTTTGATGAACTGAGAAAAGTATTCTACACGTCAAGCAATGAATAAGCGGCGTTCAACAAAAAAAAACGTATGCCTGTACTTATCAGTATCGTACTGGCACTTACCCTTGTGGCACTAGTCATTTTCAATAATGCAGGTAAAGAATCGATAGAGGAGGGATATGAGATGATTGATGCGCGTGAGCCGATAATTGTAAGGTCTCCTTTGAGGGGAGAATGGCACTCTCCTAACACTCCAGGGACAAAAATTCCGAGTCATGGCACAAACAAATTAGGATCAAGATATGCTTATGACTTTATACAAGTGGATTGGGAAAGAAAGGGTTGGCCCGCTTATCGCGTTAGTTTGGCGCAATATCTACTTTTTGGGGTTCCCTTAGATGAATATTATTGTTGGGGGCAAGAAGTATATGCTCCCTGCGACGGGATCATTGTCAAAGCAGAGGATGGTTATAAAGAACGAACACGAACAAAATTGCTTTCAGATATGTCTAACGCTTATAAAAATGCTCATTATTTCGACCCGAAAAAAGACGACATACAATCAATTGCTGGCAACTATATCATTATAGAATGTGGCGACAATGTATATGCTGGATTAGTCCATCTTCAAACAGGGTCAATTCAGGTTTCAGTTGGTCAGAATGTAAAAAAAGGTGACGTTATTGGTAGAGTGGGTCATTCAGGTAACTCCTTTGCTCCACATTTGCATTTTCAACTTATGGATAGTAGTGACATAGCTACTGCAAACGGATTGCCTTTTGCTTTTGAACAATACGAATTATTTAAAAATGGAACATGGGAAAAAGTAAATAATGGGATTCCAACAAATAAGGATAGAATAAGATTTTAAAAATCCAATGAATGGGAATAAATTAAAACTGCATAAAGGGTACCGTCAGGAAAATGGGCTTAGCGTTGTAAATCCGCATTTTTCTGACGGGACTTCTATAAGGCATTTAAAATGTATTAACAGGATTTTTTGCGGTTATATCCCCGTTCTTCATATGGTTGAAGTTGTTCTAACCATTTCTTTTCAATTTCTGATAAGGCTTCTTTCTCATTAAAATACGGGTCATCTTGCTTTTTAAGTATTTCTAAGACTTCAAAAGTGAAAGCATTTTTCCCAAGTTGACTCCATTCTTCTTGAAGCTCTTTATTGGAATGACTATCCGTTTCAAGCATTAATTTTAGCCCATTTAAGGTTTTTAAATTTTTAGTGCTTCCAATAAAGATTTTTCCATTCTCATTATTTTTAATTTGATATACACCAGCTTCAACAGTTATTTCTTTATACATCTGCTTAAGTTGTTTTTTACGGTCCATACTATTTACTTCCTTTCATTATTTTTTCAACCAATATTGACTACCATCTGCTTTACGATCAACCAATCCATATTCGATTAAATATCTTCTGATCATGACATAATCATCGTAAATATCTTTCAAAATTTGATTTAATTCCTTTTCATCATAGATTCGTTCACTTTCTAAGTTCTTCGTGATTTCCCGAAGAACAATAAGTCGCTGCTTTTCCTTTGGAGGAAACTTCTCCAAACCTCCTTCTAGTCCTTCAGGCAAGAACTTTTGAATGACTTTCTCTTGTTCTTCTTGTGTAATATCGTATCGATCATCGACCATTTTTGCCGTTTTATGAGGAGGGATAAAGGCTGGTGCATACTGGTCTTTTTCTTTGAATAGTTCCATAATGGCCAAAAAGATCTTTGCTTGACGTTCTTTCTCTTTTAAAGAAAAACGGTGATGTCTAATCGTAGAGATACTTCCAATGCCCATTTCCGCTTGGACTTCTTTGTCTGTTTTGCCTTGATAAAAAAGACGAAGGAGTTGATTTTGATGATCAGTAATACCTGTTAGTTTTTTATCCAGTCCAATTAAGTATTTAAATACCGATTGGTGAGTACTCTCAATATGAACACGCATATACCTTTCTGCTTCATAAAGCATATTCTCGTAAGGATAAATAACACCCTTTTCTATTTTCTTGCCGCATAGCAGACAAATGTAAGAATCTTTTTCCTCAATATATCCTCGTTTTAATTCTGTTAATGAGGCATTCCAAAAAAAATCTGATATCTCCATTGTGTAAACACATCCAATCATTTTTTAAATAACAAACACATAATATAAATATTTGGTTAATAACAAACATATTAATATAAAGTTTATCGACTGTCAATCAGATGAATAAATTAACCACAAATATGTTTGTATATAAACAAACATACTTGAACAAAGTTTATGTTTGCAAAAATACAACTTTAAATAATCTACCCCCTAGATCCATAACTTCTAGCAAAAAATAAAAAACATCAATTTTTCAGAGAGTGTTAGAGCAATCTATCAATACTAACAGGAAGCACTTTAAAGGCTACGAAGAGTCTGATAATGGTACAATAATGTTTATCTAGTAAATATGTCTTGAACGAATCCAGAAAGGAGAAGCAAAATGACGAAGATTTTCCCTTATCTTGGAGAGCAGGAGCTTTATCCGAACGAGGATAATTGAAGAGAAAGAGGCAATGATAGTGATCACATTAATTGAGAATAATATTTGGAAGGTAGAGTTAGAAGAGAAGAAAAAGACATTCCGTTTTAAAATCAGTCATACCAATGTAATTGAAATCACCTCAGCTTATATAGAGTTAGACTGAGAGATTCTCCTTTTAGCACAACAAATGCTACACGCTATAGTACTAGAAATTAATCAAGGCAAGAAAAGAAGTAAGTTCGATTCGCTTGAACTTTTGGAAGACACTCAAGGAGATTTTCTTGTGACAATTGATCTAGAGAAATATCATGAATTTACATTTAATTTCATGAATTACTCTTCGGATTTCCAATTAGAATTAAAAGGATATGCTACTGATGTATTTCAACTCAAAACAGCTATTGATTTACTGGTGCAGAAATGAGGATTTTTCTAAACTGAAAATTCCGTTAAATACCATGTAACACTAGTGGGGATTTCTTATTTCTCCTTGACTAAGGGATCTTTCATAATTTCTTTTAAAATCAAACTCTCATCATCGGAAATATCTGATATTTTTTTTATTGTGTGTATCTTTTTTCAAATCAATAATCATCATTTGATCTTTATTTACTACATATAAATAATCATCCTCGTGTAAATATCCTGTGACGTTATTGAATAATGACCTATTTTCCTTTCGATGAAACACAGCATATTCATTATATGTTTTTGCTATCTCATAATCACTGTCCTCAAAAAAAACGATAGTATCCATCCCTCGATAATCGCTCCAAACAAAAACGATTGCGAATATTATTATGGGAATAAGCATTGCTAAAAAAGTAATTGTCAATATTGTGTTAATAACTATCTTCTTAATAGTTTTACTCAAAAAATCAGTCCCTTCACCAGATTTTTCTCGTCGTTAAAAGAATATTAAACTTTACCACTTACAAATTGTACCATTATATATATTTGATTTCACTAGTGTTGCATTAAATTAACATCCGTTTTTAAAATACTCAAAATGTTCAATCATCCGGTTTTGTGCAAAGAAAAAGTCCTTTATAATGGATAAAGTCAGGTGGTAGCCCGTCCAAATCCAATAAAAAGGACCTACACATGGACAAGATTACACGAAAAACTTCATTTGGACTTATCACATATTTTTAATCAAAATTTATTTCAAAGCTAAAATAGGCTTTTTTACAGAGGAACTTCTAGGAGAGTAAAAAATACTAAACGATAGAAAGGAGAAATAGCACTTTGATTAAAGAACTTGACATTACCAACCGAAAAGTTGCTGAAGAAGTGTTAAACGTTCAACTTCTCTCGTATCAGATTGAAGCAGACATCATCGGTTTTTCTGATCTTCCTCCCTTAAAGGATACTGTAGAAACATTACAACCATGCGGAGAAACTTTCTTCGGTTATTTTATAAACGAGGAACTTTGTGGGGCGATCTCTATAAAAATAGAAAAAGATATGGTTGATATTCATCGTTTAATCGTGCATCCAAAACACTTTAGAAAAGGGATAGCGGAGAAGTTGCTAAATATCATTGAAAAGAAGCAAGAGGTCGAAAAGGTGATCGTATCAACCGGTTCTAAAAATACACCAGCTGTGCAATTTTATCTGAAACATGGATTTCAAGTAGTGGAAGAGATCAAAGTGAATGAACACTTATCTTTAACTCGTTTTGAAAAGAAGCGATCATTTTAAAACGAGGAAGAGCGCTACATGTCCTTCCTCGTTTTTTTGAGAATAGATGCTATTCGTTATGATTCACCTGTCTACTCGACCAAACCACCACTGGAACAAGGAGAAGAGCAAGGATTCCTCCTGCCAGTGAAAGGGTGGCGTAACTGGAATGGGCGACAACCATGCCTGACATCGCTCCACCAGAGGCACCAGCTAACGCGATTAAGACATCAACTGTTCCTTGTGTCTTTGCGCGAGTAGATGGGGAAGTCGAATCAATGATGAGCGCCGTCCCACTAATCAACCCAAAGTTCCAGCCGAGTCCAAGTAGAGCCAGCGCGGTCGTCAGTCCTAACATGGAATCAGCAGGTGCAAAAGCAGCTAATATACCAGCCGATAGTAAAGTCACACCAGAAGCAATCGCCATAACAGTTCGCCCAACTTTATCGACAAGAAAGCCTGTGACCAGAGATGGAAGGTACATAGCTCCAATATGAATGCCAATGACCATTCCTACCTGATTTAACCCATGACCATGATGTTGCATATGTATAGGCGTCATCGTCATAATGGCCACCATGACAATTTGAGTTAACACCATGATCGTAGCTCCGACAACTATACCTCGTTTTTGAATGGCTGTTGTTTTAGTCTTCTGATCTGCCAGTTTCCTATTGTCCATTGTCTTCGCATCTGCAATCGCTTGGGCTACGATGAGCGGATCCGGGCGAAGTAAAATGAGTAAGATGAAACCAGCTAAAATGTAGGCGACAGCCGCAAGTATGAACGGGCCAGCTAGAGCTGGAACACCAATGGATGTGGCCAATTCTCCCATTATACTAACTAAGTTTGGCCCAGCAACAGCACCGAATGTTGTGGAGACCATAGCGATACTAATGGCGGTTGCACGTTGTGTCGACGTCGCCAAGTCTGTGCCTGCATAGCGTGCTTGCAGGTTTGTAGCCGTACCTGCCCCATAGATGAATAGTGAAACAAAAAGAAGAAAGATATGATCAAACGTAGCAGCCATCACTACTCCAATGGCTCCGATCCCTCCAGCTATGAATCCTGTTGCGAGTCCAAAACGGCGGCCAAAACGCTGAGAAAGTCGCCCTACAAGCCATGCGGCTAAAGCAGAACCGAGAGTGAACAGGGCAGCTGGAACTCCAGCCAAGCTATTTGAACCTAGCATGTCTTCAGCAAGAAGGGCCCCAACTGTAATACCCGCCGCTAGCCCAGCTCCACCAAAAATTTGTGAAATAACGACAATCATCAATGTCCGTCGATACAGCTGTTTTTGCTTGTCTGGAGAATCAATATAACTTTGTAGCGAATTAGTCTCACTTTTTAATGCTTGTGAATCATTCATTTGATGGACCTCCTTTACATCAATGTCCGAACGAAAGCCATCAACACCACCCCAGCAATAACGGTCACCAATAGGCTTTTCGTCCAAATAGCTAAGAGAAGAGTCGGTAGTAACGTAATCAGTATTTCTATGTTCAAACTAGGAAACTGACCTGGTTCTCTTTCAATGACACTTCCAACAACAAGGGCACTTAAAATACAAACAGGAATAAAAGATAACCATTTCATCACCGGCTTAGGAAGCTTTACAGTTCTAACAATTAGAAAAGGGGCTACCCGAGGAATCAATGTTACAATGGCACAACCAATAATGACAAATAAGACAGTTGGATTTACACTCATTTACTCGTCACCACACCAATCGTTGCAACAATAATCGTAGATAAAATGACAGCTAGATCAATGGATAGAAAAATAGATAAAACATACATACAAACGACCATCGTCAAAATTAAACATAAATAATGTGTTAACTGTGAACGTTTTAAACTATCCAGCTGCA
This sequence comes from Bacillus sp. FJAT-52991, assembly GCF_037201805.1. Taxonomy (GTDB): domain Bacteria; phylum Bacillota; class Bacilli; order Bacillales; family Domibacillaceae; genus Bacillus_CE; species Bacillus_CE kandeliae. The sequence continues at coordinate 1,737,844 of NZ_CP147404.1, read as the reverse complement.
AAACAAGTAAAGCAACAAACATCGCGGTCAACGCAAAATCCAATCCAAATTTTTCAGGATCAGATACCCATTTGCCAAGAACCGCTCCAACGACACAAGAGACGATCCAAGTAATATAAGCGGTCAGATTCAGTCCATTCATCCAACGATCATTCACTGGTTTGGAGCTGAAAATTCTGCTTGCAGCCACACCGAATGATTCATCCGTCACAAGGGACCCAATGCCTGCATTTTTAAGTAAAGAATATTGCGAAAAATAAGGAGCTAATGTGGCACTTAATAAAAAATGACGTAAGTTCACAATAAATGCGGTAAAGATGATGGCCGATGGGGGACTAGCTGTTGCTAACATGCCACAAATAATAAATTGTGCAGCTCCTGCGTAAACAAGGGCGGACATTAAAGCAATTTCCATCACACTTAGTCCCGAAGCCATGCCCACAACCCCTGCGGCAAATCCAATGCTTATGTACCCTAGTAACGTCGGAATACAATCTTTCACTCCCTGTACAAAAGTTAACCTTTCTTCTTGGGCGACCTCCAAAGCAACCCCTCCTTTTGTTTAATATATTATACATTTGTATGTTATAATCATCAATAAGAAAATGGAGGAGGTCTTAAATGGATTCTCTACAACATTTAATCGGAAAAAACTTTGCAGATATTCGAAAGAAGAGAAGATTAAGCTTAGATCAAACTGCAGAATTAACAGGGGTCAGTAAAGGAATGCTTGCACAAATCGAAAAAGGCAACACCAATCCTACTGTGACGACGCTCTGGAAAATAGCGAATGGACTCAATGTTTCGTTTTCTGCTTTTATGAAAGAAGAAGCGGCACAAATTACTCAAATCAAGAAAGACGAGCTACAACCACTCGTAGATGATCAAGGAAATTATCTCGTCTACTCACTTTTCCCTTTTCATCCTGATAAGCAATTCGAAATCTTTTTTGTTGAACTAAAGCCAGGGTTTACCCATGAAGCAGACGAGCATAACCCTACGAGTGAAGAATATGTTTTAGTGAGCGAAGGCCATTTGACGATGGAAATAAGGGGAGAGGACTATTCCTTGCATAAAGGGGAAGCTCTGCATTTTCAGGCCAAAGACAAGCATTTGTATAAAAACATGACCAAGGAAATGACGACTTTTTTTGTTGTGATTTCCTATTCGGAATAAAAGAATGTTAGCTAGCGTCAATAAAAGCTAGCTAACATTTCTTACAATGCCCTATAACCTTTAAATTCACCAGTTCTAGTCTCTTTTGAACCGCATTCTGTTCAAAGGGATCACGCCCATATTACAATTTTTTCAAATGCGATTGATAAGCTTTATATGAAAGAAATGTGGATACAAGCAATATACATAAAAGGATAGAGAAGAAGCCAACAAACATCAGAGTATCTGGAAGAAACACACAAAGTAACAATAGTAAACCTCCAATAAACAAAGGTAAAGAAAAAGGACGCGCTACGATGTTCCATATTTGATGAGTTGATCGGGTTAATTCTGAAGATGTTTTATTTAATTCTAATTGAAATCTAGGAAGGGTGTTAGCTGTAGTGATAAGCACCATACCTACACTTATAGGGATTAAGAGGAGTAGGTTAACTCCTGTACCTGTTGCCGCTAGGATTAAGCCGAAATGCAGCATAAAAAGAATCATTGTAATTGATAAAAATATGCTCTCTATTCCTTTTTTATATCGAGAATAAGAGCCTTGAAATTGTTTAGGAAGAATGAACAAACTACTGTTTACTAAACACATTGTAAGCGGAATACTGAATAATATTACTTCCGTTATACCATATCTCGTTTCTTCAAACACTACATTCGTCGCATATAAATACATACTGACACCAAAAGATAAGAAAATTAAAAAACTTATACAAATTTTTTTAATCATAAATCCTCCCCCTTTGAGTTTGAATTAAACTGAAGAATCCACTTCAAAACATCCTGAAAAACAGTTGAATTTAATGAATAGTACACATATTGCCCCTTTTTTATGGAATACACTAATTCAGCATTTTTTAAAACAGATAAGTGCTGAGACACTCCTGGTTTACTCATTTCAAAATGATTAGCAATATCTCCAGCAGTCAAATCGCCATTTCTTAAAAGATCTAATATTTTTCTTCTATTTTCATCAGATAAAGCTTTAAATAGTGCATTTATGGTCAATCCTTACTACCTCCACCATTAATTATTTAAGTAATTACTTAACTATTTAAAATTATAAACGATTGGATTATAATGTGAATAGGCATTCGATTTTTTTCCACTATCCTGTAAAATGTACCGTACATAGCAAAAGCCGATACTCTCTTTAGTATCGGCTCTCATTTTTGCATAATTTTATTATTCACTGTCATCTATTACAGTCTTTCCGCTCATTCTTAGTGACTTGGCAATAAATAAAGCACAGAAAAGAAATGAGCGACACTTCCAGCTAAGACAAACAAATGCCACACCATATGATGAAATTTAAAACCTCTCCATACATAGAAAATCGCGCCGACCGTATATAAAATGCCCCCGGTGACGAGTAGCACTAAACTAGTCGTTGAAATGTTTTGTACCAATGTATCCCAAGCAAATACAATCAACCAACCCATGACTACATATAAAAGGGTCGAGGTTTTCAAAAATCTTTTCACATAAAAGCATTTAAACACTGTACCGACAATAGCTAACCCCCATACCGCGGCAAACAACGTCCAGCCAAGCGTTCCTTTGACTGCTAGAAATAGAAAGGGGGTATACGTCCCAGCAATGAAAAAGTAAATCGATGCATGATCAAAAATCTCAAATAAATCTTTCACTTTTCCTTTAGGAAAACTGTGTACTAACGTAGAGGACAAATAAAGCATCAGCATCGTAATTCCAAAAACCGTAAAGCTGACGACATGCCACACGTTCCCAAAGAAAATCGAAAAAACTAATAATAATGTTAATCCGGCAATACTAAGAACGGCTCCAATCCCATGAGTAATCGAATTAGCAATCTCCTCACCACGGGTAAAAATATGAGTATTTGCCATAGAACCTCTCCTCCGTACAAATCTACCTTTATCTTACCATACTATGATGAAGAAAATCATTTTGAGAATCGAGGTGGCCGCTAAACAAAGTGATTACATTGTTGGCTTTGCTTATTTGAGATATTATAAAAATTGAAATATTAGACATTTGAATATTCAATAAACGGTCAGTAATTTTCAAGGAGGAGCAAATGAATACAGAACAAGTAATAAAAATTAGTGAAATATATCATCTGAATCCAATCGAAAATGTTCAAATTATTCGAAATGAAGATCACTTATTAGTGAAATTAACTGATACACACAAACAAAATTTTTATTTAAAAGGCGAAAAGGCAGAGCGAACTCATTGGGAGAAGTGCTGCGAATATGCTACCTATTTAAAGATAAACGGTTTACCTGTTTCAAGCTATTTAAAAAATAATCAAAATCAATATACTACCGAATATAAGGGGCTTGTTTTAACAATGGAACAAGCGGTATGCGGTGAAAGTGTTGAGGTGATCAATGACAACAAAATTTTTGAAATAGGGAAGCTTCTTGGTCAACAACACCAGCTTTCACTACAATATAAATCGACCTTTCAGCAAGCGACGTCCTGGAGTATGTTTGGAGGAAATACGACAGATCGGATGGGTGACTATGATGAAAATGAACTAAGCTTTATCGACTTTATACAACATTTTTCAAATCAACCACTATGTAATGAAATCAAAAAGTACTATTTAGAAAAAAGAACGCTTTTAAAAGAGTTTTGGCATGCATTACCACAAGGAGCAGTACAAGGGGATTTTTGTTACTATAATTTGTTGTTTTCCAACGATTTTATCACAGGCATTTATGACTTTAATTTAGCAGGAGATGAAGTGTATTTAAACGAATGTATAGCAGTAGGTGTGTATCATGCTTGGCATGTAGAATATGAGGGGAGTTTAGCACCATTAGATCGCTTTCAACAATTTATATCAGCTTACACGTCACAGAGACCTTTCAAGGCAATTGAACTAAATGTGCTAAATGATTTGTTTGCAATTATTAGAGCTTTCCGATTTGATAGAATTGAAGACGGGATCGCACTAACAAATCCTTTAGATATTAATCAATTTATGGAAGAAACTTTATCAATTTTAACAGATGCTAGGGGAGAATTTCTCTCAAGCAATTAAACTATTGAATTTTTTCTAATAAGGGCAATTATTGAAGATTTAACTTTTGTTCATGTCATTTCCTAAAACAATAAAGAGATTTGTCGAGACAAAGAGAAACCTATCCGTAAATAATAGAATTCCTTGTCAATTCTTGCGCTTGCCGGGGAAATAATTTGTGTGGGGAGCGGAAATATTTCCATTGTATTTTTAATTCACTAGTGTCAAATAAAAGTTCTAGAAATGAGAAAAAATAAAACTATATTTCAACTTATATAGTAGAGTAACTGAAAACAAGACAAAAGGACAAATCCTCTTGTCTTGTTTTTGTTTTAGCGTTCTCGCTCCTGATCAACCGTTCCTTCGTTATAGACATCACTTATTTGTTCTCTTGTAATATCCACCCCGTTTTCTGCTTGTTGTACAGATTGAATTGCTTCTTCTTCATTCATTAGTCTAGATCCCATGCCCCGCTCTTTTTTCTGTTTCATCGTCATCATTCTCCTTTTCAATAACATTCTCTGTTAGTCTGACCGCCTTTTCATAAAGTATACTGGCAATTAATTACCTACACTCATACTTCTTTATCGGCAGTCATAGCATGTACTAAACTATCGATGGAAGGGTGACTTTTATGCAGTTTTATTATGGCCCTCAAATGCCTTTGCGAATATTGGATGAAGCTGAATTTTGGAAACATCAAGAAGAAGAACATACTGTAGTAATTCGAGAACTATTGCCTGATTTAGAAAAAGAATATGTAGAGGCTTTAAAGAAATGGGAGGCGTCTTTATCAAAAACACATCAAAAGATCGTTAGTATGATTGAAGCGCTCAACCGTTCAAGCAGTTATATTCCAGCTGTCCTATATCAAGAAGTATTAAAACTAACCGAGTTTTGTCTAAAGCAAAGCGAACAATTTATTGAACTGTGCCGACAAATTAAAGAGAACAGTGCAGCTGTTCAAAAAAATCCTGTAGCCAAAACGGTCATTAATCATATCATCCGCGAATCCGAATACTTTATCGGCATCGCTAAAGCATTACTTTCTGTATGAAACGAGACCTTATTACAGGGCTCGTTTTTTGATTTTTGATGATGGCCTTTAGAAAAGATAAAGTTTTTAGTTAGGTAAAAAGAAGGGTTTTGTAGAAAAAAGAATAATTATAGATTGTTATGTCCAAACGGCAGCTATTGAAAAGTAGATGAACTGAGATATCTATTTGAAAGCATGTACAATGACTAACCAATAAAAGCTTACCATTCATACTAGGATGTGATTTTATTAACGATGAGTAAAAATAGAAATATGAAAAAATTAAAAAATGTGTTTTTTGAAATCTCTAACTAATCTAAAATAAAAAAAAGAAAAAGTAATGTATTTCATCATTCTTTCTTATTGACAAACACTAAATGATGGAATATATTTTTATTAACCAATGGTCAATAAAAATAAGGAGATGTATAAATGCCAAGAAAAGCCGTAGAGAAGGAACTAACACGAGAAATGATTATGGAGGCCGCTAGAGATTTATTTGTAGAAAATGGCTACCAGCATACTTCTATGCGCCAAATTGCGAAAAAATTAAATTATAGTCATGGAGCGATCTATTATCATTTTAAAAACAAAGCAGAATTATTTTTTGCCCTAGTGAAAGCCAATTTTTCTAAATTGAACGAAATGCTTGAAGGTGTTATGGCTTCTCCGCTTTCTTCAGATGAAAAGCTAGAAAAAGTGCTGCTTGGTTTTATTGAGTATGGAATGAACAATCAAAGTGATTATGAAATCATGTTTTTGATTAAAGATGAAGAGTTAAAGAGCTACACAGAAAACGCACCCGATGTCAGTTATGAGCGGTTTGCTGCTGTTATTACGGAACTATGCCCTGGACAAATCACACTTAAAGAAACTTGGCTGCTGTTTCTTAGTCTTCATGGATTTGTGACGATGTATTGCCGCAGCGGACAAACAATGACTGATGTACGAGAGCTAGCCGATGCTCATGTGCAATTTTTATTAAAAGGAATCCAGTCAAACTAATTTTTTTACCCTTTTATTGAACAGTGGTCAATTAATTCGGAGGTGGAGAATATGAAAAAAGCATTAGTATTAGGAGCTTCAGGCGGAATGGGTTATCCAATTGTGAAAGAACTTAATAGAGAAGGGGTCCAAACGATTGCCTTTGCTAGAACAAAGGCAAAAATGGAGACATTATTTGCGGCTATGTCCAATGTAAAAGTAATAACAGGAGATATATTTCAACTTAGTGATTTGATAAGGGCTTCTGAAGGAGTCGATATCATTTACCACGCAGCAAATATCCCTTATTCTATGTGGCAAGAAAAGCTCTCGATCATGACACAAAATATCCTCGATGCCGCAAAGATCAATCAATGTAAATTGGCTATTGTCGATAATATTTATGCTTACGGGCAAAATCATGATCGAAAGGTGAATGAAGCGGCTTCTAAACAACCTCATACAAAAAAAGGGCGCATCCGCTTACAAATGGAAGAACTCATCACTCGATCTGAAGTGCCGGCTGTTCGCGCTCATTTTCCTGACTTTTATGGACCAAACGCGACAAACACCGTGATGCATACAACTTTACAAAATATCATAAAGAACAAAAAAGCTATGTATGTGGGCGATATGTCTAAACAACGTGAATTTATTTATACACCAGATGGAGCAAAAGCGCTCATTGAATTATCGCGCCATGAATCTGCCTACGGAAGATGCTGGAACATTCCTGGAGCAGGGACGATCAGCGGTCATGAATTACTAAAAATTTTAGAAAAGATTACAGGAAATTCTCATTCTTTTCTTCAAGTAAATAAAGGGATGATCCGCTTGCTTTCACTATTTAGCAAAGAAATGAGAGAAGTGATTGAAATGATGTATTTGTATGAAAAGCCAGTCATTCTTTCTGGAGAAACATATGAAAAAGAAATTGGTCCACTGCCGCAAACGCCTTATGCTCAAGGTCTAACAGAAACGATAAATTTTATGAAAAAGTGAAGCCTGAACATAAAAAATTTGTAAGCTAAAAAATATATACAATGGTGAATCAGGTCATTAATGAATGATAGAAGAAAAGATATGACGATCATTTTCCTTTTTCTCTTACAGATGTTCTGTTACACTCTTTGAAAAAGAAGTTCAAAAGGAGAGAGCCATGCTTTACGCGACACAACCGTATATTATTACTAGTCGACAAATCGAACGGGGTCAGCAAAAGATTTCGCAAACAGAAGAATACCTTCACTTATATCAAGATAAAGTGATCACCGCTTCTCATGAGTTCCAGATAATAGAAGTTCATGATATGTCATTTCGATTACTTTCTGCCAATTATGGATTTTTCTACTTACATACGATTCGTGGGGTTTTTGCTTATGTGGTCACGTCAAGCCCGCACGATTTTATCGATGCCTATAAAAAGATAAAGTGAAACTTCAATCAATGGGGGTTTTCTTCATCCCCCACTGATTGTTAGTTGAACGGATCGGGCTTTTACGGGCTGTTGATCCCCCACCTACATGCCTACGTTTCTTCTGCCATGTTGAGGTGGGGGTCTTACAGCCCGTTAATGCGGGATAAAATAAAATCGTTGGAGAAGTTGCGTGCTTAGTTACTAGATAGGAATTTATAGCATATTAAAAATGAAAAAAACAACATATTTAATCACTGCGGATTAAGTATGCTGTCGTGCTTGTCCATCTAATTCTCTCCATAGAATTAAACTACTTGCCTTTAGAAGCTTTCTTTGAATCAGGCTTTAATATACTTTATCACCATTAAAAATAGAGTTTTTAACAATAACATAATCTACGTGACGAATGGAGTCTAAAGTGGTTCCGCCAGCATATGAAATAGAAGATTGAAGATCTTGTTCCATTTCAGTTAACGTATCCTGTAAGGAACCTTTATGCTCAACGTACATTTTCTTACCTTCTACGTTCTTCTTTTCACCTTTTTGATATTCAGAAGCAGAGCCAAAATATTCTTTAACAAACTTTCCATCTTTTTCGATGGTTTCTCCTGGTGATTCTTTATGTCCGGCAAAAAGGGAGCCAATCATGACCATCGATGCACCGAAACGGATTGATTTGGCTATATCACCGTGTGTCCGTATTCCACCATCAGCAATAATCGGTTTACTTGCTGCTTTTGCACACCAACGAAGTGCTGCCAACTGCCAGCCTCCAGTCCCGAATCCTGTTTTAATTTTTGTGATACATACTTTACCAGGACCAATCCCAACTTTTGTCGCATCAGCACCGGCATTCTCCAGTTCTCGCACAGCTTCAGGAGTACCAACATTACCAGCAATGACAAAGCTATCGGGTAGGTGTTTTTTAATATGCTGAATCATATTAATGACAGCATTTGAATGACCATGTGCAATATCGATCGTTATGAATTCAGGGGTAAGCTCTGCCTTTGCAAGCTCTTCAATGAATTGATATTCTTCTTCTTTCACTCCAACACTAATTGAAGCGTAGAAACCTTTTGCCTGCATATCCTCTACAAATGACCGCCGTTTTTCTGGCTCAAAGCGATGCATAATATAAAAATAATTATTTTCAGCAAGATAAAGGGCTATCTTTTCATCAATGATTGTTTGCATATTGGCTGGCACAACAGGAAGTTTAAATTGACGACCTCCTAGTGTCACAGTGGTATCACACTCAGAACGGCTGTTAACCACACATTTAGTAGGAATTAACTGAATATCTTCATAATCAAATACATTTTCCATGATATACACTCCTAAAAGAATAATTTCAATAGTAATGTTCGTCAAAATCTTAAAGTAACAAAAAAATCCTAACTATAAATGGGTAGAGTAATCCCACCCATTCGTAGTTAGGATTTTTTAGGCTCCTAGTAGAAACTCTTAGACCATATTTCTAAGAATATACGAATGTTGTTAAATAATTCATTCAAATACAAATTTGATTATAAACGAACTTTTAACGTTTGTAAATGTTTAGTGTTCGCATTTTCATTAAAAAATCAAAAGGTATTTAAGCATTATCATCAAAAAAATGGTTTTTGTCGAATGTTGCTTGCCGTATGTTTTCCGCCTTTTGCTACTGGGACCCTTATAATAAACTTATAAACAATTGGTCGTGACCACGTCCAATACGAAACGATAAACATACAAGGAGTCTTCGTAGACTTGCTTGAAGAAGTGTCTATACGCAATACGTCCATTCATGTTCTAGGAGAACGTACAAGTGAGACTCTATCCTCAAGGGAAGAACGATATCGTGGAAAAGTGTACGATTACCCTAGAGCCCTTGGAAGTAGTCAAGTTTATCACTATTTCAAAACAGGGAATAATAGAGATGGAGATGGTTTTAAAACATAGGAAGGATGTAAAATGATCATTGGCTTACATCACGTTCAGATCACTATACCAAAGGGTGCGGAAGAAAAAGGGAAACATTTTTATTGTAATGTACTAGGGTTAGCAGAGATTGAAAAGCCAGATTCACTTAAAAGACGTGGAGGCTTTTGGTTACAAGTTGGCGATAAAGAAGTGCATGTAGGAACAGAAGATGACTTTGATCGGTTAAAAACAAAAGCTCATTTAGCCTATCAAGTAGAAGATGTGTCATATTGGAGAAGAGTTTTAGAGGAAAATAATATAAAAATAATAAAGTCAGTACCAATTCCAAATTTTGAACGTTTTGAATTTAGAGATCCATTTGGTAATAGAGTAGAGATTATTAAAGAAATTTAAAATTAAAGTTTGTTATTACAGTAGCAGATCGCCGGAGAAGGATTGGGCTTCCAATAAACACCTTATGAGTTAGAGGGAAACACCGTGCAACTGAGATAAATAATTGATTGGCTTATTTTTATCTGTTTAATCGTAGCTGGCTTTTCGGAAAAAAATGCTGAGTGGAAGCCAAGTCCTACTTTCACAGTTGAAATCATGATAGTTGAAAGGAAAATTGAAATATTTAGCGAAGTGGTTATTTAAAAAAACTTAGGAGGATTTTTATGTTCATAACCATAGACCATTTTTTAAAATCTTGGGAATATGAATCAGAGGCTACCCAGAAATTGCTAAATAATTTAACTGATGACTCACTTAAACAGGAAATTACTTCACAGAATTGGACTTTAGGACGTATAGCTTGGCACACCGTTTCTTCCATTCGCATAATTGCCTCAAATACAAATTTAACGTTTGAGGCCCCAACAAAAGATTGGCCCGTTCCTGATTCGGCTCAGTTTATAGCAGACAGCTACCAGCAAGCCAGTCATTCATTTATACAGTCATTAAAAACTCAATGGAGCGATAAAAACTTAGAAGAATGTATAGACTTTTTAGGTGACAAAATTCCAAATGGGGCCCTTTTGTTGTTTTTGATTCAGCATCAAAACCACCATCGTGGACAAATGACGGTTCTAATGCGACAAGCAAGATTAACCGTTCCAGGTATTTATGGCCCGTCAAAAGAGGAATGGGCTAATTTTGGTATGGAAGCTCCAAAAATGTAATCTCCCCAATAGAAAAGTAAGGCTCTATTATGACAGTCTTTTTCTTATAAAAAAAAGCGGTTATTGAAGGAGGATAATATGATTCGTAAGTTGAGTAAAAATGATCATGAATCAGTAATGGAACTAATCGGAAATAAACCAGCAGAAAACTTATTTATAATTGGTGATATTGAAGCATATGGTTACGATTCTGATATTCAAGATATTTGGGGGCAATTTCAAAACGGTAAATTAATTGCTGTATTATTGCGATATGACCAAAATTATATCCCATATAGTGAGCAACAATATGATGTAAAAGGATTTGCAGAAATTATCAATAGTAATCCAAATAGAATTGAAATAAGCGGATTAAAGCATTTAATAGAGCCTTTACAATCATTCATAAATAGGGAAGTTCGACAATATAGTGAAACATTTTATGCAAAATGTACAGCTTTAAGCTATAAGGTTGATGAAGAAAAAATTAAGAAAGCAAGCTTTTTACATCCGTCAGAATATATCGAAAATATAGAGATGTTAACCGCAATTCCTGAATTTGCAACGGGTAATTTTAGCGTTGCAACGAGAGAGCGCGCTGAACAGTACAAAACAGGAAGAACTTATATTGTACGTAACGAACAAGGAATGATGGTTGCATCAGCATCTTCAACAGCGGAAAATTCCCAGTCTGCCATGATCGTTGGTGTTGGAACAAGACCTAAATTTGAACGTAGAGGATTTGCAACATTATGTATGGAAAAGCTTTGTAGTGAATTATTAGCAGAAGGGAAATCGCTGTGTTTATTTTACAATAATCCAGCAGCAGGAAATATATATAAGCGTTTAGGCTTTAAAGATATTGGATTATGGACAATGATTCGCTATGAGTCATTATAAATTTTATATATATTTAATAAAGGGAGCTATTATAAACGATTCGCCTCCCGAAAATTAAACAACTTTATTATCTCTGTATATGTGGGGGTATTCTTGATTAAACTTTATTTCAAAGCAACAGTAGAATCGTCCAAACAGCTCAAAAAAGCAGGGTGAATGCTTGATCCATTTCCCTGCTTTTTCTTATGTGATTTATTTTTTGTTTTGCACCTCAAGAGAGACCTAATCATCGGCTCCCCAGCGGTTTTATTTCGCTACTTGATACATTTCTTTCACTTGCTTTTGTAATTCCGTATCTTCTAAATACTCATCATATGTCATTTCTTTATCAACAAGACCGCTTGGTGTAATGTCCATGATGCGGTTAGCGATCGTTTGAATGAACTGATGGTCATGAGAAGCGAAGATCATTGACCCTTTGAAGTTGACTAATCCGTTATTGACAGCCGTAATCGATTCAAGGTCTAAGTGGTTCGTTGGTTCATCTAGAAGAAGAACGTTCGCTCCAGAAAGCATCATTTTTGACAGCATGCAGCGAACTTTTTCGCCCCCAGATAAGACGCTTGCTTTTTTCAGCGCTTCTTCACCGGAGAAGAGCATACGTCCTAAGAACCCACGAAGGAAGCTTTCACTTTCATCTTCAGGCGAATATTGACGTAACCATTCAACAAGGTTCAGCTCAGATCCTTCAAAATATTCGCTGTTATCTTTCGGGAAATACGACTGACTTGTTGTGACGCCCCATTTATAAGACCCGCTGTCTGGCTCCATTTCACCAGCTAAAATTTTAAACAACGTTGATTTCGCTAATTCGTTTGTACCAACGAGCGCGACTTTATCATCTTTATTCATAATAAAGCTAATGTTATCAAGCACTTTCACGCCATCAATCGTTTTCGTTAAGCTGTCTACACGAAGGAGATCATTTCCGATTTCACGCTCCGGTTTAAAATGCACGTAAGGATATTTACGAGAAGAAGGCTTAATATCATCTAGTGTAATTTTATCTAATAATTTTTTACGAGATGTCGCTTGCTTGGATTTAGACGCATTCGCACTAAAGCGAGCAACAAAGGCTTGCAAATCTTTAATCTTTTCTTCTTTTTTCTTGTTCGCATCTTGCGCTAATTTTAACGCCAATTGGCTAGACTCATACCAGAAGTCGTAGTTACCGACATAGATTTGGATCTTCCCAAAGTCAAGGTCAGCGATATGCGTACATACTTTGTTTAAGAAGTGACGGTCATGGGAAACAACGATGACGGTATTCTCAAAGTTGATCAAAAATTCTTCTAACCATTGAATCGCTTGAATGTCCAAGTGGTTCGTCGGCTCATCTAGTAATAAAACATCCGGCTTACCAAATAGGGCTTGAGCAAGCAATACTTTCACTTTTTCAGAACCTGTCAGCTCCGCCATTGTCTTCGTATGAAGGTCTTCGGATACACCAAGACCTTTTAAAAGAATCGCGGCTTCTGATTCCGCTTCCCAACCATTTAATTCCGCAAATTCACCTTCTAGTTCAGCGGCTCTCATGCCATCTTCATCGGAGAAGTCCTCTTTCATATAGATCGCATCTTTTTCCTGCATCACTTCATAAAGGCGAGCGTGGCCCATAATGACGGTTTTTAACACTTCATGTTCTTCATACTCGAAGTGATTCTGTTTTAACACAGCCATGCGAGCACCTGGTGCCATGGACACATGACCGGTTTGAGATTCAAGATCTCCTGATAAAATTTTCAAGAAAGTGGATTTTCCCGCACCATTTGCGCCGATTAATCCGTAGCAATTGCCTGGTGTGAATTTAATATTAATGTCTTCAAACAGCTTTTTATCGCCGAAACGTAAGCTAACGTCTTGTACTGTAATCAATGTGCACAGTCCTCCATATATACATAATCGCCTTTGATTATACCATTTAACAACAGTAAAAGGGAGAGACAACTGCTAACTTCATAAAAAAAGAACCAATGACTTTGGGATGTCTGGTTCATTTATGTTCGAAAAATAATTGGACAATCTTTTAAATGTTTCATATGGGTGAGTTCGACTTGTTGAGGAGGAGCGATTTGTTTAATGTCACAATAGCCAGCCTGGTCGATTCGAATAATTTGATACTCTTTGTCATTGTATAAAATAACATCCTGTTCCTTCACTTTAAATGACCTCTCTTTATTTAAAAGTCAATTCTTGTCCGATCTCCCATCCAATTCTACAGTCTTGTATCCGATAACTAAACTGATTTCCTGTTCCGTTGCAGTGCTTGCACACTTTTTTCATACAGATTCCTCGAATTAGAGGAACTCTTCCTATCCCGTGACAATCCTCGCAAATACGTTTATATGCCATCAAATTCCCCCTTTCCGTATTTTTATACCTTCCCTTAATATACCCATAAGGATCAAAGTTCAATCCCCCATGAACGACTGTTTTTTTTTCAAAAAAAGAACGAATCCTATTTTGTCCCTCACATATAAGAGGGAAGATGCATATATTTTAATTATTCCTATCAGAAAAATATGATTGACTTAAAAGAATTTTCTGATAAAATATAAACTATTATTAATTCCTATATGGAAAGTGGGTTTTTTATTTGATCACGTATGAACAATGGGAACAACATCCCCTACCAGACATTCCCTCTACTAGCGATACGAAGGGAGCAAAAGAAGTTCTTCAGTGGGCGTATGATCATTATGATGATCGACTCATGTATGCTTGCAGCTTTGGGATTGAAGGGATTGTCCTAATTGACTTGATTTCAACGATTCGGCCGAATGCTTCGATTGTGTTTCTCGATACCGGTTATCATTTTCAAGAAACATATGACATCATTGACAAAGTAAAAAAGCGGTATCCTTCTTTGCAAATTCACCTACAGAAACCTACACTGACAATCGAAGAACAAGCCAATAAATATGGAGAAGACCTTTGGCAGCATGATCCGAATACATGCTGCCAGTTAAGAAAAATTCTTCCCTTAACAGAAGCACTTGAACCGGCTAGTGCGTGGATTTCTGGCTTGCGTCGAGAACAATCTGAAACGAGAAAGCACACGAATTACGTAAACCAGGACCATAAATTTAAAAAAATCAAGATTTGCCCACTGATTCATTGGACGTGGAAAGAGGTATGGCGTTACGTCACTAAGCATCAACTTGACTATCACGCTCTTCATGATCAAGGCTATCCAAGCATTGGTTGTCAACCTTGTACCAAACCAGCGATTTCTATCGAAGACTTACGTTCAGGGAGATGGTCAGGTTCTGGAAAAACAGAATGCGGTCTACACAGCGACTAATTTTTTTATCTATAAAACCGAGTAATATGATACGAATAATAAACTAGGAGGTTGTCATCATGTCTACAATCCTTCCACATGGTGGTACATTAATTAATTTATATCAACCAGACTTCGATATCACGACGATTCAAAAACAAATTTCAATTGATCAAACAGCTTTAAGTGATTTAGAGCTCATTGCTACTGGTGCATATAGTCCGCTAACAGGCTTCTTCACTCAAAAGGATTATGAAAACGTAGTAACTAATATGAGACTGTCTGATGGAACTATTTGGAGTTTACCTATCACGCTTCCGCTACATGAAGAGGAGGCGATTCATTACTCAGTGGGTGAGCCAGTTTTATTAACATATAAAGGAATCGCTTATGGCGTCCTAACGATTGAGGATATCTATCGACCGGATCAACCAAAAGAAGCACAAGAAGTATATAAGACGACGGATGCCGCTCATCCAGGGGTGCAGAAGCTATTACAACGCGGTTCGGTCTACTTAGGCGGGCCCATTCAACTTATTCGCCGGATCGAACGAACACAATTCGCGGACTTTTATTTTGACCCCATCGAAACAAGACAATTGTTTCAAGAAAAGGGCTGGAAGAACATTGTCGGCTTCCAAACAAGAAACCCTGTACATCGTGCGCACGAGTACATACAGAAAACAGCATTAGAAATCGTGGATGGGCTTTTATTGAATCCGCTTGTCGGGGAAACGAAATCAGATGATATCCCAGCTGATGTTCGAATGGAAAGCTATGAAGTGTTGCTGAAAGATTATTATCCAGCCAACCGAGTGCAGCTTGCTGTCTTTCCAGCAGCGATGCGGTATGCAGGACCGAGAGAAGCGGTATTCCATGCTATTGTTCGTAAAAACTATGGCTGCACGCACTTTATTGTTGGTCGTGACCATGCAGGGGTGGGAAATTATTACGGGACATATGATGCCCAAAAAATATTTGACCAATTTACACAAGAAGAAATCGGAATCACCTTACTTTTCTTTGAACATAGCTTCTACTGCTCAAAATGTGAAGGAATGGCTTCATCGAAAACATGCCCGCATGATCAGGAACATCATGTCATTCTTTCCGGAACAAAGGTACGGGAAATGCTGCGAGCAGGAGAAGTGCCGCCTTCTACCTTTAGCCGTAAAGAAGTGATCGAAGTGTTAATTCGCGGATTGAAAGCAAAAGAAACGGTTCAATAGGAGGAATGGTAGTGGAAAATATCGTCTGGCATCATCAATCATTAACAAAAGAGCAACGCCGCCAAAAAAATAATCATCATAGTGCCGTGTTTTGGTTTACCGGTCTTTCCGGTTCCGGAAAATCGACCATTGCGAATGCAGTAGCTCAAAAACTATATGAGCTAGGAGCTCAAACATATGTATTAGACGGAGATAATATTCGCCATGGCTTAAATCAAGATCTTGGCTTTTCAGATCAAGATCGCAAAGAAAATATTCGTCGGATTGGAGAGGTAGCCAAATTGTTTGTTGATAGCGGTCAGCTTGTCTTTACGGCTTTTATTTCGCCTTTTCAAGAGGATCGAGACACCGTTCGTACTCTTTTAAATACAGATGAATTTGTAGAAGTCTTCGTTAACTGTCCGATCGATGAGTGTGAAGCACGTGATCCAAAGGGACTGTATAAAAAAGCTCGGAACGGTGATATCCCACAATTTACTGGCATATCTTCCCCTTATGAGGCACCGAAAACACCTGAACTCATATTGGAAACGGACCAATACACCATCGATGAATGTGTGGCACAGCTAGTAGCATTTATTAAAAAGAAGAACTGGCTTTAGGAGGGGAACAAGGATGGCATATGAAAAAAACTGGGCCGAAAACCCAAAGTTAAGTAAACAAGAGCAAAAGAAATTGGTGAAGGATGGTCTCGATATTTTTAAAGATATTCCTTACTATGCAGCCAATGGCTTTGACTCAATCCCAAAAGAAGAATGGGACGGATTTAAATGGGCGGGACTCTACTTACAGCGACCGAAAGAAGCCGGCTATTTTATGATGCGGGTAAAAGTTCCTACAGGCATTTTAACAAATGAGCAATTGATTACATTAGCGGAAATATCAAGAGACTACGGCCGAAATGTATTTGATATTACGACACGGCAAGCCATTCAGTTTCATTGGTTAACGATTGAACAAATCCCTGACATTTTCGAACGATTAGAGCGCGTCGGATTATCCTCAACGAATGCTTGCGGCGATGTTCCGCGAAACGTCATCGGAAATGCTCTCGCTGGAATTGATCTTGATGAAGTGTATGATACACGGCCGCTCGTTAAGGAAATAGACGACTTTTTCACGAATAACCGCGACTTTTCCAATTTACCTCGTAAGTTTAAAATGTCGGTAAATGCGAATGTTTACAACGCTGGAAATGCTGAAATTAATGATGTCGCCTTCCTGCCGGCAGAAAAAGAAATCAATGGCGAGAAGAAAATCGGTTTTCATTTAAAAGTAGGCGGGGGGCTATCGTCTGCTCCCAAGCTTGCTCAAAAATTAGATCTCTTCATTTTGCCTGAAGAAGTGTTAAAAGTAACCATCGCTGTTGCAACCATTTTTCGTGATTACGGTTACCGGGAAAAACGACATCGCGCTCGCTTGAAATTCTTAGTAGAAGACTGGGGCGTAGAGAAGTTCAAAGAAAAGGTACTCGAATACACCGGACCATTGCTCGAAGCAGGAACAGATTTAACGAAGGGATGGAATGCGGGCTACTTTTATGGAGTGAAGCCACAAAAGCAAGCAGGCCTGCATTATATCGGAGTGAATGTTCCTGTTGGACGTCTCCATGCAGACGAAGTATTAGATATTGCTCGTATCGCGAAAACATATGGCAATGGAGAGATTCGAACGTGCGGCTCTCAAAACTTACTGATTCCCAATGTGAAAACAGAGTTTGTGGAGGCGGTTTTAAACGAACCTATTCTAGAGCGGCTTCGTGTCGATGCACCAAAGTTCACCGCTTATTCTGTGTCCTGCACAGGCATTGAATATTGTAATCTTGCCTTGACAGAAACAAAAGAGAGAATGAAGCGAATTGCGGCTTTCCTTGATGAAGAGGTGGAGATCGATGTCCCTATTCGAATCCATATGGTGGGCTGTCCGAACTCATGTGGACAAAGGCAAATTGCGGATATCGGTTTACAAGGAGTTATGGTGCGCAACAAAGACAAACAAATGGTTCAGGCATTTGAGATCAATATAGGTGGAACGTTACTCCATGATGGGGTGTTTAATCAAAAATTAAAAGGAAAAGTAACGGGAGATGATCTTCCGATAGTATTAAAGCAATTTCTCGAGTATTTTAAAGAAACGAAATTACCAGCGGAAACATTTTATGACTACATCAACCGGACAGGAACCGAGCATCTACAAGAGCAACTAGATCAATGGATTGCTGCTCAATCCTCCGTATAGAAAGGTGGGACTCTTTTGTATTTATATCGATTTGAAGTTATCGGCGAAAGCAAAACGATGCCTGTTATCGTGGTGGCAAAAGATGACCATCAAGCTTTTGAACAAGTGGATGTCGAGCTAGAGAAATATTTTTTATCGTTGCCCGATTATGAAGAAATCGTGTTATTTGAGAAAAAACGAATTGGAAATAGCAGCGGGTATGTTCTTCCCGCTTTTTCTAAATAAATAGGAGGGGGCAAACATGGGGAAAGTTTGGCTAGTAGGAGCGGGTCCTGGAGATCCCGATTTGATTACGGTGAAAGGTTTGCGAGCCCTTCAAGAAGCGGATGTCATTTTATACGATCGCTTAATCAACGAAGAACTGTTGCAGTATGCCAAAGAGGGAGCGGAACTGATTTTTTGCGGGAAATTACCGAATCATCACCATTTGCAGCAAGAAACCATCAATCACTTACTAGTCCTGCATGCGAAAAAAGGGAAAAAAGTGACACGGTTAAAAGGGGGAGATCCTTTTGTTTTTGGAAGAGGTGGGGAAGAGGCTGAGTTTTTAGCGAAACACCATATCACTTTTGAAGTTGTTCCCGGTATTACATCAGGTATTGCTGCTTCCGCTTATGCAGGAATCCCTGTCACTCACCGCCATCATAGTGCCTCTTTTGCGATTGTGACTGGCCACCGCCAAGAAGGCAAACAAGACGAACTAAAATGGGCCGCGTTAGCTAAAGGTATTGATACGCTTGCGATTTATATGGGGGTCAAAAACTTACCGTACATTCAAGAAAAACTACTGACGAATGGCAAATCAGCTGACACACCTGCTGCATTGATTCATTGGGGAACGACCGCGATGCAACGAACAGTCACGGGTACACTTGGTACGATCCATGATGTCGCAAAAAAAGCGGCAATGACGAATCCAAGCATGATTATTATTGGTGATGTTGTCAAGTTAAGAGAGCAAATTCAATGGTTTCAAGAATTCGAACCAAACACCACTCTCTCTTCAGGCGCAGTTCAATGAAAGCCGTTCTCTATGTTTGTCATGGAAGCCGAGTAAAGAAGGGAAGAGAAGAGGCACTTGCCTTCATTGAGCAATCGAAGCCCTTCATGGATGTACCGATACAAGAAGCTTGCTTTTTAGAATTAGCTGAACCGACGATTGAACAAGGGTTTGCTCGTTGTGTCGAACAAGGAGCGACGGAGATCATTGTTTTCCCCTTTTTATTATTAGCAGCAGGGCATGCGAAAAAGGATATTCCATTGGAGCTAACGAGAGTCCACTCTCGGTTTCCACACATCCATGTACATTATGCAGAGCCACTAGGTGTCCATGAAGCGATTGTTGATATTTTAATCGAACGCATGAAAGAACAACAGATTCCAATTCAATCAGACGCGACGATACTTATTGTTGGTCGTGGGAGTAGTGATCCACAAACAAAAGCTGATTTCACACGGATTGTGCAATTATTTCGCCATAAAACCAAGTTAAACGATGTGAATATATGTTTTTTAGCGGCCGCCACGCCTAAATTTCCAAAGGAGTTAAAACGGCTAGCTCACAAAAGAAGATCACAATTATGGGTGCTTCCTTATTTACTTTTCACCGGCATCTTAATGAAATCAATGGAAAAAGAAATTCAGTCATTACCAACTGCAGAGCACATTTATTTATGTAAGTATCTCGGCTATCATCCGTTGTTACGAGATATTATGGCGGTTCGTATTCAAGAAGCAGATTCAAAAGAAAGATTAAATCGAAAACAATGGTTGTCGTAGTAGAGGAGAAAGTTCTCTCTTTTCATCATTCGAGAGATTCGTCAACTACTGAAAATGGAGGGAAGCAGCAATGGAACGCTTTATTACTTTAATGCTCGTTGGGTTAGTGGCACAGCTTGTCGATGGGGCACTTGGCATGGGATATGGTTTAACTTCCACCACATTATTACTTACCGCAGGAATCGCCCCAGCCATTGCGTCTGCTTCTGTTCATATGGCGGAAGTGGTGACGACAGCGGCATCTGGGGCATCCCATATCAAATTCGGCAATGTCGATAAACATCTGCTTAAACGACTGATTATCCCTGGTTCAATCGGTGCTTTCTCCGGGGCAACCTTTTTGAGTCATTTAACAGGAGAATATGTACGATTGTATGTATCGATTTTTTTAGTCTTTTTAGGCCTTTATATTTTAGGACGATTTCTCTGGCTGAAAGATGCTCGCAAACAAGAGCATGCTGCGCTTTCCAATCGATTTTATGTTCCCCTTGGTTTTGTTGCTGGGTTCTTTGATGCAAGTGGAGGGGGAGGATGGGGACCGATTGCTACTCCTGCTTTACTTTCACAAAAGGGAATGGTTCCCCGCAAGGTGATTGGAACAGTTAATACGAGTGAATTTGCCATCGCTTTATCCGCTACCATCGGGTTTATGATTTCTTTAGGACCGTCCAATATTAATTGGTTATGGGCCGGAGCTATTATGGCTGGTGGAGTAATTGCTGCTCCAATCGCCGCTTGGGTTGTCAAAAGTTTGCCAACCAAGGTGTTAGCTGTCATCGTTAGCGGCATGCTTATTTTTACAAATGTTAGAACGATATTCAGTTATACC
Organism: Bacillus sp. FJAT-52991; assembly: GCF_037201805.1. Lineage (GTDB taxonomy): Bacteria > Bacillota > Bacilli > Bacillales > Domibacillaceae > Bacillus_CE > Bacillus_CE kandeliae. The sequence continues at coordinate 1,716,898 of NZ_CP147404.1, read as the reverse complement.
GCACTCTCCAGTCGCACAACGACCATTATCTATATCATGATCGCGGTCATTTGGGGCTATATTGCACTTTATATGATTCAAAAGGAGAAACAATCCAAATCGTCTATTCAACGTCTAAAGTCAAGAAAAACATCCTGACAGAGATATCAGGATGTTTTCGTTTATTTCTTCTTATAAAAGGTTCTTGAAACGACTAAACCGACAAAGCCTAATGCAATAAATAGACCCGCTCGAATCGCTAGTGGAATATATGGCATATCGTAGAAGATCATTTTTAACAATGTCAAGATCAATAGAGAAACACCTATATATTTTGCATAATTGAATGTATTCTTGAGACCAATGACTATTGCTACGATGGCTAAGCCAATCCAAACAACATTCACCGCTAGTCGTTGCTTGTTATCCGCCCAGCCTTCCACTACAGCCATCGTTAATTCGGTAGAGAAAGTAAGCACCAAGATGGTCAAAATGACACTGCCATATTTCAAGATTTGCTCTTTAGATGCTGAATGGAACGAATACGTCATATTCATTCCTAAAACAAAGGTAGTTAAGAAAATGAGCCAATTGATCGTTTCATTGGAAAAAGGAGTAGTGATTACTTCACCTGCGACCAACATTAAGCCCGTAAAGACATAAATAAAGATCGCAATTCCTTTACTGATAGAATTTCTATACCTCAAAGAAACATAATATGCCGCAAGACCTTCAATCAGCAGTACACTCATCTGTAGCTCCTCATTTACCGCATGCAAAATCAAGAAAGTAATCGCTATGATAACATTCGTTAGAAAAATAGAGCGCTTCTTTACATCTTGCTGCCACTTGATAAATAAGAAAACATACATGACAACTAACAATGCAAAAAATAACGAAACCCCATGTTCAGAAAAAGTGGAGTAGACCCAAGCGGATGTTACAAGCAAGCTAGCAAACAACATACCCGCGTGCTGATCGATCTGCTTTTTTTCCTTGATATAAAAATAAAGTAAAAATCCATGTTGAATCAAAATAGGGCATGCTACATAATACTCTATAGCAAACTTGTCTTCTGTAAATACATAACTAGAAATATAGAACACAAATAAAGCGATATTTAATAAGATGGTTGAACCATAATAAATGACTTTAAACTGAAGTTTAACAGCTAGAAATAAAAACAATAAATATAAAAGCGTTTCATATCCTAAAAAGACATAAATATTTGGCGTTTCACTTTCAATTAAGAAAGGTACGAGAACACCACCGACCATACTAATAAAGCCCAACACTTCTGAACGGTGTTTTTTAGTTAACATTAAACCGATCACAATCCATGCCACATTCAAAACAAACGCAAGCGAAGGACCTACCATATTATATAGCACATGCATGGCAAATGTGGTCAGCATCAATAAAGGCACTGCACCGCCCAGCAATACATATCCTAGCTTTTCACGGCTATTCTTCATTTGGTTTTGACCAATCAGCAACAGAAGGGAAGAGATGATAAAGCCTAACGTTACCTTGACTGTTTCATTCATTAATCCGTATTCAGAAGCGGCTTTAAATCCCCAAAGAACACCGATAATAAACACAAAAATAAATACTCGGGGCAGCCATATTTGAAATAGTACTTTTTCCCAATCGATAGGAGCTACTTCTTTATGATGATGGGTAGCTTGCGTTGGGGAAGTAGTGCTCACTTTTTCCTCTTTTGTTTCGATCGGGAGCGGCTGAATCACAGGATCGCTGTTCTCCAATACCTCAACACGAGCTTGCAACTCTTTAATCTGAGATTCTAACTGAAGAACCTTTTCCTCTAAAAGATGCTTAGATGACTCCAAATGGAACACCTCCTAAATACTAACTAAAATTTCCACTGATACTCATTATAAGGGAATAGAGCTAATAAAATATAGTTTTTTTCCAGAAAACGTGGTAGTTGATCAGTAGACATAAGATAGCGAAAAGAGTTTTTATTCAAGATGACTAATATTGTTACAAATAAAGCGAGGTTAATAGAATTATTTTTGAATAAATATACACAAATGATTTAGAAACTTATCATACATATTTCCAGCATAAGCATCGATCAAAATATATTCATCTACACTAAACGATATGATGACATTCCATCTAGCATGCTATGGATTATGTAACCGAACTCATGATGCAGGAATTGATTGAATCGAAATGATGACAAAGAATATAAGACTTAAAATTTTTGTTTCGTCTCATTATTAGTAGTATTCTTCTAAAATGAGACAGAAAAGCGATATTTAAGTTAGCTTCCTATAATATATATTATGTAAACTAGAAAAATGAAAATCGATTGACCAGCTCTTTCCTTTTGTACAACGACAAGAAAATAAGGCACTTGCTTATCTATGTGAGCTTGGTTATATCTATTTAACTTCGGGTGGTGTATCTGGACGAATGCAATTAATTCTCTTAAATCCAAAGGCACTTTCATTTTAGATTCTAACTTTTTATAAATTACTTTGTGTTTAACATATTTTTTAAAATAACAAAGGATAATTTGTAAAACAAAAGCAGCAATACTGTCATCTTGATGCATCAAGATGACAGTATTGCCGCTCCAGTAAAAATATTAAACTATCATTTTTCTATTCTTCAAAATTAAGTACCCAAATTTGCTTTAACAGGATTTCAGATCGAATCTCTAATGACAGTTGCTCATAATGATTTAAGATTTCTCATCCTTCACTAACGTTAAATTTCAACCTTTGTAAACTCCAATCCCTTCACCTTCAGCTGATTAAATAAATTCGCTAATGCCGTCTCGCCGACATTGCGGTACTTGCCTAATAGCACTAGCTCTTTCGGGAAATCCTTAACATGTAAGAAACCTTGCTCTTGTAACGAGTTTAGCAAGCTTGTTTGGCCAGGAAAGTTGTCCTTCATTAACGCAACATTTCCTAATGCTTCTGTTAAAATAACAAAATCTGATTTGTAAAATAACAAGACTTCCCCGCGATATTGCTCCATCAATATTTTACGTTTTTGTTCTTCTTCAACGAATAATCGTAATTCTTCAAAAAAGCACTCATCATTAGCTTCTTTAAAGCGCTTTACATGCTGGTGCATACCGTCTAATTGATATGGCAGTTCACTCATAATACGTGCTTGCTGTTCGCCATTCAAACGAATTAGAAATGTTGTGGATTTTGGGAAACGCTGTGGCAATAAAAATGCATCACGTAAAAAATCCGGTATCTCAACAAATTGATCTTTATAGTAAATTCTGCGACTAACCTTTTGTTCGGTTACAACATTTTCTGGCATCGGCTGTTTTTGCACAAACGTCTGCATTAATGCTTCAATATGTTCGATTAAATATTCACTATCAGCCGCGCTTTTCTCAGGAACCGGCTCAATATACTCTGGCACCTCAATATCTGGTGATGCATATGTTTCGATAAACCATGTCAAAATCAAATGCTGATACTCCCAACAAATTAATGCTTCTCGAATTAACATTTTGCGCGTGCCATCATGACTTGCTGTGTTTCCTTGGCGACGAACAAAGTGAATCGCATTATCCGTTGTTGGCGTAATGATGCCTTCATTTTTTAACTTCATTTGTAATTCACCGAAAGTTAACTCGCTATGCTCAAGCCCTTCCAATTGCGCAACTTGACGAACTAATGTTTCCGCCATCGTTCGCGTTGTTTGCATCGCTGCACGTGGTGAAATAAAAAGAAGCTTTTCTATTTCTTGCGTTAACTCAGCTAAATTTGGATTAATTCCGAATAAAATTTCTTTTAACTTTTTCGACACTATTTCACACCTACCCGCTTAATTTTTTCAATCAAATATGGGATTTTTTCTTTGTACTTATCTTTGTTTGCTAAGCGTAAAGAGTACTCTAGCTTTTTTAAATGATACATTGCTTCTTTTGGAAGTTCTTCTATAATGAGGCCATGTTCATATAGTAGTACACTCATTTCCACTTCAGACGAATATAATTTGATTTCTTCAAAAACACTTCCTGTCCATTTGTAGGCACGTACTATAAAATCATAGTCTTTGTAGTGACCATGAATAACGTGACCGTCTTTTCCAATTAATTCTGACTGAGGTGGTTCATTGTTTTTTGCACTTTTTTCTTCAAAAAAACGATACTGCATATCTGTTAAATATTCATACTTTAACGTTGCATCTTTATCCACATCTTTACTTTTCACAATTGCAAATATTACTTCTATATTAGAATTTATATCCTTGGCTACTCCTTGAAAGTAAGTCTACAAGCTTCACTAAATCATCCATCGCGCGTTTAACAGCCACATACGTTCCTCGCTCTGATTTTACAGAATCACCAGCTGCGTCAATCACGTCATGATACACATAAACTAAACGTTTTCCTTTTAACTGCTCATCAGCTGTAGCACGTGACCCAGACGCAATATCATCAAATCGGAAGGCAATTGCTTCTGGCTCAGCCTTTTGTAAAATTTTAATACGGTTCATTAAACCATTTGTTGGCTCATCATCTGCTAATACTGTTCCGTTTTGTGCAATCGTCAACACCTTATAGCGAGGCCATACCAAGCTGTGTATAGGTTGGCATATTCGCAACAAGTGGACTAATCGTAACGCATCTGAAATAATAACAAATACGCGAGTTGATTCCTTTTGCATAATCGGCTCAATATTTTCTTTATAGAAAGCAGTCTGTTTTGGAAGTTTGCCTAAATCCGCTTGCTCTAAAGTATAGACACTCAGTAAAATTCAGTACATTTCACAGTATGGAGACGACGGGGCTTCTAGAAGCATGGCCATCATTTGTTGTAATACCAATGTTTATACGGGTTTTTAGCTTCTCATTAAAAACAATAACTACGGATTTAACTACGATTACTAATTTGCGATTAAAATTAAACTTTAGCAATCGAATTTGCTACACGCTTTTCTTGACCTACTACTGTAGTATAATATCTTTGATCGATGCCAAATAATAAATTTTTTAAATCTTGATCTGATTTAATTTTAAATTTATTTACCGTTGGATCATAAATTAAATCATTATATTCACGTATATATTCTAATATTGAGTTTAAATCTTCTTCTGATAAATCATTTAATACACTTTCTATCATAGATATTCTTTTTCTATTACTTACTTTTACAGAGTCTATTGAATACCCCTCAACTACTTCAATAAAATCTTTGCTTAAAAAAACGGCTACTTCTAAATCCGTTGCTTCTTTGTAAAGAACTTCGATTTCAGAGAATATTCCTTTAATAGCATTGAAATTTTTGAAATACAATATATCTTTCTCTTTATCATAATAAGCATCTGCTTCTTCTTTAATAACTAAAACTGGACCCTCATCAACCAGTTTTTTACTAGTTAAATTTAAAAACTTCTTATTAACTACTTGTTTAAATGTTACTCGTTGAAAATAATAATCCATATCCTTGACCCAGAAAATAAAATCAAGTTTAACATCCTTAAAGTCCTGTATTGAGTTGAAATTTGTATCACTAAAATCCTCTCTTAATATGTCTAAGCAAAACTCTTTATTTGAAAAATCTGAAATCATATAATGTTCTTCGTCCTCTAATTTATATTTTGGATCAAATTCTATTACATCATTCAAGTTATACTCTGGAAATACAGGTTCATCATTAGCCTCAAATGTCATTACTTTCAGAAATTCATCTCCAGATTTTGCTTTTACCATTAATGTACTCATTCTAAATCCCCTTTATCCATAAATGTAAAATCATTAATTTTTCTAAGATTATTAAATTTATAAACCTTATGATTTTTCATCAGTTTCTTAGATATTAAAAATAATTTAACATCACTAGAAGTTTTAACGTAATAAAATTGATATCCAAAAACAATAAATATAGGATTAAAATAACTATTTTGAGACAAATAAACAAATATAAACATAATTAAATACAAAGCAACAAATATTGACCATTCTTTATCAGGTATACTCAATGCAATGAAAAAATAACCTAAGTATGTTGGTAAAAAAGTATGATTAGCCAATTCTATTTCTTCTAAACTATTCTTTTTATTGGATAATTGAGATGCCAAACTACTGCGTTCTAAAAAATTCATACATAATAAAGCTAGATATGCTAATAAAATTACAGTAAGAAAATATACAGTATACGATAAAATGATAGAATTAAAGACATGGTACTTGGATTTTATTAAATAAATTACAGTAAATAACGAAGTAGAACTCATTGCTAATAAGATTTTAAAAATTATTAACATACAATCCCCCTTAGCTTTCAAAAAATTCTTATGTGAAGAGAGGTTATACTATCTTATGTCTCCAAATAAAAAAGTTTATTTTTCCAATTACATTGATATCAATAATATAACAACTAAACCAGAAATAACAAATGTGGGTTCTCATAGATATTTTATAAAAATCCCTTTTCTAAACCGCTCAACTGGTAAAACAGCAATCGTAATAATGAAAAATCCAAGTATGGGTAGTAGCACCCGACTTAATCATAAAAATATCATCTCGTTGTGGCTTACACTTCTTTATATATTTTCCATGGTCTTCTCGAGAAATATATCCTCGTTTTAAATTAAAATCTAACTTTCCCTTTTTTACAGACTCAGCTGATAAGAAAGGGATACCTTCATCCAGTAGTTCTGGTGTTTCATGAGGTCCATCAGTAATAGGCGTATCTAATACTCGCTTTATTTTTAACACTTTCCAATCAACATTAATTAGCGTTTTCTCTAATTCAAATAACGGTCTCATCCCATCACCTTCTTCAACTGCTCCATAATCTCCGCTTCTAACACTCGAATCTCATCCATAATTTCTGCTGAGCTACGTAATGCTTTGTATTTATAGAACTGGCGAGTGAAAGGAATTTCGTAGCCGATTTTTGTTTTTGATTCATCAATCCATGCATCTGGTACGTGTGGGTATACTTCACGTGCAAAGTAGTCATGGATGCTTTCTTTTAATGGTACGTTTTCTGTATCACGTAAATCGGTATCTGGCTCGATGTCTTTTTTATTTTTCATACATAAATCTGCTATTTCATCCTTTTCAGATAGACCAGCTAAAATTGCCTTTAATACTGGTGCGCCGATTGTAATGCCTGCTTGTTTTAACGTATCTTTTACTACTTTCGTGAACTCGTCACGATTTTTATATACTTTATCGCTTGTTAACGTGCGTAACACATATAAAATTTGCGTTTGTAACTTCTTACCTTCTTCAATTTCAAAGTGACCTGCATCACCTTTTTTCTTCGAAGTTGCTAAGTTCGCAAAGCCTTTTTCCTCTACAACACGTGTAAGACGTTCTTCATTTACTTGGAAGTTTAAACGTAATGGACGTTCAACCGTAATTTTTGCGTAACCGAAGTCTTCATTATCAAAAATTTTCACGTACTCGTTTGGCTGTGCATCACCATATAAACGTACGATTTCGTTAATTTGCTCCTCTGTAATTTCGTTACGCTTGCTGCCCATCGACTTTTTCATCTTTTTCGAGAAGTCTACGGCATTGACTAAACGCACTTTCCCTTTATGAAGTGACGCTTTATTATTCGTTAAAATCCAAATGTACGTTGCAATACCTGTGTTGTAGAATAAATCGTTTGGTAGTGCCACGATGCCTTCTACTAAGTCATTCTCTAGCACATATTTACGAATTTCACTTTCACCCGAGCCCGCATCACCTGTAAACAACGGGGAGCCGTTCATAATGATTGCTAAACGAGAGCCTTGTGGGTTTTCTGCTGTGACTGGCTTCATTTTTGACAATAAGTGCATTAAAAATAATAACTGTCCGTCACTTGTACGAGGTGTTCCCGGACCGAAACGACCATCAAAGCCTTGCTTCTCATGTTCTTCTTTAATCGGCTTCTCGTATGATTTCCAGTCCACTCCGTATGGTGGATTCGAAATTAAGTAGTCGAATTTATCACGTGAAAATTGGTCATTTGATAACGTATTCCCTAATCGAATATTACGTGCATCTTCACCTTTAATAAGTAAGTCTGCTTTACAGATAGCATACGATTCAGGGTTAATTTCTTGGCCGAAAAACTCTAAATGTGCTGTTGGATTTTGACTTAGTAAATATTCTTGTGCAACAGAACCCATACCACCCGTACCTGCTGCACAGTCATACAATGTTTGTGTTAAGCCTGGCTTCGTTAAAATGCTCGCATCGTCATGTAAGAATAATAAATGCGTCATCAAACGAATTACTTCACGTGGTGTGTAGTGATCCCCTGCTTCTGCATTTTCATTGAAACGACGGATTAATTCCTCAAATACATAGCCCATCTCAATATTTGACACTGTTTCTGGATGTAAATCGATTTCACTAAAGCGTTTAATCGTTAAGTACAACAAGTTATTTTGATCGAGCTTATCAATTTGGCGGTCAAAGTCAAAGTGATCCATAATATCACAAGCTACTTTTGAGAAACCGTTTATATAGTCACGTAAATTATCTGCGATGTTGTCAGAGTCACTTAATAACTTATGAAAATCATATTTACTTGTATTATGGAAATTTTGCTTTGATACACGATTTAAAATCGGCTCACGAGCTTCTTCAGTCATTGCAGCAAACTGCTCTGCCTTCGCTAGCACTTCTTCTTTTGTACTTTCTAATACACAGTCAAAACGGCGTAAAACCGCTAAAGGTAAAACAATTTTACCGTAATCTTCTGGCTTATATGGTCCACGCAAAATCTCTGCAATTGACCATATGAAACTTACTTTATCTTGGAAGTTAATCATATATATTCTCCTTAGTTGGTTGAAATTTTTTGAAATAATTTTTGCGAATTAAGATATTGTGAGGTAAATGAAGCAAAATGGAGGGATTCTACTATCTGCAATAGTTTTTCATAAGTCAGTCAGATTAGACTACGCTATATTAGCTCTCACACCTCAAATGGTCATTCGCTAAAATATTCATTTCTACTTACAATTATATATGTTGCAACAGTAAAAGACAGTAACCAATTTCAACAGATCACGTTAGAGAGTAAGGCCTTACTCCTACTTTATTAATAGTAATTTATTTTGGACAGTTTTATTTAGATAAAAAGATTATGAGTCCTTATATAGCAAGGGTTTCACAATTATACACATCAAGAATAACTAGACAATTAATAGCAAGGGCTTTAACAAATGACAACTTTAGAATTAACTATAACGCATACAGATTCCGTTACCACAGTAGTAGAGCGATATGTATCTCACACTGAGAATAATAAAAATGGCGGGCGTAGAAATAAAGGACAAGAATTATATGCATTAAAACAAATTGGCTTAAATCTATTATTAACAAAAACAACCTCAGCATCATTACTACGCATGGCTTTAGACACACACATTGTTCATTACTATTTGAAGCTGGTGCGAAACTTAAAGAGGTCCAAGAACGTTTAGGGCATTCTGATATAAAGACGACAATGGATATATATGCGCATGTTACTGCGAGTGCGAAAGAGGATGCTATTCAGAAGTTTGAAAGTTATTTAAAGTAGCTTAAAATACTAAAAATAGAGCTGTCCAATAAGTCCTTTTCATCGAAAAATCATTTGAAACTAAAAAGACAAAATACTGTCAATCAACGTTTCATCATTTCATTTTGAACGGACTGGACTTAAATCTCCTTTTTGGACAGCTCTCATTTTACTTAAATGGATTTAAAGATTTCACTCCAATATTTTTACTAGCTCCAAAGGGATTATCCCCTTCTTAGAAAGATTTCTAGCAAATTTTTCGCTTTTTAGACCATTAAACTCCAAATGATATCCAAGCTTGTATAACCATTCAATCATTTTTTCTATATTCGGATTTTCTGGCTGAACTATTGCTATAATTTTTTCAACACCGTGGCATTTGACACTTAGTTCTACTTCTCTCAATAAGGCTTCTCCTATCTTCTGATTACGATAAGCTGCATCAACTATAAAAGAAACTTCAAATGCTTTCCCATCTTGCTGCCCCCAGATATATCCACATATGGTTTCATTAATACTTGCAGACCACCACTCTCCAAATAATCGATTTCCTTTTACATTATCAGCAATATTAAATGTGCCTACATCCGCTTGATTAAAAATTTCTTCTTTTCTTTCATCCCAAATTGGATTTCTTTCCTTAGAAATTTTAAGCATTAATATTCCCCCTTAATTCACTTCTCTTATAACCTAATATTAGATTTTCAGCTCATTTATTGCACACGAAACGAAAAATTTAACTACGGTTTTAACTACGTCTGAATGCCATTAGATGAAATTCAATGACAAATGAAAAAGGCCAAAACCCTTTAATATCAAGGGTTTTGACCTTCATTGATTTCCTATGAAATCCTATGTATGGAGACGTCGGGAGTCGAACCAACCACTCCAAAAAGTGCTATAGCACCAGCATTTACAAATTATAGCTAATTTCAAAAATGTGAAAGAAGAATTTCTCTTCTCGCATTCCATGATTCTCTCTTTAGATAACTATAACTTATTTAGTATTTCGTATCCTTTATCGTTTAATAAATGCTCTAAAAATAACATTTGTTCCTTCGAGTGTTGAGACATGTTAAGTCTTTTATAGCTTATATACTTGCCAATTTCATATTTATAAATAATTTCAGCCAACTTTAATAAATGTTCTTTCCCTTTAACCCATGTACGATAAAAAGGATTGCCTGCTTTCGTTATTCCCTTTGTTATTTCTGAATAAAACCCCCAAGACTCAAAAACAAACAACAATCCTTCAGCAAATAATTGACTTCCAGTAGTGATATTCATAGTATACCCTTCATGATCAACCCAACCATCTCCATCAATGACTCCTCTGATAAAAGACGGCAAAAATTCATCTGGCACATCGGGAAATGGAACAACTAATGACTTATTTGGAGTAATATCCAATTTTTGAAGGTCTTGTTTTATTTCTTTGGAATTAATAATCAAAGTTGGAGTTAATCTTGTTGGAGCCGCTGGTGCTAGTACATAGTCTGCTTCCATACATGTTGCCACTAAACGGAGAATTTTTTCATCTTTTTGGGTGAATGAAATGCTATGAATCTGCTTATTAATCGTCCCGTCTGTCACAAAAAGTCCTAGTACCCATGCCATTTCCTGAGTCCATATTTTAAAGAAGTCTTCATTGACCTTATGCTTACGAGGCTGCCCAGAAGATTGTTCACGATTCATTTTGACTCCATGCTTATAAAGCACATTACGAATCGCTCGATCTGAAAGACCAACGATAGGCAGCATCTCCTTATAGGATATTCCCTCCTTATACAGTTTAATAATCATTTCATCTGTTATTCCTGGATTCCTTGGCATACCTACTCCCTCCAAATCCAAAGATTATTTATCTATCTAATTTTATTATACAACAAAAAGAACATACGTTCCTTTTGTTTATAAAATAAAGTTAAAAAAGTGATGTTTACTTGATGCTGTCAATAGACAAAAGAAAAGCTGACCCAAAGTTATATTTTAATAACCTTTTAGGTCAGCCACTTTTCACTACTCCACTCCTAAAGCCTTAAACACCGCATCCTCTGCACTCTGATAAAATCCAATTTGAAACTTAGCAAACGACTCTGGAGGAACCGTTGGGATGTCAACACATTTTTTTCATCATATAAACCTGTTGAGCTATTGTTTGAAAACCAATCTGTTTCAAAATGGTAAGGGGTAATTATTGTACCATTTGTTAATGCAATCTATCGTCAAACATTAATTGTATTTGAATACCGAACGGGTCTTCAATAATACCATATGCTTTACTAAAGACATTACTTGATAAAGGAACAATGATTCGCACTCTCTCATCTGTCGTCAAACTCTCGTAAAAATGTTCGATTTCTTGTAAGTCTGCACTTTGTATACACAATGAAGTGTTGTTCCCTACTGCATATTTTTCTGTGACGTCCATTGTATCTTCTGCCAGCATTATCTTTGTTTTTCCGATTGATAAGACGGAGTGAGAAAGATAATGTTTATTCTCTTCAGTAAGCTGCAGCGAGCTGTCACGTTTTGCCATGTCTTCATAGGTAACGAGTAGCAATTCCTCTGCGTTAAAATGCTTTTTGTAAAAATCGACCGCTTCTTTTGCTTTTCCGTTCATGGATAAGAAAATAGCTACTTCTAGTGTTGTACTCATGGCATAAATCTCCTTTTATAAAATAATTTTAGGTAGATATCTTATCAATTGATATTACCTTAACCTTATTTTAAGATATAAAGGTATCAAAACATGACACCTTTATAAGGAGATTTGTATGAAGAAATCAGAAAGATTAAATGACATGATTAGATACTTAAACAGTCGGGAGTACTTTAATTTAAATGACCTAATGGCTAAATACAATATTTCCAAAAGTACGGCTCTGCGTGATATTAGTTCATTAGAACAATTAGGTATGCCTATTTTTTCGGAACATGGCAGGCATGGACGTTATGGTATCTTAAAAAATAGATTATTATCCCCTATTATTTTTACGATTGATGAAGTGTATGCTCTGTACTTTGCAATGCTGACGCTAGAATCTTACCAATCAACACCATTCCATTTAAATGTTACTAAACTAAATGAAAAATTTGAAAACTGCCTGTCTAAAAATCAAATACAGCACATTCACAAAATGAAAAAAGTTCTCCAGTTTGAAGTAAATCAACATAATAATGTTAGTCGTTTTTTAGATAAAATTTTAAAGAGCATTCTTAATGAAAGCATCTGTAAGATTCAATATTTGAAAAATAACGAGAAAAAAAGTTACTATGTTCAATTTTTCAAAATTTCTGCTAGGTTCGGTCAATGGTATGCTACAGGAATAGAGTTCAATACGAATAAATATAGAGTTTTCAGATGTGATAAAATAACCTTTATTGAAGACCAGGATATCAACGCTTACTTTTCAATAGATGATCTTATTAGTCGTTCATTAGACATTTATCAATCTGAGAGGTGTATTGACTTTGAAGTTGAGATTTTAGCACAAGCACAGGATATTTTTTATAAAGAACATTACCCTTCTATGAAAATAGAAATTGGTCATAAAACTGTCGTTAAAGGATTTTATAATCCTAGAGAAGAGGAATTTATTGCTAACTATTTTCTAAAATACGGTCATAGCGTTATATCAGTGAAGCCTGATTCATTAAAACAGATTATCCTAGATAAAATACAAAACCTTTTCAAACACTACCAAAAATTATAAATCATAAAATCAATGTATAGATCTGACAATGATTTCATTACTGATCTTAGGAACAAAGAAATCGCCCCCGTTAAAAGGGCGACATCCGAATGAAACATGCATACTTTATTTCCGCTTCTTGTGTCGTGCAGAAGAGGCAGCTCTCTCTCCTGTTTCGATATTTGTTGTGCCCTGACCCTTTACTTCTGGTGAACCTAAACCTGTCTTCGATGGATCTTTTTTGCGTTTACTCATTCTATCACCTCGATCTTAATATGGCTCACCCCCATGTATTTATACATACAGTGAAAGTGACAATATTGTCACGTCCTTTGTCTTATTTGTCATCTGAATCGAAGGATTTTATTGGCCGCTCCTTATAGAATGAACATTAGAGAAGCAAACAAGGAGGAGCAAAATCATGAAAGCACTCAAAATAGCCATTGGAACTTTACTAGCCGTAGCCATCATTATGTGTTCGTTTACATTTCTTGTGAAAAATGAGTTAGCGGATATGTTAAACCCTTTAATTCCTAAAAAGGATGTTTTTGTTAAAATTGAGGGGTCGGGAGAAAAGGTTGATGCAAGTACATTCGAATATACATTACAAGGGATTAATGAAGACGGAAAAGAAACAACCATCACGTTTACAACAAGTAAACAGCTGCGTGAGGAAGCCTATTTAAAACTTGCCACAAAAAGAACGTACGTGAAATCATGGGAAGAAGTCCAGTTGAATGAGATGCCTGCTGTTGTCCAGGATAAGATCAACTAAAATACATAAAGAAAAAGAAAAACCAGCAAAGTCTCACCTATTAAAGGTGCTTTGCTGGTTTTTCGATCTTCTCTATTCTATGCCTTCAAACGATTTTTTCTTCGTTCCATTCTTGTTTGACCTTGTATTGGTTCTGGGGTAATATCCATTTCTTCATTATGGTGTTGTTGCTCTATATTTGGATAGAAAGTAACTGTATGTTCTTCATGAATAGGTTCATGCGTACGTATTTCTTTTGAGCGGGAAGCTCTTTTTTTACTGAACTTTAACAGCTTTACTTTCACTCTTGGCAAACTTGGAATACGAATTTTAAATGTCGGTTTGATTCGTTTCTTTTTTTGTTTGAAGAGACTTGTTTTCTCTTGGTTTTCATTCTTCTTCCCACGACGAAATGCGCTAGCAAGCCATCCCCCAAGCAAACATCCTGCTGCTAAAATGATTAAATAGAATGGTTCTGACTGGAATAGATTCATGATCCGTTGCAGAACCGCTAATGATTGCGTTTCTTTCATATCCCACAGGACAGCGCCCCATAAACCAAGCAACCCTGTCGTAATCGCATAAGTGCGGAATCGTAATATACCTGGAATCACCGCCATACAGGCCGCGATTTTTACGTTTTCTTCTAATGAGCTGATTGTGATATCTTGATCCCAAACCGCCAGCAAGAACGTAATAAATCCAGTATACGCGATCCAACTAAATATTCGTGAATGCCATCGTTTGGCATAGTAACTTCCTATACTCGTTAAAAACAACAAGCCCCCCATAAACAAGGACAGTCCTAAAGGAATTTGCTTCATCACACCGGCAACTGGGAACAGACAGCTAAGTACCATTAACAGTACATCAAGTTTTTTCACCCTTCTCCATCCCTTTCAGTCTTTTTTGTGGCTTCTATATATTAAAGCAGATTCATATAGAAAAGCAACCAAAAACAAAACAATCCGTCTCCAATTCAGCAAAAAAAGGAATTTATCTCCACTTCACATGAAGAGGCTCTGTGACAAATCGAATGACCCATAGTACGCAAAAAGAAAGTTAAATGCGCCACAGAGCCTCTCTCCAACATCCAATAACAGCCAGTTTTTTTATTATTTATCCCTATATAGAACAAATATTCTATGATAAAATAGAAGTAAAGATAATTAAGAGTTATCTTTACTATACATAATATAATTATTATAAACTAATAGAGGAGATCTACTATGAATGATTTAACCCTTTTTGATCATGTAACGAGTGATCAATACTTGTCACATCTAAAAAATAAATTAGAACATCGACAGCTTCTCGATGAACATAGAAACCTCTCTCTCACAGATAGTTCTGAACAAGATTTTCTCGAAATGTTTTTTCTTGAAAAAATCCTTTCTGCTGACCGCGAGCTTTCTCCCCATACTCTGAAAGCTTATCGTTCGGATGCCAAAACATTATTGATCTTTTTAACAGAGCATTCTCTCTCCTTTCGAGACATCGGTTTTCCTGAAGTCAAAGCCTACAATAAATATATTAAAGACAAGTACGCTGCTAAATCGGCGATACGAAAATTGGAGTTTTTTCGTAGACTATTAGACTTTGGGTATAAAACGCAATTTTACAAGGCTCACCTTTCCACTTGGATATCAAAACCCCCAGCTAAAAAAGGACACTATATAATAGAAGAAACTCGTCCAGAAGAGCGGCAAACACGTGTCCAAGTGAGAGAATTGAATCAGAGAGATGCGGAATATGTGATTTCTTTCTTCCCTGAAGTGGTAAAGGCAAAGCAAAATCGCGAACAGCTGCAAAAGCGAAATTTATTGATTGGGTATCTTCTCTATACGACTGGACTTCGCGCCAGTGAGCTATTAAGTTTGAATTGGGGAAGTTTTCGCTATAACCGGCAAGGGTTTCTATTTGCTGATGTGATTGGAAAAGGCGGAAAAGCGCGAACGCTTCCGATCAGAGAAGAGACGAGCGACTTGCTCTTTAATTACAGAAAATGTATAGGGGAGTCTGTTGAGATCGATCCATATGATACGAGCCCACTCTTCTTCGCTCTATATAATAAGAAAGAACCCTATACGGATAAAAAGAGATTAACATATCCAAGTCTTTATAAAATCGTCAAAGAAGCCGTTCATTTAGCCGGGAAAAACTCGCACGTTTCCCCGCACTGGTTCCGTCACACGTTTGTGACGATGCTGCTTGAAAATGATGTGCCGCTTGCCGTCGTCAAAGACTGGGCTGGCCATTCTGACATTTCCACGACGAATTTGTATTTAGAACGGATCAATCAAGACAACACTCATGTTCACTTACAAAAAGTGAATCTTTTTAGATGAACGTATCATCTTGTCAAAACGATTAAAGAACTTAGCAAACGAAAAAAGACGCTTTATCTAGCAAAGCGCCTTTTTTCTAGTTTTATTTCATTTCTTTTTTTCCAAATCGTTGAACAGTAATAATCAGAGCCACTAAAAAGATGGCAATGGCACAAGGAATAAACGGGAAGAACTCAAAAGTTTCTTCAGCTGCTCCCAGCGATACACGCTCTAATTCTGTCGAGATCAAGTACCCGCCATAACAATAAGGATAAATCAGCCAAGCCGATGTATTCGCTACGAGTACGCCTGGAATAATGAATAACATATTAAGACCAATAGAAAACAGTGGTTTCCTAAACAAAACTGTAATCATCCATATGACCGTCGTAAAAGGAATGGCAGTGGCAAATAAATAGACACTCCATTTTAATATGTAACCAATAGGGAATGCTTCATTGATATCTAGCATTTGAGTCGCCATTATTCCTGAGATCACAAAAATAGAAAAGAAAAGCACTACTTCTAAGGCTAAATAACATAGTACAACGACTAATTTTGACAATGCTAATTTTTTATGTTGAATAGGCAAAGCCAACATTTTCAAAATGCCGTTATTTTGTATTTCCCTTTGAGAAATCATGACACAGACTACCACCATGCTAAAAGGCAGCAAATAGTAACTAAACAGCAATCCACATTGAACAAACATGGCCGACCATACGCCTTCAGACTCATCTGAAAGGTATTGGCTTAAACTAGAAATACCAGAAATGACAACTAATAACGGTGGTATAAGTATAAGTGGCAATATTTTCGATCGCTTTACCTTTTTAAACTCGATGAAAACCATTTCTAAAAAACTCATTGTGAACACCTCTTTACTCATAGCGGACATGCTTTAAAAGCAATTGCCCGATTGTAACAAAAATAATGGTTTCGATTAGTGACATAACAATAACCGTAGGATCTAAAGCTACTGTAGCAGACATAGCCGGTTTCATGATTAATACAAAAGGATTGATTAGCAACAGTTGATGCTCTCCCATAGCCATTGTCATGCCGCTAAAAAATCCAGCTACTCCAATCCCAAGCGTCATCCACATATTTTGACAGCGAGATGAAACGCCTAACATAAAAGACAAAACCGGCATAGAAGTGATAAATGAATACATTGAAAAACGAAATAGGGTCGATAATTCAAAGGTTCCATTTGGAAGATTAGTAGCACCAATGCCCGCTAATGCTATATTTTGAAGCGCTATGCAAAATAATAATAGAACGGTAAGGATGACAAGTTTGCTAGTGTAAATATTAGAAACGTTGATCGGTAGCATATACATCTTTTTCATTGCGGCTCCGCTATGTTCGATATGGTAGATTATACAAGTAGCTACTATGATCCCAAACATATTAAGTACCATGATCATACCGTAAATCTGTGTTAATAGAATCACCGTCGGGGGCAGCGGAAGCGATAGTAAGGTTTCTTTTCGAATAACGAAGTTGACTAAAGCATACAAACCTCCAAGCACTCCAACCGCTAACATGATAGGGATAACGCCAGATCGTTTACATTTTTTAAGTTCGATTGTTAATGAACTCATATTTTTGCCCTCTTTTTCCTTGCGATGTTATCTTGTTCGATCATCGATAAAAACATATCCTCCAATTTATCTGTGGCAAAACCATGTTGAAGTGCGGTCTGTCGCAATTGTGCCATACTTCCTTCAAATAGAAGATTCCCATGATTTAAAATACCGATATCATCAGCCATTAACTCGATTTCAGACAGCATATGGGAGGAAATTAATATCGTACAATTATAAATTTTAGGTAACGACTTCACTAAATTTCTAATTTCATGAATCCCTGACGGATCTAGCCCATTGGTAGGTTCATCTAAAATCAAAATCGGCGGTTTTCCAATCAAAGCAGACGCTAAACCTAATCTTTGTTTCATACCGAGTGAATATTTTTTGGCCAGGCGATGATCAAATTCTGAAAGGCCTACTAATTCTAATGCATCATCAACCGCACTTTCAGGTAGATTTAAAATTCGTCGAATAATATCAAGATTTTCTCGACCTGATAGATTACCATAAAAAGATGGTGATTCAATAAATGAGCCTACTTCTTTTAAAATAGCCATACGATCCGCCGGAAATTGTTTTCCATCTATCGTAAACGTTCCAGATGTCGGCTCTGTTAGTCCAAGTAACATTTTCATTGCAGTAGATTTCCCAGCACCATTTGGTCCTAAAAAACCGTAAATCGTTCCTTTTCTAATATGAAGCGACATATTATTAACAGCGGTAAACCCCTTATATCGCTTTGTAAGATTTTTGGTTGAAATAATATTTTCCATTATTACTGCTCCTTTCGTGTACAAGGTCAGTATAGTGCTCTAACCTTATACCTACATTCTCTCTACCTTACATTTACTTTACTTTTGCTGCTGTTCAGCAAATAAACATATTTTTATGGTATGTTTTATATGGTTTAATTTAGAGCTAAAGATGGTGATATAGTGATTTATAATTATTTAAAATCAAAACGTATTCTCTTAGTAGATGATGAGCCTGATCTCCTTGATATGGTCGTGTCCATTCTTCAAGAAGAAGGCTATCAAAATATTGTAACAGCCACTTCAGTTGAACAGGCAGTAAAACTCTGTCATGAATTTCAACCAGAATTAGCTGTTTTAGATGTCATGCTACCAGATGGGAATGGTTTTACGTTAATGGAGCAATTACGAAATTTTTCCGATTTTCCTATTCTATTCTTAACCGCACGTGGCGAATCAGAAGATAAGTTTAAAGGACTTGGGTTAGGGGCGGATGATTATATTGTAAAGCCCTTTTTATCAAAGGAATTCACTTTACGGATTGGGGTAATCCTCAAAAGAAGCTATAAGAATGAAAATCCAGTGATGTACTTAAGTGGTTGTTATGTCGATTTTGACAAAGCAGAGGTATACAAAAATGGAGAAGTCCTTCCTTTGACAGCTAAAGAGCATGATCTACTTTCGGCCTTATATAGAAATGCAGGAAGGATCGTAACGATTGATGCTCTTTGCGAAGCGGCATGGGGAGATAATGCCTTTGGATATGAAAATTCATTAATGGCACATATTCGCCGTATTCGAGAGAAGATCGAACAACACCCTTCTAAACCCGTTTCACTCATGACGGTTAAAGGACTCGGATATAAATTAATTGTGGAGGAAAAGCCATGGAAAGCACACGAAAATTAGTTAAACGCTTTGTGGCGATTCTTCTGCTCAGTAGCATCTGTATAATTGCACTCAATATTTTTATTTTTTATCTTCTGGGCCGTAATAGTATAAATCAAATACCGAAAAATAGTCCTTGGAACATGGCGGTTGAAACGTCTAATCATTTGCAAAAAACGGAGGACGGCTACATATTAAAGGAGGCAACTGCAACAAAGCTAAAAAACAAAAACATTTGGGCTATTCTTATTGAAAATGAAACAGGTCAGGTCATTTGGAGTCAAAACCTCCCTAAAGAAATACCTACTTCTTATCATCTTAGTGAGATCGCAGAATTATCTAGAACGTATGTAAAAGATTACCCTACATACACAAGTGCACACGAGGATGGATTGATCGTTTTGGGCTACCCTAAACAAAGCTATTGGAAGCTCGTTCATAATGATTGGGAATACTCATTTATTAAGCACTTCCCCCTTTTCGCATTCATTATCATTACAAGTAATATTTTGTTAATATTGATTATTTATTTGATGGCCAATACAAAATTATTGCGTTCCGTTAACCCTATACTTGAAGGAATTGAAGCCTTACCGACCGAAAAAGATTTCTATGTGAAAGAAACGGGGACTTTATCCGAAATTGCCTCTTATATTAATCGAACTTCCGAAGTGTTAAGGTCACAAGATGATAAATTGAAAAAGAAAGAAATGGCCCGTGCAAACTGGATTGCTGGTGTTTCTCATGACATTCGCACGCCATTATCCATGGTTATGGGTTACGCTGGTCAATTAGAGAACGATACTAGTTTAAGAGAAGATACAAGAAAAAAGGCGGCTGTTATTCGTACACAAAGCATGAGGATGAAAAACCTTATCAATGACTTAAATCTCGCATCAAAACTAGAATACAATATGCAACCTATCAATTTAGCGAATATCAATGTTGTTGCATTAGTTAGACAGACGGCTGTCGATTTTATCAATTCAGCCCCCAACGGAGACTATCCAATCGAATGGAATACTTCTGATGAATTAACATCCTGCTTTATTAAAGGGGATGCCTCTTTATTGAAAAGAGCCGTTGCTAATTTAGTTCAAAATAGTCAAAGTCATAATCCTGATGGGTGTGTGATCTCTCTATCTGTTAGTGCCTCAAATGATCACTGCACCATCGTTGTTGAAGATAATGGCGTAGGAGTTAACGATGAACAACTCCAAAAACTAAGAGAGGCTCCACATTATATGGTTTGTGATAGCCATACAGATGAACAGCGGCACGGGTTAGGATTGCTAATTGTAAAACAAATTACTACTGCACATCATGGAAATATTTCAATCAATCATTGTGCGACTAATGGCTTTTCAGTTTCTATATCTTTTCCAAAGTCACCCTAATGCTGTTTTCTCCCAGTATGCAATTTACACTACAAGAAGTATGGCGGCCTTAAAGGGAATAACCCACCAAATCTTTGATGGGTTATTTTTTACGTTAATAATCGATACGACTAAGGAAGTGAACTTGAAAAGTCGTCATTTAGTGACTCAAGTAAGAGCAACAAGTTGAACCACAGCTACAGCATCTCCTATTTTTATTTCTGTTCCCTCTGAAACATGCGCTTGTAATTGTAAGTTCCGCATAAGCAAGCTTTCTTGTATCATCTTTTGATACGTCTCAAGCACTTTTTTGAACTCTTCATCGGCATATATCACAATATCTACTCGCATATTGACAGGTAAGTTTAATTTTTTCCGGTAATCTTGGATCGCGCGAATAAATTCTCGAGCCATTCCTTCTTGAATTAGTTCTTCCGTTAAAGAGATATCTAAAGTGACTGTATATTCTCCATTTGTTGCAGAAGCGTAACCTTCTTTTGTTGTTTTTTCAATAAGCACATCTTCAATAGTTACCTGAACGTTTTCGTTAGCCGAAGAATGGACTTCTCCACCCTCTGCTGCTAAAAATCGTTTAGACTCTTCATCCGTTAACTGCTGGAGCCATGTATTCACTATATTTGCTTGTTTACCGAATTTAGCAGCTGATTTCTTAAAGTCTAATTTTAACTTAATGGTTGAAAATTGTCCTTCTTCCTCCGTTTCTTGAAACTGCTTCACATTCAATTCGTCTAAAATAATGTCTTGATAGGATGCCCAATCGATTGCTTTACTTGGACTAAGTAAGGAAAGACTAGCTAACGGTTGTTTGACTTTCAAAGAAGTGGTGTTCCGAATACTTCTCCCTAATTCTACTACTTGCAGAACCGCTTCCATCTCTTTTTCTAATGATTTGTTGAAGACTTTCTCCTCATAAGTTGGATAATCAGACAGGTGTACACTCTCCCCTGTCAGACTGCCATATACATCTTCCGCTATGAAAGGAGCGAATGGGGCTAACAATTGACTTGTATTTGTTAATACGGCATAAAGAGTTTGATAAGCAGCCGCTTTATCCGCATTCATTCCGCTTGACCAAAAACGTTCTCTTGATCGTCTGACGTACCAGTTACTGACCTCTTCTATAAGTTTAGCGATGTCCCTCGTGGCATTGGTCAATTGATAATTCTCTAAGTGGACGCGAGCGGTTTTCACCGTACTATGCAATCGAGAAAGAATCCATTCATCTAGTTTGTTTCTCTCACTAGAGTACTCTTGCTTTGGATCAAAACCATCTAATTGAGCATAAAGATTGTAAAAGCTGTGGACGTTAGCAAACGTATCTACCAGCTTCGATTTCGCTTCTTGCACCACGCGTTCAGAAAAGCGCTTTGAATTCCATGGCGCGCTATCCACTAACAATGCCCATCGTAAAGCGTCTGCTCCATATTTTTTCATTAAATCCATTGGATCAAGAGCGTTACCTTTACTTTTAGACATCTTTTGTCCTTTTTCATCTAATACATGACCAAGAGATAATACTCGCTTATATGCAGGTGTTCCTGTATATAACGTCGACACCGCCAGCAAGCTGTAAAACCAGCCACGCGTTTGGTCAATACCTTCGATGACGACATCTGCTGGAAATTGCTTTTCAAATAAGTCCTTATTTTCGAATGGATAATGATATTGAGCAAATGGCATCGAGCCGCTATCAAACCAAACATCAATCACTTCAGGTGTTCGTGTCATCGTTCCCTCGCATTGAGCACAACGAAGTTTCACGTGATCAACATATGGTTTATGCAATTCGATGTCCTCATTTAATGGGTGAATGGATAGCTGTTTTAATTCTTCGATGCTTTTTGGAGCATATTGATGGCTGCATTCGTCACATTGCCACACATTGAGCGGCGTGCCCCAATAGCGTTTGCGGCTGATATTCCAATCGACCATTTGCTCTAAAAAATTGCCGAACCGACCATGTTTAATATGGTCTGGATACCAAGTGACTTCTTCATTATTTTGGATGAATTGATCTTTTAACGCGGTTGTTTTAATAAACCAGCTTTCATTCGCATAATACAATAACGGTGAATCACAACGCCAACAGTGAGGATAATTATGCTCGTATTTTTCTTTGCTATATAGTAACCCTTTCTCTGCAAGATAACGAACGATATCGACATCACAATCTTTAACGAAACGTCCTTGAAAAAGCGAAACCTCTGCTGTATATTCTCCCTTTTCATTGACAACATTGACAAACGATAAGCCATTCTCTTGTGCGACTTTATAATCATCTTCGCCATATGCCGGTGCAATATGCACGATTCCCGTACCGCTATTCTCGGTTACATAGTTCGCTGCTATGACTTTATGACCTACTTTTACCTCAGCAAAATCAAAGACAGGCAAATACGAAAGGCCAATGAAATCAGCTCCTTGATGGACCGATAAAATTTCATAATCGGCTTGTAAAACGGCTGCAGCTAATGATTCGGCTACAACGAACACTGCTTCTCCTTGCTTTGCTCGCACATATTTCATATCTGGATGGACCGCCAACGCCACATTGGCTGGTAATGTCCAAGGTGTTGTCGTCCAGCCAAGAAAATATTCATTCTCACGATCTTGAATTTTAAATTTTGCGGTGACAGACAAATCTTTCACCATTTTGTAGCCTTGAGCCACTTCATGTGAACTAAGCGACGTTTGACAACTAGGACAATAAGGAGAAACTCGATGTCCTTTATTGAGCAGCCCTTTTTCATGAATGGTACCCAGGATGTGCCACACACTTTCGATATACGAATTATTTAATGTGACATAAGGATCGTCCATATCTACCCAATAACCTAATTGCTCCGTAAATTCTCGCCACTGTTTTTCATATATAAACACACTTTCTCGACACTTCTCAACAAAAGCTTCCACGCCATAGTTCTCAATCTCACTTTTCCCCGAGATCCCCAATTGCTTTTCTACTCCGAGTTCTACAGGTAATCCGTGCGTATCCCAGCCGGCTTTTCGAATGACTTGATGTCCCGTCATCGTTTTATATCTAGCCACAACATCTTTAATCGTGCGGCCTAATACATGACCGACATGAGGCAATCCATTGGCTGTAGGAGGACCTTCATAAAAGACGAATGAAGGATTTCCTTCTCTCTTGGTGATTGATTGTTGAAAGGTGTGATCTTGTAACCATCGTTCGCGGATCCGTTCTTCACGTTGACGAACGGATTTCTTTGTTTGTTCTTGTTTCATCTGATATCGCTCCTAATATTTTTTATTAAAGCACACAAAAACCCGCCCCCTAAAAAAGGGACGGGTTTAACCGCGATACCACCCTAATTCTATTGAAAACATCGTTTCAATAGCACTTAGCCACGTACAATCATACGCGTTCCTTTTAACGGTAGACACCCGTTCAAGCTTACTAATTTTCAGCTTGACTTCTCGGAGAGGATTTTCACTTATGAACTGAACACCGGATTTCAGCATCCACCGGCTCTCTGTGGAACAGCAGCATAAATTACTTTTTCTCGTCATCGAATTTGTGTGCTTTAATTGGAAATAATTATAACTTAAATAAAAACAGGATGTCAAACTAATCTAAATTTTACAAAGACAATTGTGCTATTTTCCTATCATGATAACATTCATTACTTTTCCAGTTGAATCGTCCGATATAAAAAGACAGCCGCTTGTGCACGCGTTACTTTTTGAGTCGGTCCGAATGTTCCATTGGAGTTTCCGACAGTGATGCCATTGGCTGCGAGAGCGTCGATGTATGGAGCAGCCCAATAATTCTTACTCACATCTTTAAAAGGTTTCGTTGGATGCCCCTTTAAATCAAAGGCGGTTGACAATAGTTTGGCTAATTGAGCACGAGTAAGTTCTTCATTCGGTCTGAATGTTCCGTCTTTGAAACCTGACAGCACACCCTTTTGCTTTAGAAAGCGGATATACGGTAAAAACTCATTGTCAGATGCCACATCCTTAAACTCTGTGGAATCCTTGACCAGTTTGGGATCAAAATTTAAGGCATTGGCTAAAATTTTCGCGGCATGCGCTCGGGTTACCGCTTTATTTGGCTGAAAACTGCCATCTTTGTAGCCATTAATATACCCTTTTTCGGCGATGAATTGAATTTCCTTATAGGCCCAGAAGTCTGATCCAACATCCGTAAACGACACAGAATGTTTATCACCTTTTACCCAATCACTGATATCCTGAATGAACTCTTCTGGCACATTGGCTGGAATCGCATACTCAGAAAAATCAGGCTCACCCTTATAGTTGACGAGTAAATGAATTAAATCAGGATACATTTCATAGGAAACATCCTTCCGATTCGCTAAAGCGTTCTTCCAGTCATCTAAATAAGAAGGTGGTACTTGCAAGTCTTTTCCTCCCTGCATGATCAATAGAGGAACATTTTGTTTAGCTGCTAACTGAGCAGGAACATAATCACGAAGTTCAAACCACCAATAAGCATTAGGAAGCTGAAATTCTTTTGGGATATTATCTTTTGAATAAGCAGGATTATTAATTAAAGCGATTTGTTGCTCCCAAAAGGCAAGATTCGCTTTTGCCGCTTCTAACTGTTCAGGAGGTAATCCTTGTTCCTTTGCTCTTTCCAATCCATCTCTCTGCTGCTTTAACATTAAATCTTGAAACTTACCGCTTGGCCCTGATACGATGATTCCACCTTTAATTTGCTTGGTTTTATCTGTTTCTAAAATACGCGGCATCGCGTATCCACCTTGACTATGCCCCAATACATAAATTTCATCGTTCACTTTAGGAAGAGTATCTAACAGTTGCACAGCTTTGATCGCATCATTAATCGTTTCTTCCTGAATGCTAAACTTAGCATTCATTCCTGTTTTTAAATGATGCTCTCTCGTTACCTTTTCATAGCGCAGAACAGCTATTCCTTCATTTGCTAAACCTACTGCGATATCGCGGAAAGCTTTGGTAGAATGTAAAGATTCATCTTGATCATTCGGCCCTGAACCATGCACAAGAACAATGGCTGGGAATGGACCTTTCCCTTTTGGCATCGTCAGTGTGCCCGGCAAAGCCAGTTCGCCTTCACCAATTTTTACTTGTTGTTCGAAGTAATTCTCTTCCTTTTCATATGTAGGTTTCTTATACTGACTTGGTGGTGAATAATAGAAAGGGATAAAAAAGTCATCAATACGTCCCGATTTGTCTAAGTTAATGGTAATGTCCATTGGGAAGTTTGCACCTTCATAGGTCATCACAATATTTGTATGAACCATATTCACTACTTTTTTGACGGACAATTGTTTGCCGATTGTACCAAAAGGAGCTGTTTTCGCTTGCCAAATTCGTGAAAGATCTTCTTGAGAGATATGCTTTTTCAAGTTATCATTCAATAACCCATATGCTTCATCCCATTTTTCATTTGTAACCGCCGTCATAAATGAAGTGGCCACTTGCTCAGCACTCACTGGAGCAATGGGATGCACTGTTTCTTGTGCTTGCACGTGAGATAAATGATCAGCAGGAATCATAATACCGCTTACACCTATAGTTGCTGCAAGCAAGATCGGGCTAACTTTCTGCCATCTTTTCTGTTTCTTCATATTTTTCCTCCATTCTACTATTCCAGGAAAACACCTGTTAGTTTAATAGTTTGACTTCTCCCACCACTAAAGCCGCAAGTCCTAAACCTTGCCGTTCATGCATGGGATTTCCCAAAAGAAAATTGGTTAAATATCCCTTATTATGATATACTATTACTCTATAATTATACCATTAATTAACTTTTATAGTGCTCTTTTATTATACCATTTCGTAACTCCTTAATCCGATTTTCCAACCAATCACTTCCTTTTTGTAAAGCTAACTTTACGTAAAGGATACTTTACAAAAAGGGTGGATGTCAAGCTTACTTTACAAAAATATAGGCAGACTTTCTTTGGGAAGGAATAAAATGTTAATAATTAGTGTGCTATACTTAAAATCGATGGGGGAATTTCATCATTTGAAAGCGGGGAAGAAAATGAAGAACTATTTACAAGAATTTTGGGGTGAATCGGATTATTTTACCATTTCTATACAAGTAAAAGAAAAGATGATTGAGGAAGCGGAGCAACAGTTAGGCTATAAGCTTCCAGACTCGTATATTGAATTAATTAAGATCAAGAATGGTGGAAGGCCTGTCAACACGATTTATCCGATGACGATGTATCATATCGCTATTGATGGGATTCGTGGAATTGGTGGGAATAACGGAATAGATGGTGAAGATGCAAAACGAAAGTACAAAACACAATATTAAAGAGTTCTTGATTTCATCATTTGTATTTGAAATGACTGACACTTATGATAGTTTGCGTAAGTCAAAATTAAAACTTTAAAACTAATTTATTTCGATAATTAAAAGGAGGAATATAGTTGCAAAACATATGGCGTATAGATAAAGAAAAAACAAAACTAACAGATGATATGGTTATAAATGCCGAAAAAAAGTTAGGTGTAAAATTACCAAGTTCTTATATTGAGTTATGCAAGATTCAAAACGGGGGATATATAACTTACGACGCTTTTCCAACTTCTGTTCCAACAGGCTGGGCTGATGACCACATTGGTGTTGACTACATTAAAGGAATTGATGAAGAGGGCATCCTTTCCAATGACTATTACATAGAAGAGTGGGAATTACCTAAAGATATTTTACTTATATGTGGAGATGGACATACGTGGACTGCAATGGATTACAGACAGACGAAAGAAGAACCTCCCATCATTTATATTGATTTAGAATGGAGAGACGATATTTTCATTTTGGAATTAGCACCAAATTTCAAAACATTTCTTGATGGTCTATTCAATTACAATGATTAGAAAGAACTATCTCTTTAGATTTGAAGTTATAAAAAAGACAAACGAAGCCATATCAGATATGGCTTCGTTTGTCTTTTGTTTAAAATTTTAAATTTAACAGAGCCTAAATAATGAACCTCCCCCACCTATCGCTTCGCGCTTGAGGTGGGGGTTTCTTGTCGATCCTTCGAAATCAGAAGCTGGACAATGTCCATAGGTGTACACGACACCCTCGTCTTTCTTGGGGACTGACGCTCCCCTACAGGAAGCAGTGGTCTTGACACCAGACGTCTCCCGACGGCTGGCTGCCACCGTAAGCAACAGAGAGAGAATGCCATCTCCCCCGGGGCGGTTCTACCCATCTACTACGCCTGTATAGGACGTAGATACGTGATGCCAGTCACCATCACTTCTCGAAACTTCCCGTGCAAATACTTGGATAAGATGTTCCCTGCACCGTGAACATCCCGGTGCCGTTCATATCCGCAAGAACATCGGTAGTTTCGCGAACGGACCTTGTTGCGTTTTCCGCAAGCAGGGCATGCTTGCGTTGTATAGGCCTCATTTTCTTTCGATAACGAAACACCAACTGCTTCTAATTTATAGGCTAACTGTTTCGTCAGCTTTCCAAAGCTCCAGTTGCTGAGCTTCTGGTTTACTTGTTTGGAACGGATGCGTTTTCGCCGTTTGTTTCGCTTGCTTGTGTGTCGCTGAATACCTTCCACATCGCCAAGAGCGACATGCCCGACCCTTTGTTCCACACACCAGTTCACAAAGGCACGGGTCGTCTTGTGCAGGAGATCCCCTAGCTGCCGTTCGCTTTTCGAGAGAATGTACTTCTTCGCCCGGTGGTATTGGCGCCATTTCCTGGACCCTTTTTGACACCGACTCATGAAGATTTGCAATTCTCTCACTTTTTTATTTCGCAACCGGTGAACGCTGCGCATCTTCCTGCCAGAAATCACAAGCGCTTGTCCGCTGGTACTGACGGCGGCAATCGTATGAATCTCACCTGGATCAATGGCTACTGTATGACCGTCTTGAACCGGTAGGGGGTTGACTCCGTCTTCATACGACAAACAGGCATGCCACCGACCGTCGTAGACGAGTTCCACTTCTTTGACCACGCCGGTTGGGACCGAGGCGAGTGTCAACACGAGTGGTGTCTGCTGTTTTCCCTTCCATCTTCCTAGGCTAAGTATCAGCTTTCGTCCTTCCAACACGAAGGATTTGTCGACCCATTTTGGATGGAACACGAACTTTTCCTTGTATGGATACCGGATGGACTTATTCGTTTTCCGCGCTTGGCGAACACCGTCTCGGGCACGCAAAAACTTATGGCATACCGCTTGTATCGTCTGACTATGAAGAGGATACAAACCTTTGAGTTCAGATTGAAGGTCGCTTTTGTTGATCCACTTGCCGTGAATCCGGTAGTAATACCGGGCTAGCTGGACGCATTTATTCCAAATCGTTCCGCAGATCCGGCGTAGGTGAAACAACTGTTGAAGCGTTGGCTGAGGAGCCGTAAAGTCTGTTTTTAACGTTCGATACATGACCATCCCTCCCTTGTCATCATTATAAAACGAACAAACGTTCCTATAAAGGAGAAATGGAAAATTTCATCCTTTTTTCTTTCGACAAGGATCGGAAGATGATCAACCAAGCGCTTTTCGGCTGTGCCGAACCGACATTCATCCCCTTCCTACTCGCTGAGCTGTGCCCTTCACGCTCCTTGAGGAAGGGGAATTCTCTCGGACTGTGTTAAATAGAATCATAATTTACTAGTGCTAGATATTCAAAAGGATTTTGTCGGTGAGGCGGCCAGTGATTTACATTGGGAATGAATTTGAACCTCGACAATGATTTCCTAATTTTTTTCGGAAACATGCCGTTAATTAACTTTTTATGGTACATCTTCATCATAGATCAATAATATTCGATGATTATTCACTGAATCGTCGTTGACAAATGCTTTAATAAAACGAACAATAGAGAACGAGACAACTAGATGGAGGCTATACTCATATGCGTGTTTTGGTGTTTATGATTGTGTTTTTCTCATTTTTTGATTTATTTACTCAATTGCCTATTATGAGTCCGTTTGCTGAATCACTAGGGGCCACACCGTTATTAACGGGATTAGTTGTTGGAATTTATTCATTTTCCAACACAATTGGAAATGTCGCCTCTGGGTTTCTAACGGATAAAAAAGGAGCATTTCGAATTTTAGTTATTGGTTTAACATTGACCGGTCTTTCGCTTTTATGTTATCGATTCGCTGTAGATGCTTGGTCTTTACTAGCTATTCGCTTTTTACATGGATTGCTGGCTGGATTAATTGTTCCTGCTGCATTTACTTATTTAGCGAATGCAGCGACAGAAGGGAAAAAAGGAAAAAGTTCTGCCATCTCTGGGGCCTTTGTTGGACTGGCCGCTGTGATTGGACCTGCCTTTAGTGGAATTGTCGCTAGCCGAACAAGTGAAGTCACTGTATTAACAGTAACAGCTATTTGTATGCTTATTTTGGCCATTGTTTCTCTCATCTTTTTACGGAACAATGTAAACTCCCCCCTTCAAGTAGAAGCGAAACAACAGATGCTAGTGCGTACTTTTTTCCAACAAGCGAATGTGGTGAAGGCTTTTATTGGAGCCTTTCTCCTTATGTTCTCTCAAGGTGTTCTCGCTTATATGTTACCACTAAAAGTGATTGATCTTGGATTTGATGCACAAACTAGCGGAATGTTATTAAGCACATTCGGTGTGACTGCTATTTTGATTTTTCTATTACCAACCAATCGGTTGTTTGATCTGATCAAACCGATGTGGACGTTGGCATTTGGTATGAGTTCGATGGGACTTAGCTTAATTTTACTGAGTCAGTTCGATGATACCTCTCTTCTATATTTGTGCATGGTCGTATACGGCATTGGATTTGCCTTTCTCTTTCCATCGCTCAATTCGTTACTCGTTCAAGCCGTTGAACCCGCCCATCGCGGTAAAGCTTATGGATATTTTTATGCCTTTTTCTCTTTAGGTGTGGTCATCGGCTCTGGATTGACTGGCTTATTCGGCTTTACGCCATTACAAGGCTTTCTCTTTACCGGTGTTTTATTAATCTTTGCAGCGGCTGGCAGCCTTTTAATAGAGCCACCCGTAATGAAGGAAAAACAATTTCAATAAAGTGAAACTTCAATCAGTGGGGGCTTCATCCCCCACTGATCGTTAGTTGAACCAATCGGGCGTTTACGGACTGTTGATCCCCACCTACATACATGCGCTTCTTCTGCCATGTTGAGGTGGGGGTCTTATAGCCCGTTAATGCGGGATAAATGAAAAAAAGCAGGCGAAATGTGCCTGCTTTTTTATTAACCTTTTACCATAACACAGGTTTAACAACCATAAACCATAGCATGATCGTTAATAAAGCAATATAAATCCAGACCGATCGATAAAGCTTATCGACAAGCTGCTGTTTGTTTACTTCCGGCTCATTGAATTTTTTTAATGTTGGGGTAAAAGCTCGTGCCAGAAAAAAGATCGAGCTGATCATGACAACAATGGTCATTACCACCCAAGAAGTGGTCCATGGCCACGAACCTACAATCATCAATAAGATCCCCGATCCGACTAGAACATGACCAGCATGTTTGACGAGGCGGATCGCGGATTGAAATACATCGATACAGGCTTGCTCTGTATCATCTGTTGCTTGACGTAATTTTTTTAACAGAGGAAATAAAACAAAAAAAGGCCCAATCGACAATATCACACTACTGACGTGTATAAATATAAGAAGTTGGTAGGTCATATTCAAATTCTTAAAGCATCATTTCTGAACTTGGCGAAACTCATGAACCCATACTTTCATATGCGATAGCCAAGGCATTCCAGGATGAATCGCTAAAATAGATTGCTTATATTCCTCGACATTCGCATATCCTTCTTGATTGGCATGTTCGTCAGTCAACTCTCCAAGCGTTTGTCGATACACACGTTCAACAACAAAATCAACATTCTCTAGCGTCATGATTTCCCCAATATCCGCATATCTTCCATTGCGGCGAGTCGCTGTTTTTTGTCCATTTAGTACCTTTTCTACATCTTCCTTCATTGTCACCAGACGTTCAATCGTACAAGTCTTTGGAGGTAACACTTCATGTTCATTCGTCAATGTAAAAACCACCTTTACTATAAATTGCTTCCTTATTATATCCTTTCTCATTTTATAATAAAAGCGACAAGTGAAATGGCTTTGAGGATTACCCTTATCTTTTCAAATCCGATATCTTGAGGTATAATACAGTTAAATAAGCATACATTAAAAAAGCCGTTTCGATGCTGGTAACATCGAAACGACGATACAATAGCAGGTTCCCTATCGGGGATCGGCACAAAGAAGAACTAAAACCGCCTGAGCTGGCCAAAACTCAAGGGCGGTTTTAGTCTTTTTTTACAGACAGAATAAGCACAACAAGTCCCGCAAACGAGATCATTAACGTTAATGTTTCATACACTGTCATTCGGCAACACCTCCCTCCTCTTATCAACTGACCTTACGGAGGAGTGCACCGACCACCCTTGAGAAACCTTTTCTATTGTTCTTTTATTATATCATATAAAAACGCACATTCGTTCGTATTTCTTACTTTTCTTTGTAAATAACAGTTGCTCCTTCATGCTCTAATGCTTGGAGTAAACAAAGAAGTATAGGTTTTTTTCCATTATTAGTTTAATCATTGGTCTCGCAACCACGATGAAGTATAATTAAATATGAGGGAAATTCAAACCATGTTTAAAGAAAAACACACGTGGAGAGGATATAATGAATAGGAATAATTTGCTAGAGATAATTGAACAGTCAAATATTGCAAATCATAAAGAGTACTTATCTCAAGTGTTGAGGCCAGCAATTGATATACTTAGGAATACAGATGCCGAACCGCGATTGGGCTGTAGTCGTTTTGGAGGAGCACCTGATTTACCAGTTGGTAGCGAATGGCCAACGTATGAGAAGAAGCCGTATCGCTTCCTTGGCCAGATCAATTTCACAGAAATCGCTTCAACTAAAAGAGGTCTGCCATCGAAAGGACTCCTAAGTCTCTTTGTAGCAGATGATAATTATGATGATGATGGTTATCTAGAGGCGTTTGAGGACGGATATATTCATGGTATCTATATT
Source organism: Bacillus sp. FJAT-52991 (assembly GCF_037201805.1). Taxonomy (GTDB): domain Bacteria; phylum Bacillota; class Bacilli; order Bacillales; family Domibacillaceae; genus Bacillus_CE; species Bacillus_CE kandeliae. Next base: position 1,683,970 of record NZ_CP147404.1, on the reverse strand, counting down.
CCTGAAACGACGAATCTAGAGACGATAATGCCGCCCCATTCAGATATTGGCAAGACCACAGTGATTGAGTTTTTCCTGACTATTGATATTCCTTATGACGAATACCAGTTGAAGGACTGGCCTTTCGATGGAGTTCAGAGCGACATATACACCGAAATCCGGGATTCTCTACATAAAAGTTCGGACTATCTTCTAGGCTACCCTTCTCATTCTACACTAGCATATGATCCAACGCCTGGAGCAGAATGGATCCCACTGTTAACAATTGATTCGGATGATAGTCTTGAGTGGTGTTGGCATGACGGCGATAAATTAATGATATTTATTGAAACAGAACGACTGAAAAATTTGGACTTTAGTAGGCTAAGGTCTGATGCAGGATAAAAAAAGGCCACCGACTTTTTCCGGCCCCGGCAGCCTTTTTCATTATTTAATTTCTATTTTCCTGCATGTAATCTCTTCCAATGCTTCCTTATCAATTTCAATTCCCAGCCCAGGCTTATCTGGTACGACAATTGAATTTTTTGTAAACGGCAGTTGTGAAACATCCTTTGAAAACATCAAAGGCCCGACAAGCTCATGGCTTTGAATCGCCTTTTTTGCAGTGGCTAGGTGGAGTCCTGCTGCACTTGCAATCGAGGATTCGACCATGGATCCGACCTGGCAGGTGATGCCGGCCATTTCCGCAATATGAACAAGCTGGCTTCCCCTGTATAATCCACAACATTTCATTAGCTTAATATTGATTTTATCTGCAGCCCTTTTCGTGATGACTTCGCGCATTTCCTCTAAACTGTGAAGCCCCTCATCAATCATCACCGGAATCGTGGTTTTCGCCCTTACTTCCGCTAAGGCATCGATATCATGAGCGACAACAGGCTGCTCCATCCAGTCGATCTCACAATCCTCTATTTTCCGAATAACCGAAAGTGCCTCTGATGCGGTCTGCCATCCTTGATTGGCATCGACACGGATAGGGAAATCAGGACCGATGGCTAAACGTACCGCTCGAATCCGTTCGACATCTTTTCTGGCATTGGTTCCAACCTTTAGTTTAATCGAGGAATACCCCGCATCCTTGGCTTCCTTTGCTTGCCTTGCCATTTCCTTCGGCTCTAAAATGCTTAACACCTTTGGCACATCCAGCTGTTCGTGATATCTTCCGCCTAATAGATTGAAAACAGGCAAACCTGCTTTTTTCCCCATCAAATCATAACAGGCAATATCAACAGCTGCTTTTGCCGAAGGATTGCCTAACAGAAGCTTATCCATTTTTTCATGAATCACTTCAATGCGAAACGGGTCTTCGCCGATGAGGGCCGGTACTAGAAACTCTGTTAACGCAGAAATTGTGCTATCAAAGGTTTCGCCTGTCACATGCTCATCAGGTGTCGCCTCCCCATACCCGGTGATTCCCTCATCCGTCTGGAATTCCAGAATCACAGACGGCATATTTTCATACGTGTGATAGCTAATAATAAACGGCTCGGCAAAGGGGAGTTGGATCCCATATACCTTAGCAGACGTTATTCGCATGACTCTTCCCCCTTATGTAAAAATTCGATAACAGCTTCTGACAGCAATTGTACCGCTGGAACCATCATCGTTTCGTCAATATCAAACTTTGGATGATGATGGCCATATTGGGTGTCCTCTTTTCCTACCCCGATAAAGGTGTACATCCCAGGAATGCAGTTTGTATAATAGGAGAAATCCTCACTGCCAAGCTGTGGCTTAATCTCCACAATCTTCTCCTTGCCGAATAGCTTGGCCGCTTTTTCTTTCACTAACGAATACAACTCGGCATCATTCACAACAGCAGAATCGCCGTATGTGTAGTCTAATTCATATTCCGAACTGTAAGAGACCGAGAGCCCATGCAAGATTTCATCCAGCCGTTTATGTATCTGCATTGAAACCTCTGTACTGAATTGCCGTACCGTTCCGGATAAGGTGGCACTGTCAGGAATAACATTATAGGTCGTGCCTGATTTCAGCTCTCCAATGCTGACAACGGCCTGCGCTAATGGATGCAGAGACCGGCTGATGATCGTGTGAATTTGGATGATTGCAAGCGATGCGATCAAGGTAGGGTCAATCGTTTCATTTGGCATCGAACCATGGCCGCCTTTTCCGATAATCCGGATGGTGAATTTATCTGCACCGGCCATGACCGGACCTTGTCTAACACCGATCGTCCCTAGCGGAAGCGGCTGCCAAAGGTGGTAGCCAAAAATGCCATCCACCCCTGCAAGTCCCTGATTTGCGACAATTTCATTGGCACCGCCCGGAACGGTTTCCTCCGCATGCTGAAAAATAAACCGGATGGTTCCGTTTAGTTTGTGCTGATGTTTTTTGAAAAAGTGAATAAGACCAAGTAAAATCGCCATATGCCCGTCATGTCCACAGGCATGCATCGTTCCTTTATTTTTGGAAGCAAACGGTAGGCCTGTTTCCTCCTCCACTGGCAGTGCATCCATATCCGCCCGGATGGCTGCTACTTTCCCCGGATTTGCTCCTTGAAGGTCGACCACTATATCTTTTCCCGTAAAGGAAAATGGCTTTAATCCTAATGATTCCAGTTCTCTTCTGATAAACTCCCGCGTCTTCACCTCTTCATGGGAAATCTCGGGATATTGATGAAAATGGCGGCGGTAGCTGACCATTTGTTCCTCTAAAATAGACCAATTCATATTGTTCTCTCCTTTGTACATCAATGAAAGCCAATCAAATGGGCTATCGATACAAAGATCGCACCCAGAATATAATTAATGAGAATCAGCGGCCAAATCCACTTCATCCATTTAACCCAAGAAACACCAGCAAGTGCCAGACCTGCCATGAAATAACCGGATGTTGGGGTGAAAATGTTGGAAATGCCGTCACCAAATTGAAACGCTAATACGGCTGTTTGTCTTGTCACGCCCACTAAATCCGACAGTGGCGCCATAATCGGCATTGTTAAAGCAGCCTGGCCGCTTCCAGATGGCACAATAAAGTTAATGAAACATTGGACAATATACATTCCAAGAGCAGCTAACTGTGATGGCAATATCCCCACTACACCAGCAAGTGAATGAAGTATGGTATCCATGACCTTCCCATCCTGCAGAATGACGAGAATCCCGTAAGCCACACCGACAACCAGAGCTCCTAAGACAAGGACGGAACAGCCATCAATAAAGGACTCCGCCATTTTGCTGAATGACATTTTCGCTACTAACCCCATGGCAATGCCCATGATAATAAACAGGCCTGATATCTCTGGTAGGTACCAGCCGAACTTAATAACTCCGACCGCAAGTGTAATCAGTGAAAGAAGTAGGATGGCAAATGCTACTTTATGGGCACGGGTGAACTCTATTTTTTCCTGTGTCCCCAGGTTGCTTAGTACTTTTCCACTTTCTTCATGTACAAGACTAATTTCCGGGTTTTTCTTTACCTTTTTCGCATAGCGCATGACATACCAAATGTTGATGGATAAGAAGATCGCCCAAAAAACAATTCGTAATGAAAGGCCTGAGAATATCGGCAGCTCGGCAATTCCCTGGGCCACACCGACTGTAAAGGGATTCATGAAGGCGGCAGTAAAGCCAGCCGATGTTCCTAAGAGCACAATCGCCGCTCCTACCATAGAATCAAAGCCAAGCATAATGACTAACGGCACAATAATGGTGATATATGGAATTGTTTCCTCCGCAAGACCCAGCATAGCGCCGCCAAGTGCGAAGAATATCATCAACACTGGAATCAGGAAATGTTCCTTCCCCTCCAGTTTTCCGGAAATGGAGTGCACCGCCCCTTCAATCGCTCCGGTCGCCCTTAAGATACCGAATGTCCCGCCAACAATAAAAATATAAAAAATGATGCTGGCAGATGACACCATCCCTTTATGAATCGATTCAAAGATGGCTAGAAAGGATGCAGGGGAACTATTGACAATATGGTAGCTACCATCGACTACAATCGTTCTACCGTCCTGCTCCACCTGATCGTACTCACCTGCTGGAATAAAATAAGTACTGATCGCTGCAATAATGATAACGGCAAATAAAATGACAAATACATGTGGGACGTTCCACTTTTTTTGCTGTTGGATCCCTGGGGTTACGGTTTCTGCATTGGATAACATGTGGTTCTCTCCTTTTTTATTGGCTGGGATTTTTGTGAGATGTCGGTAATACGTCGGTTTAAGGAATGGGTAATTGTCTGTTTGTCGTTAATGTGTCGCTTTTAGTTAGATGAACTCCTTTCTACCCTCATTTACAACTCTCTCCTCGGGTTTATTTTTGAATATTTAGAATTTTAAAATTATTATAATTCTACATTTATGCTCTGTCAATATAAAAAATAGCATCCTACTAAATAGGAAGCTATTTTAGTTGAAATGTATAAATGGACCGGGGCCTTCCATGCTCGTACAGCTGCTCTTCTCCGATTTTAAAAACTAAGTGTTGTTCTATTAGCTTTTTTAACAGTCTTTCAGCTGAACGCCTTGTCACCGAAAAATTCTCTGCCAGATCCTCTGTTGTAAACTGATTGATAGGCAGGCTGTCGACAAAGGACATGAATTGATTGAACTTCGCGACACTCATCCCCGCTTTTTTTGCCAGGTTCTGAATATTTTTATCATAGCTGTTTAAACGATATTCCTTGCTCTCCTTTTCCCCTAACGGTCCAATGATTGTTTCATTATCCGTTACAATGAACGCAATGTTTAGGCCGGCATACTTTTCCGTCCTCGATAATGCCACTTTAGCATTGCGCTTTGCTTCATTGGAAGTAAGCCCAAATCCGATGCCCAGCTTAATGTTCTTTTTCAAAAAATGTTTGATCGGGAATAGCTTAAAGTGGTTCGTTGCCCGCTCAATTCTCCCTCTTGTACTATAAAAAATACATAACCCGTCATCGAGATATTGGGTGGAACACTTAAACTCGGCATCTACATCATTCATAATCTTCTGGATGATATCGGTGGTGAGATGCGTTGACTCTAGCAAAATATAGCCCACCGCCATCTGGGACTGCTTTGTTTGATAGATGTTTGATTGGACCACTGCTTCTTCAATCGCTTCTAAAATATTCTTTTTCGGGTCAGTCATTTTCCGGCAAGGAATCCCCTTTGCCTGAAGGGCATCATAGACCGCATGAATACTGGTTAAGGTGATATCGACCCTCTTTTTACGATGAAGTTCCTCATGATAGTTCAAAATCTTACTAGTCGAAAAATGAGGTGTTTCCTTGTTAAAAATAAAGGGATAATCAATGATTGGCACATTCTTGGGACTGAGTTGAATATCATCCAAACATTGCAGCAGGATGGACTGATCCGGCAAATCAATCGAAATCCGATCAAGCGGGTAACCCTCATTGTGCAGTAATTGGAAAATAGAAATCGTCAGCATATATTCATTAATGGGGATATAAACACATGGCTTTTTATAGGCCTTTAATGGGTCCTGCGCGAAATAATAAGGCAGCAATCCTGAAAAAAGCAGTACATCACAAAAGAAGGCCTGATCAAGGTGGTAAATGACTTCTTCCGGTTTTTGATAAATAAATGGTGTAATCAAAATATCCGTCAAGTCTTTGGTATATTCCTGCACCTGCTTCACCATCGCCGCAGAACCAAAAAATGCAATTTGTGTTGGCATCGTGCTATCCCCCCTTTTTTGCTAAATTAGATTATTCATATTCTACCTTTTTTAGGTGCGGAAAACAAATTAGAAAATTCGGAGAGTGAAGATTCATTTGCAGTATGATCGCTATATCCCCTTTTTATTAGGGGGTTCCACCCTATACCCATCAAGCTAAGGAAAGGGATTTCCCCCAAAATGAAAAAACGGTATTCTTTCAGGAAAATACTTGAAAGGGATGATCACTTTTGAACTTGTATGAAGCCTTACTTCCCCTATTCCACTTGCTACAGATAATATTTTACATTTTCGATTCCCTCATAAAATAACGGTGCGCCATTCAGCGCACCGTCATTATGCAAGAAATTCAAATGGTTTTTACAACATGTACCTGCTCTCCGACAAACACCTCATTTACATGATGATGTATAGCGAGATTCCCGAATCTGGGTTAGTACGATATTTGTCCAAAGCCATCACCCCATTTGGAGTTTTTCGTCCCTTGCCTTATTTATAATAGCCACTTTGTTCAATGTCTATACATCACAAACAAAAATTTTTTTGCTAATAATCCATGGATTTAGAGTCACAATAATGATGACACAGAAATTTTCTGTGAACTCATTATTCGGAGGGATTCATAATGGGGAAAAACAGCAAATCGAAACGTTTTGTCCAACAAGGAAAGGATGCCGTTTCTAAGCATGATGAACGCTTCCCTTATCGGACAACCTTCTCGGAATCAGAAGCTCGTTATACAAATGAACAGACAGAAGAAAACCCTGACCTAACGCTTGGAGGGTTTTAAATGGGGCAAAAGCTCTTCCGAGAAGCTAAGCGATTTGTTAATCAAGCACTGACTGATTCAACGGAAGAAAATATCGCTATTGCGAAAAACAGTCTCGTCTCAGCCTTTGCGAATTCCACATTAGCCCAGCAAGAACATTTAAGTCAAATGCAAGAAGAATTAAGACAAGTTGAACATGACGGTCACCAAACCATGTAAAGGGGCGAAGAACGATGACGAAAAGTGCCTCAAAATCAGAGAAAACAGAAGCTACTCAACCTCAACCATTAAGTGGCTCCCACAAAGTGAAAAACAAAAATCATTCTCGACAGAAGAAGCATAGTAGCCACGATATGTAGAAAAGGGACGGTATAAATTTACCGTCCCTTCTTTCATTTAAACCAGCCCTTCTTCTTCGATTGGGAGATCGCTTCAATTCGATTTTTCACTTCTAGCTTATCGAAAATGGTGGAAATATAATTCCGCACAGTTCCTGTCGTAATATGAAGATCGGTAGCAATTTCTTTTGTACTTTTCCCATCAGCCACAAGAGCTAAGACATCCTTCTCTCTCTCTGTTAAAGGGTTCTCTTCACTATAAAAATCATCCATTAGTTCTGGTGCATATATTCGACTGCCCGCCATAATGCTTCGAATCGAGCTAGCTAACTCTTCGCTTGGACTATCCTTCAATAAATAGCCGCTCACCTTTGCTTTTAACGCTCGTTGAAAATAGCCCGTTCGAGCAAACGTCGTTAAAATAATCACTTTGCAGCCTAGACCTTTTAGCTCTTCTGCTGCCTCTAGTCCACTTTTTCCTGGCATTTCGATGTCCATAATACATACATCCGGCTTTAATTGTTGAACAAGAGTGATCGCTTCTTCCCCATTAGCTGCTTGTCCAATCACTTCCATGTCTTCTTCTAAATTGAGCAAGGAACCTAAGGCCCCTAACAGCATCCGCTGATCTTCAGCAATCACTATTCGAATCATTTAAGTTCCTCCTTCTCCCGCTGCCTAATGTGGTTGGGGATCTTCATGATCAACGTGGTTCCATGATCATTTACGACTTCTAATGTCCCATTCACAAACTCTAGACGCTCTCTCATCCCTAACAATCCACTGCCTTTCCCAAGACTAGTTTCTTCTTCAAAGCCAACTCCATCATCTTGAATGAATAAGCGAACATCATCCGCCGTTTGTTCCACTCGAATGTGACAAGTAGAGGCATGACTGTGCTTTACAATATTGGTGACCGCTTCTTTCATACACATACTTAATATATTTTCTAAAAACAAAGACACATTTGTTAATTTCAATTCGGGTTCACTGATTAATTCAATTTGAGCGGCCTTTAAAATCTGTTTCACCAGAATTATTTCCTCTGATAAGCGCGTGCCGCGCATCGATGAGACCATTTTTCTCACCTCTTTTAACGCGGTTCGAGCCGTTTGTTGAACATCTGTCATTTCACTGCGAGCTTGCTCAGGATTCTTAAATACTAATTTTTGAGCTAAGTCACTCTTCAATCCAATTAACGAAAGCTTTTGTCCTAATGTATCATGCAAATCTCGGGCAATTCTTTGCCGCTCTTCTTGTTTGACCAGTTCTGAAATTCGATCATTAGCATCCTTCAATTTCACTTCAAGCTCTTCTTGCTTTTTCTTATTATAAATATTAAATGGAAGGAGGATCACACTAATCCAAATAATGATAATAAACGGCAACTGAGATAAAAATAATTCATCTTTCAAAACGATATTATAGTTAATAGAAATCGTCGTAGCCACGAGATGAATGACATATAACGTGATAAAGGCCCCACGTTTTTTGATATGCCCGTTATAATAAGCAATATAAAAAGCAAAATACACAAATTGAAACAAAATGGTCATCGTGGTCGATATCGTAATCAGAGCAAACGACCATAAATAGACAGGCCAATTGTTAGAAATAAAAGCGAACCGTAAAGATACAAAAAACAAAACCGTTAAGATAATCCCAACAATCATTTCAACCGTCGAAGAAGATTGAAAAATAAAATAAAAAGGAAGAAAGCTCAAAATACTCCATATATAAGGGGACGTTCCAGATCCTTTTTGAAAAATCTTCAATCGTTTAAACATGCTTAAACCCTCATTCAATCGTTTCACATCATTTCATCTATTATTTTACCATATCTTCCTAACTAACAGCCAAAAAAACCATGTATCCTCACTATAACGAAATAGGTTAAAAGAGGAAAGACACATGGTTTTTATGAATGAAGTGTTTATTTTTGTTTAACAGGAACAGACATATACACCTGTTTCTTATTCCGATTCTTAGCATATTGTTTTAATTCTTTAAAACCGATAAATTGATCATTTTTGTCATCCCATAAACGGAATTTCAACGATGTTAAACTTGTCGCTAGCGTAACCGTTGGGACGTTTTGTAAAGGTTCCGTTTGGCTATGAGCAGCTTCAAGCTTATAGTTCGGAATTCTTGGGCTTAAATGATGAACATGATGGAATCCGATATTTCCTGTCAACCATTGTAGCGGTTTTGGAAGCTTGTAGAAAGAACTTCCCTCTACTGCCGCTTTCACATAATCCCAATGCTTATCTTCTTCAAAGTAAGAATCCTCAAACGTATGTTGTACATAAAACAACCATACACCTACAGCTCCTGCAATTAAAAAGATCGGCGCTTCAACTAAAAGGAAGGCTTTCCAACCTATTGTCCAGCAAAGAAGAGCGATAATTGAAACGATTGCTACATTCGTTAAATACGTATTTAGTTTTTCTTTCTTCCTAGCACCTTTTCTGTTAAAACGATTCGTAATCAAAAATACATAAGTCGGCCCAACCCCAAACATCACAAGTGGGCTGCGATACAAACGATACGCAATACGACGCCATAGTGGAGCTTCTAAATATTCATCCACCGTTAACATCCAAATGTCTCCCGTTCCGCGCTTATCTAAATTACCGCTCGTTGCGTGGTGGACCGAGTGACTATGTTGCCATTGGTAAAATGGGAAAAAGGTCAATATGCCGGTAATCGTACCAACAATTTGATTCGCTTTCCGATTTTTGAAAAAGGAATTGTGAGTACAATCATGAAAAATGATAAAAACCCTTGTCATCAAAAAAGCACCAATTGTCGCAAAAGCTAACGTAAGAAAATATGAAATCTCAAGACTTTGGTAAGCCAAAATCCATGTGAGAATAAAAGGAACGATCGTGTTGAACAATTGTCGTACACTATCTTTTGTACTCGACTTTTCAAACGGAGCTATTTGTTTCCTTAATTGTTTTTGTTGTTGAATCGTCATGTTTTTCCCCTTCTTTCATTGATACCATCATTATAAAGAAGGGAAATAATCTTTTGCAGTAGCACCCGTCATATACAGAGTATGATAAATGTCATGTCCCATGGAAAAAGCTAGACTAGACGCGGACTCCCACCTGATTATTTTTTATGATTCCAGTCATCAAAATAAAAGAGTAGGCCCACAATAGCCAAGAAGCAAAATAACGATCCGTATAAACAGGTAAATTCACAAACACATGATCAAAATAGACTAAAACTAGAGAGTCAATAAGCATTCCAGGGAGTGCAATGCAAATAGCGGCCAACAATCGCTCTTTCCCCTGTACTTTTTTCCAACGATAAATTGGCAATGTGACAAGGAAAATGCATGGAATCACCAAAATATACGAAATGATCATCAAAATGATAGGATCCGTAACGAAAAAAATTTGTCCTAAAAATCGAAAAAATAAACTAGCCCCTAACCAAACAAGAAATCCCCAAAATAAGAAAAATCGCATAGCTTTCCTCTCCTATGATGTTTTATTGTTAGATAGCTGACTTAATCCTATAAACAATTGCTCCAACTCTTCAAAAAATGTTTCAACTTGAAAATTTTCTAACATCAAATTTTGGATTGCTAACCCATCTACCAATGCATTAAAAAATATCCCCCACGTCTCAAGTGACACCCCGTCAATGGGCGAATGTTGCCACACTTTGGATAAACTTTGAGACAAAGCCTGATTCTCTGCTTGCAAAATCTCAGCCAGTTGTTCTCTAATCTTTTCATTTTTAAATCCTGCAACGGTTAACGTGAAGAATAATTGATGGAAAAATGCATCATTCGAACAGCGGCTTTTTGCTGACTCTAAAGCATGTTTGATCATATCTTTATGGTCTTGCTGCTGTGCGATATCATTCCAAGAACGATCACAAATGTCTTTTACTACATCTAGCAGTAGTTGTTCTTTTGTACGAAAATGGTAATAAACTGTTCCTTGTGTCACTCCAGCTTCTTCTGCAACAGCTTTTAAAGTGAATTTTTCAATCCCCTTTTCAACTAAGCACACTTTAGCCGCATCGATTAACACTTGCTTATTAATAATATTGGGTCTAGCCACTTAATCACTCCTTTAAGTTATTCAACTAACTAACTTAATGTTAAGTTAACATCTTTTGTTATTTTTTTCAAGAGATTTAAACCGGTGTGGGTTTGAAATAAAGTCACGATGTTTGTAATATACATTGTTGATTTTAAAGAAGTAGTTAGCAGTAATTGGAGGTAAAGACGATTGTCATATTGCATTCCATAAAAAAGAATGTTACTCTAAAAATAGAATTATGAGAGGACTGATGGATGAATAATGATTAACTAATCTATATTTAAATTTGAAATTAATAACTTCAAACTACAAAATATAGGGTTAGTCTATCCATTTTTATAAATTAGTTCATACTTTATTTATCATGATTCCAATGATTAATAAGAACTTATTAAGTATAAGTGAAATACTAATCCTTCCGATTACAAATTGGGAGGATTTTTTTATTCTCTTATAGGTAAGTTGATATTTATTAATCCGTAACTGTAACCTAACAAATAAAGGAGAGAGAAAAATGAGTAATTCAGACACTATTGTTACACATGTGATGCTCTATATAAGTCGTTAATATCCATCAAACTTATATGGAGGAATTAAAAAATTGATGGATATTCCGACTTTATATGAAAAGTGTTGATATATAAAGGAGGAATTATTATGTCAATGATAAAAGTTCAAGACTTAACTTTTTCATACCCAGGTAGCTTTGATAATATTTTTGAAGGTGTAAACTTTCAAATAGATACAGATTGGAAACTAGGGTTTATTGGTAGAAACGGACGAGGTAAAACAACATTCTTTAATTTATTATTAGGGAATTATGAGTATAGTGGGAAAATCATTTCTTCTGTAGAATTTAATTATTTCCCTTACCCAGTTTCGGATAAAAACAAGTATACTCATGAAATTTTTGAAGAAATTTGCCCCCAAGCAGAAGATTGGGAATTTCTTCGTGAAATATCCTATCTAAATGTTGATGCCGAGGTCATGTATCGACCATTTAAAACATTATCAAATGGAGAACAAACAAAGGTGTTGCTTGCTGCACTTTTTTTGACTGAGGGTCAATTTCTTTTAATTGATGAGCCAACCAATCATCTAGACACTGATGCACGAAAGACGGTCTCTGATTATCTAAGGAAGAAAAAAGGGTTTATTTTAATTTCACATGACAGAACCTTTTTAGATGGATGCGTTGACCATATCTTATCTATAAATAGAGCAAATATTGAAGTTCAAAGTGGTAACTATTCTTCTTGGAAGTTAAATTTTGATAGACAGCAGGAACACGAAGAGGCAACAAATCAGCGTCTACAAAAAGACATAGGGAGATTAAAACAGTCTTCAAAGCGTTCAGCAGGTTGGTCTAATCAAGTGGAAGCTTCCAAAAATGGGACAACGAATTCTGGATCTAAGTTGGATAAGGGTTTTGTAGGACATAAAGCGGCAAAGATGATGAAGAGAGCAAAGAACCTTGACTCAAGGCAACAAAAAGCTATTGAGGAGAAGTCAAAACTACTAAAAAATGTAGAAAAAACTGAATCATTAAAATTAGAACCATTGGAATTTCATTCAAATGAATTGATTGTTTTGGCTGATGTGTCTGTTAAGTACGATGACCAAATAGTGAATAAGCCAATTAGCTTTAAAGTTGAACAAGGTGACCGAATTGTACTTGATGGAAAGAATGGAAGCGGGAAAAGTAGTATCCTAAAACTAATTCTAGGAAATCCGATACAGCATACAGGCTCAATAAATTTAGGTTCAGGCCTCATTATTTCCTATGTCCAACAAGATACTTCTCATTTGAAGGGACGGTTATCGGACTTTATTGAAGAGCATGAGATTGATGAAACGTTATTTAAATCCATCCTACGTAAGATGGATTTTGACCGAATTCAATTTGAGAAAGATATATCTCATTATTCTGGTGGACAAAAGAAAAAGCTGCTTATAGCCAAAAGTTTATGTGAAAAAGCTCATTTATATATTTGGGATGAACCGTTAAATTTTATTGATATTTATTCGCGCATACAGATTGAAGAGCTTATTCAAAGATTTAACCCCACAATGGTTATTGTTGAGCATGATCAGACATTTCAACAAACAGTTGCAACAAAAACTATATCTATATAGTTCAAAGTGAATGATTGAAGATATAATCAGTAAATCAAGTCATTAAACTATAGGGCGCTTTAATGGAGTGATGAAAAAAGCCTAATTTCTCTATAATAAATTGAGAAATTAGGCTTTTTCATAGGAAAAATAGGATACATATTAACAGGTATTGTAGTTGAACAAGCAATACAATAAATGATTAAACTTATTTATAAAAAATAATTCGTTAGAATATTTTAAGAGCAAGTTTTGATCAATCTTTTTTCAAAACACGCTCTTTCTTTTTGTTCTTTTATCAAGGTCATTTGCATTAATTTGAACAAATTCTATTCTAAAACAACAACCGGCAGAACGATTCTACTGGTTTAATCCCTTAGATTAATTTTACATAATAAAATTATAGTTTATTTATTATGATCGGCATAAAAAGCCATGGCGTCACGCATAAATTTAGCTAAACCCTCACCATACTTGTCAATATTCTTCGTAAATCGCTCATCATCCACGTACATTTGCCCTAATCCTTTAAAGGCTTCAAGCGAGTAGTGACCCATTATATTCAAAAAGTCATACCATTCTTTAATCGCTTCTTGTGCTTCCTTAGATGCTGGAGAGTGTTGACGAAGAACCGCAAGCTTTTTATAGATCGTATCCCACTCATTTTCCATTTCCTTTTGTTCATCCTTTGTCATTTTTCCTATTTTCTCTTTAGATTGTTCAACCGCTTGATCCCCCCAACGTTCTCGTGCTTCTTGTTCGTATGGATTATCGCTAAAATCAAATCCTGCAAATTTTTCTTTGTTTGACATGTCAATTTCCCCTTTCATATGTTGAATCGTTTGATCAATCGTTCCAAGCATTCGATCTATTCTCCGCCGTTTCTCAAGCAGCATTTTTCGATGTAGCTGCAAAGCCTCTTCCCGATCAAATGAAGGATTGTTAATCATTTCCTTAATGTTCTTTAAAGGGAAGTCTAGCTCTCTGAAAAATAATATTTGCTGCAAGGTCTCTAGATTATCGTTGGAATACAGGCGATAACCTGCTTCTGTTATCTCATCAGGAACTAATAACCCAATTTCATCATAATGATGAAGTGTACGCACACTAATGCCAACTAAATCTGCGACTTCTTTGACTCTCATTACTTGTTAGCCTCCCTTCACTATTCACAATAAAGTATGACGTAACGTTAGAGTCAACTGGAATAATAAAAATTTTTTTAGCCAATGAAAAAAGCCGCTTCGATGTTATTCATCGAAACGGGCTTAATATTTTCTTCATGATTTCATTAAATGCACACAAAGCAATAACAAAAACGAAAGGCTAATCATACAAACCACCCACATCCAAGCCATTTCCATATTCCCAGAATCAATGGCAATGTAAATGGCTAGGGGGGTTGTTTGAGTTTTCCCCGGGAGATTCCCAGCAAACATTAAAGTCGCTCCAAATTCCCCCAACGCTCTAGTAAAACTTAAGATCCCGCCTGAGATGATGGCTTTTAGGGATAGTGGAATCGAAATAAACCAAAAAATTTCCCACTCATTAGCCCCATCTACACGAGCCGCATCTTCTATATTATGATCAATCGCTTCAAATCCTGTTTTAGCCGATTGATACATTAACGGAAAGGCAACGACAGTCGAAGCAATGACAGCCGCCCACCAGGTAAACATCACGGGTTGGTGAAAGAACCACTCGATGGCTTGTCCGATCACACTATTTTTTCCGAACAAAACAATTAACAAAAAGCCGACGACAGTAGGTGGCAGAACTAAAGGCAATAGCAAAATGGTTTCAAAGACCACTTTCCCTTTAAATGACCGATTGGCCATAATTCTCCCCAATAATGTCCCTGCCACTAAAACAATGAAGCCGGAGACCAATGCAATTTCAATGGAGAGCTTGACCGGTGACCAAAAATCGGCTGCCATCGGATTAATTTACTCCTTTAAAACCATACTTTTTAAACGTCTCCATTGATGTTGGATCTTGAAGATACTCATAGAATTGTTGGGCTTCCTCTTGATGAGAACTGTCTTTAATGATTCCTACCGGATAAATGATCGGTGTATGCAGTTCTTCTTTAGCTGTGGCTGCGACATCTACTTTCGTTGAAACCATCGCGTCGGTTTTATACACTATTCCTGCATCCACATTGCCCGTTTCTACATATGTAAGCACTTGGCGAACATCTTTGGCGTAAACGATGTTCTGTTCAACGTCTTTCCACACTTGTAAGTTTTCTAAAGCTTCCTTGGCATATTGTCCAGCAGGTACTGATTCTGGTGTACCAATAGACAGCTTCTCCGCTTTCTTCAGATCTTCAAATGTTTGAATGCCTTTATCCGCATCTTTTGGAACAACTAATACTAATTCATTGGCAAGAAGGTCCGTTCCCTTCTCCTTCTCAATCTTTCCTTCTGCCACTAATTGATCAAATTTATCCTCCGCTGCGGAGAAAAAGAGGTCAACCGGTGCACCTTGAGAAATTTGTTGCTGCAGTGCACCTGAACTCCCAAAATTGTAAACAATCTTTACATTAGGATGTTCCTTTTCATAAGAGGCCTTAATCTCATTTAATGCCTCTTGTAAACTAACAGCTGCAGAAATTGTTAATTCTACCTGCTCTTGCTTTCCTTCTTCTTTATTTTTATTTTCTTCCTGAGAAGAACATCCGGATGCGATGCCAAACATCAGCATCATTAAAATGATGAGACCATAAAATTTTTTCATTCTTTTCTTCCTTCCATACTAATTATAACAAACCATAACTAATTATAATTAGTTATAACAAAAAAGGAAATGCTTAATAAAAAACTCTTTGTGACAAAGCACTGACGAATGAGATAATATAAAGGGATGGAGGGATTGGCATGTCAAAAGAGCTTTCCTATACGATTGAGGAAGTCGCACAGTTATTAAAGGTATCAAAACTTACTATATATGATCTTGTAAAAAAAGGGGAATTACCTGTGTTCCGTGTGGGCAGACAAATGCGAATGCAGGCTAACGATTTGGAGATGTACATCAACAAACAGAAAACTACGGCATCTCCAAGCTCTGAGATGGATCTTCCTAGACCGCAAACAAAGGACACCGCAACGATTGTCATTAGTGGACAAGATCTTGTTCTTGACATACTTGGCAAACATATTGAAAAAAACTCTCATTATAAAGCGCTGCGTTCTAATACCGGAAGCTTTAATAGCTTGATCTCTATGTACAATGGAGAATGTGATATCGTTAGTTTACATATGTTTGATGGGGATACAGGTGAATACAATTTTCCTTATGTAAAAAAGATATTAGTTAGTCACCCTTATATTTTATTAAACTTGGTCTCGAGAAAAGCTGGCTTTTATGTTCCAAAGGGGAACCCTTTAAACATCACGTCTTGGACCGATTTGAATCAAGAACATGTGACGATCATGAATCGAGAAAAAGGATCAGGAGCAAGAATTCTTCTCGATGAACAGCTTCGCATCCATCAAATCTCTCCTTCAGAAATTAGAGGGTATGAAAGAGAAGAAACGAATCATCTCGGTGTCGCTTCTGCGGTTTCTGCAGGCGTAGCTGATGTAGGAGTAGGCATTGAAAAAACGGCAAAAATCGTCGACGTCGATTTTGTTCCGTTAATTACTGAACGATACGATATCGTCATCTTAAAAACACCAGAAAACAAACAACTGATCGACAAAGCAAAGGATATCCTAACATCTACATCTTTTCATTCAGAAATCCACTCACTAGGAGATTATGACTACTCACAAACAGGCTCTATCGTTTATGAGACGTTTTAATGAGAAGTACTGAAAAAACGTCCTCCACAGGAAGGACGTTTTTGTCAGGACTAATCGTGTGTTAAAGGATCACTTCAACAATAAACCAACCGATCATAATCGCTTGAATTAATACTTTTGCAAGGGTGCCGCTTAAAAAGCCGACAAACGTCGCATACCCGACAGTGAATGCTTTTTTGACATCTTTTAAAATGATCAGCTCAGTGATAAGCACAGCTACAAATGGAACGATCAGAATACCAAAAGGCGGCATGATAAAGGACCCTACGATGACGGCAATAGCGGCCACCCATTCTCCCCATTTTGATCCCCCGTATTTCTTGACAAAATAATTGTTAGCAAGCATATCTGCCACAAATATTAACGCCGTAAATAGCCCCATGGCTAACCAAAAAACAATGGACAATTCATCATTACTAATCCCAAAATAATAGAGAAGAAATCCGCCCCATAGAACTAAGACGGAAGGAATGATCGGAAAAATCAGCCCAACGAAACTAGTGACAAATAATAGGACAATGCCAATCCAAATAGCGATAGTCATAAAGTAGCTCCTTTCTGTTCAGCCATCAAAGAATACGTTTGATAACTAGTTCTATCCTTATATACGGATGGACATCCATAATAGTTCCCACTAAAATGAAAAAATAAAGTATTAAGGAGACGTAATGATGAATCAAAAAGAATTAGAAAAACAAATCATAGAAAATTATCAACGTGATGAGCAAATGATGATCTTGGTATTTGCTCAGTGGTGTGTGAATTATGACCTTGACCCGGCAGAGCTATATGGGCGTGCTTATCCTCAACAAACGGCCAATCCAGCCTTACAACAAGCCGTGGATTTAACCGTACCAAAAGAAGAAGCGGGCGACATTCACGATGACACTTTACTAAATGTTCTTTCATTATTCGGAAACGAGGAGCTTGCGTTTATTGTCAGTGAGGAAATCGCTTCTCGACAAAAAAATAAGATCTAACAGTACCATTGTAGTCTATGTAGCGGCTGTCTCGTAAAGAAGTGATTTGCTTTTGAGACAGCCTTATCCTTTTTCACCATTTACCCCAGTATTGTTCTTGCCTGCTTTGATGACACGAATCGCATATCGCAAATCTAAAATCCGCTGGCAATTTTCTTTGACATTTCCGGCATGTTTTATGAATATTTTTCACTTCTGTTTGTAGCTGCTCATGCACCCGCTCGCTAATTTCTTCTCGCATCCGCTCCCAATAGATCGCTTCTGTTTGCTTGTTTAATTTATATAAAAACAGCAAATGTAGGCCGATCGCTTTATAAGCAAGCTCCAATTCTTCTAAGCTGCTCGTTTTCCATTTAGGCTCAGGAAGTTCCGTTCCTTCCACAATCGCCTTCATCGTCAGAAGCCATTGCTTTGTTAAACCTGAATCCTTCGTTGAAAACGGCAAATGTAAGAAACTATATAGATCCGTCATCGAAAGTCGAGCTTCAATTTCACTATTTTCCACTAACGAATATAGCTCCTGTTCCTGTATAAGAGCAGACTTTTTCGTTCCTTTTGGGCTTTTAAATTTTTCCCATAGTTCAAAAAAAGTGCCTAAATGACGATCATACGTTTGAAATCGTTCAAACATACTAGGTGTGGGGGCAATAGCAAACGAGCTAACAGGTTTATCTTGTTGTTCTAGAAGATTCGCCATTCTTTTAATATCAGCCGTAAAAGCTACTTTTCCGACTGGATACATCCCTTTGCGACCCGCTCGACCAGCAATTTGTTTCACTTCTTGTGAGGTTAATCTTCTTCTTCTCGTACCATCAAATTTTTCATTTTTTAGGAAGACGATGCGGCGAATAGGTAAATTGACTCCCATTCCAATCGCATCCGTTGACACGATGACCTTCGTTTCCCCCTTCATAAACTGCTGCATTTGTTTCTTTCTCGTTTCTGGTGGCATACTTCCATAAATCATACTGACCGAATGCTTATTTCTTTTCAAACTCGCCGCCGTTTCAAGTACTTCTCTTCGTGAAAAACAAACAAGAGCATCTCCAGGCTCCACCTTGGAAAGTTTAAATGGCTTCGGTTCCACTTGGAGTGGAAGTTCACGCTCATATTCAATCAGTTCGTACTCACTCTCTCCTAAAAGCTGAATTAACATCTCTTTAATATTTTTACTGCCAATAATATGTACTTCTTTCGCGTTGGCTTTTGTAATGGCTTTATACCAAGAAAAGCCTCGATCTTTATCTGCAAGCATTTGGGCCTCATCGATGACAATTAGCTCATAAACGTCTTTTTCGTGAAACATTTCGACTGTGCAAGAAGCATGCTGGGCAGAGGGTTGACTTTTTTCCTCTTCACCGGTTTTCAGCGAACATAGAATGCCATCTTTATTTAATTTATCATATACTTCAAGGGCCAGTAGACGAAGCGGAGCTAAATAAAGGCCGCTACTCGCTTCTTTCATCTTTTTCAATGCTTGATGTGTTTTCCCTGTATTGGTTTCACCAATATGTAGCACATATCGAACATTCCTCTCGATCGAAGGCTGATATTCTTGACCAAAAAGTTCTGAAAGCAGTCGTTGCTCCTCTGCTTTTTTTCGTTCTATTTCTGCACGTTCAAACGCTTCTCTCTCTTCTCTCGCTTCCACATGCCGCTCATATATGTCTTTATGAATGAGTTCGTCAAATGGCAGCTCAGCGATACTTAGCAAATCTGCCACATCTTCTTCTAATAGTCGGTCAAAAATGAGTGTACCACTATCGACCAGTACATCCTCATAATACTCTACTAATGCTTCTTCTGTTAGCGACTGACGAAAAACCTCTTCATATTCCGTTTTGATTGAGGATGGAAGCTGGTTGATCAGTATCTCTAATGTTCGATCTATCCACGCTTGTTCAAAAAATTCAATGTATCGATCATTATATGTTTCGTATTCAATCTCCTCTCTTCCCCAATCGAACGTTCGTTGAAATTGACCTGTACATTCGTGAAAAAACTCTTCTAAGTTTGAATACTTCTCTGGATCAAAACTGCCATCTTCGACTAGTTCATATTCAAAAGGATAGATTTCCACAAGGTTGTATTTTATTTCTTGCAAGTCCCTAGCTAATTGCTTAGCAAATAGATGTCGAAAGCTTACATATAAATAAACTTCCTGCTCGTCTAAAATACGTTCGACGATAGATTCCATTTGTTGGAGCATTTCTTGTTGTTGTCTTTGTTGACGCAATTCTTGTTCGTATTTTAAATAATCTATTCTCGCTTGGTCGTATGTAGCGGACCATGTATGTTCGTTCTGAAATTTATGTTGTAACCAGTTAATGACATCAAAAGGTTGATAGCTTCTAATTTCCGTACGAAATAATTGATTGACTAATTTTCGATTCCCTTCTTCGATATGGATGCCTTTTTCGGTTAAATATTTTCTTTTTTCTTTCCGCGAAAGCTCATTTGATGCTTTATTGACCCAGACATTGAGCCAAATTTGCTCGGCAAATGCTCCTCTTTCTAACAAATATTGTTCAAATGTTGGAGGTGCCTCTTTTCTACCGAGGTAACGGCTGATATCTTGACGAACTTTTTTCTTCGTTAATTTCACAGCTTTTTCATATGTTTCGATCCATTTAGTCATTTTTATCTCCTTTTTTATCTTTTTAGATTTCTTATGGAAGTAAACTGCTTCTTTAGTTCAGTAACTTCAACAAAAAGAGCGTCAATCCTTCTCAGATCAACACCCCTGACGCGAAGCTAGTTTTTAACACCTTACATGTTTGCGTTTGAAACCGAGTCTCCCTCTATCTATTTCTTTTTGAATACCTTCGTAAGCGTTTAGGAAACTAGGTTTTTTCTTGTCCCGTTTGATTTCTACTGTACCTACTTCCTTTGCGGTCTCAACTGCCTTTTCATGTAGCGGCAAATATGAAATCCCCACGGTGTATAGAAAATTATTCATAGCGGATTTCGTTCGTTCTGGTGAATCATGAATCGTATTTTTCACCATATCAAGCATATTGGAAATCTTGTTTTCGGAAAACTCATTATCTAGGCGATTTCCTAAAAGCCAGCAGTAGCAACTCCATCCCGCTGACATTCTCAACTCGTCACCGCTTGCAATCCATTTATCCGCAACGTCTTGTGCAATATCTGACTCTGATAAAGTTACTGCCACCACAAAATCGGACAGCATATAAAAATACGCTCTATCCATCCAACGATCAAAATCCGACTCAGTCATGGCTTTTGGGTCTGCAATAATGCCTGCAAAGTACATGGCATCGTAGTTACCCGTGGCATAAAGCTCTTCTGCTAAACGTTGATTTATTTTTATTTTCTTTGCAATTGGTTTCATAGCACCTGTAGCCACACCAAAAACCGGCTCGTGTGCACCGTTGGATATATACATTTTTTTAGATCGTTCCTTACCAAGGGCCTCAAGCTCCTGCATAACTGTTTCGAAATCCATAGTTTTGCACTTCCTTCCTTAATATTATACCTATTTAATTGTAACCAACTAGTTTATATTCGTTATCAAGTCTTCCTTGTTACTTTACACCCTTCGTATAAGAATTACAAAAGACGCCCCTTTCACTTTCTGAGGCGCCTCTCTTCTTATATTAATTGCTCACTAACACTTGATTCGCTGCCTGTTCCTTACGAGTTTGAAAACCATGAACGATTCGTAAAAGCATCTCTTTATCCATGCGAAGATGCTTTTCTTCGCCTTGTTGTAGCAACTCTCTCGTATTTCCATCATGGAAAACAATCGAGCGATTTAAATAGTCTTTAAATACTTCTAACGGCTCATTCATTTTTTGTTCTCGACTTGATAAACTATTCTTTTTCTCGTACGATGTGATCTCAACTGCATGAAAGTCAAAGGCTTCTTTGACTGTGTCTAACACTTCTTTATTGGTTGGTGGTGCAGGATTCGTAATATTGTAGATCGTATTGCTTTTTCCATAGGCTAAACCTAATGCCAATACTTTCGTGACATAGTCAACAGGTACAATGTTTGAAACGGAGTCCTTTTCCATTAACAAATGGAAAATTTCTTGTTCATGATCTGGCTTTCTTTTCGCTTTTTTCTTTAATAATTCAATCGTACGTAATATGCCATAAAGGCCAAATGTGGTCTCCGCTTCCCCTGTCTGTGAATCACCAATGATGATCGCTGGACGCATAATCATGACTTCAAAACGGTCATTAGCTGCCATCACTAAATGCTCGACATGGCATTTGCTTTCTTCATATGAATTAATAAATGTTGATTCAAGAGGATAAAGAGATTCGATCCCTTCCGTTCGATTGCCTAATGTGTAGGCTGTACTGACATGAAAGAACTTTTTCGCTTGAACGAGTTCGGCAAAATCAAGCACTCGCTTCGTCCCTTCTACGTTCATCTCAAAGGACGCCTCTCGATCATTTTCATCAAAAGAAAGAAGAGCAGCTGTATGATAAACCGCATCGATTTGCCCGATTAATGATTGTAGCTTAGATGAGTCGATCCCTAAAAGCGCTTTCGTCAATTCTCCTTCTACTGGATGCACATTCGCTTGATGCTCAACTTTTAATTTTTGTACCAACGCATCAAATTTCTTTATATTTCGTACTAAAGCATAAATATGATGACCCTGTTCTACTAATCTTTTAATTAAATTAGAACCGAGAAAACCCGTTCCACCTGTAATAAAAATATTCAAACTTCCTCTTCCTTTCGCTAATCCAAACTTCTATAGAGAGAATGAGAGGTCTATTCATCTCATTCCTATCTGCACGTTGTTTCTATTTATAATAAAATTGCTTATAATTCACCATTGTTCAGTATAACACAGTTTAACATGAATGATAGGAATAGTTTCTTCAAAAAACCGCTTCGATGTACAGACATTAGAAAACCATTTATTTGTTTTTCTACATCCACCACATTACCTTTAAGCTCCTTCATAGTTGCTTGATGACTATTTTTTTCTTTTCATTTTTGAATTTTGCACATTATGTTTTTTGTTTATTATTCTGAAAGTGAAGCGTAATAATTCCAATCTTCATTACTTAGATCAAGTTAAATGACCTCTCTTTCTTTCCTGTTTGTGGTATCCGTCCACCCGTCCCCATCATTGTCTCAAGATCACAACACTTTGGTTAGCTTGCGTTTATGCTCAGCCCACCAGCTATCTGCTCTATACAAAAATCATTTCACTTTATACTAGGAGCCCGTCAGAAAAATGCGGATTTACAACGTTAAGGAAAATATGAATAAAAAACAAGAGCAAACTCAACATCATTAGGTGTTGCACTGCTCTTGTTTTAAATAGCGATATATTGTGGCTCGACTAACCCCTGTCATTTCTACAATTTCACTGATGCTAACTAGCCTCTGGTTCTGCGTGGTCTCCTATGCTAGATGACTATGGTAAACCTGTTGATTTATTATTTACGAAATCTAACGGGTTTCCTACACCCCCTAGTAGCTTAACCGCTAGATGGAGTGAAATTGTAAAAAGATACAATCTACCGAAATTGAACCTATGATGAAATTTTATAATTTGGTCACTTTTTAGCCACTTGCCCATATTTTACAACCTCTAGATATTCAATAAGCACTTATATATCAAGATTTATTGAATTCCGCTTTTACAACCGCTTACCCACCACTCACCGGCGGAATAAAAGCGATGGTATCTCCTTGTTTGACCACCGTTTCATCCGTCGCAAAGTTTTCATTGACAGCTGCCATGACTTGATCTAAAGAAGAAATGTGATAGTTTTCTTCCACCCATTTCTTTATTTGTAAAACAGTCATTTCCGGTTTTTCAATCGTTAATTGAGGCGCCCCTACTTCTTCTTGTAAATGAGCAAATAATAAAATGGTAATCATTTTGAACTCCCTTCTTCTGCTGGTTTTCCGTCTGGATAAGGGACGTTTTCAAGCTGATCCCCAATCCACTGTGTCCCATCTTCCCAAAACTCTTTTTTCCAAATCGGGACAATTTGTTTAATGCGTTCAATCGCATATTCATTCGCTTCATAAGCTGTTTTGCGATGGGGGGACGATACAGCAATCACAACAGCGATATCTGAAATGTCTAATCGTCCTGTGCGATGAGTAATAGCAATCTTCGCATCCGGCCATTTTTCCTTAATCTCTTCCGCTATTTTGGCAAACATTTTCACTGCCATCGGAGGATAGGCTTGATATTCTAACTGGAGCGTTTTCTTCCCTTTTGTTAACTCACGTACGGTGCCGATAAAGACTGTAATGGCTCCAGCATTTCGACATGTCACTTTCTTTGTTACTTCTTCTGCCACTATCGGTTGATCGGTAATTTCAAATAAGGTTTGTTCCATTTGATTCCCTCACTATTCTCATTAAAAAATCGATATACTGCTGATCATCTGTTATTGGAAACACGGGATATGGCAAATTACTCGGTAAGCGACACATCTCCCAGTAGATGACACATTGAATATTAGATAAAGATTGTAAAAGTTCCATATCCTCTTCTTGCCGCAACAAGACGACTTTTGGATAATCTTCTTGTTTATAGCCTTCCACGAAAATCACGTCCACATCAAAGGCTTGATACAACGTCAGTAATTGTTGAAGGCTCCATCGATCGCGTTTAGCGGTTAAGGATAATACACCCTCGCCCTCTACACCAGATACGACAGCCCCTGCTCGATGATGACGCCCACTATCCTTCGACGCTTGTTCACTAGCAGGGGTTCCACCATGACCATGATGCTTAATCGAAGCAGCTAGTAAACCAGCTTGTGTCGCTCTTGTGATCAGCTTCTCCATTAATGTTGTTTTTCCGCTATTTTGAAAGCCGACTACCTGTAGGATGGAACAATCTCGTGCCAAGGCCATTCACTTCCTTGAAGATCTTCTAATAAAAGCACATCAACAATCATCCCTTTTTCATAGCCTCTCGTCCCACCTGGAAGAACAATGAATGCGTTGGCTTCAGCAAGAGATGAAACGGCACTTGACTTATTAAAGCCAGATGGCGAGACAACTAATTGACCTTCATTAAAAGATAGAGTGGCTCGCACAAATCTTGTAAAAGGATTCGGTTTTTTAAAGTCCTCACCTAAGATGGCCTTCTCTCTTCGTAAGTGAGGCGATTCATTCCATGCAAAGCGACGAATGATTGGGCGTACAAATAATTCAAATCCGACATAACAAGCGGATGGATTACCAGAAAGACCGAATAATAATTGGTTATTTAGCTGAGCAACCGTCGTCACACTGCCCGGTCGCATCGCAATTTTATTAAATAAAACCTCGGCGCCTAACTGCTGGTAGATTTCCGGTAAATAATCATAATCTCCAACGGATACGCCGCCTGTCGTAATCAGAAAATCCACTTCACTTAATGCTGCTTTCACAGCGGAAATACAAGTATCCAAATCATCGCTGAATTTTCCGAAGTAACGTGCTTCACCTCCCGCCCTTTCAATTTGTGAAAGGATCATAAAGGCATTGCTATTACGGATTTTCCCTGGTTGCAGCGGTTCATTGGCATCTAACAGCTCACTACCAGTTGCCAAGACGCCGATCACAGGCTTTTGAATAACGGGCACTTCATGATAACCAAATGTCGCAAGGAGCGCGGAAATGCCTGGGTTGATGTACGTTCCCTTTTTGACCAAGGCGGTCCCTTTTTTCATATCCTCCCCTTGATGAGAAATATTGTCCCCTTTTTGATAAGGGCGTTTGATTTCCATATAGTTCTTACCGTTCTCTTCGTACTGCCTAGTCAACTCCAGCATGACGACGGCGTTACACCCTTGTGGAATTTGAGCACCTGTCATAATACGAACGGCTTGTCCGCATTCTACCTGTTCACTAAAAACAAATCCAGCTCCAATTTCTCCGACTACTTCAAACGAAATCGGTTGCTCTGCACTAGCAGAAGCACTATCTTCCGCTCGAATCGCAAATCCATCATAAGGAGAGCGATCAAAGGAAGGAACATCATGATCGGCTATCAAATCTTCTGCTAAAAAACGTCCGTACGCAGAAGCTAGAGGCACAAGCTCTTTTTTTCCTTGACTAGCAAATTCCATCACTCTTCGAACAGCTTCTTCTACAGCTATGGGTGTTCTTTTTTGTAACACGTTTACCACTCCTTTTATCCTAATAAACGATAATAAAGACTTTTGGCTTGCTGGATGTCACTCGTTCCATGAATCAATACACGTCCGCCTTGAAAAATAACGAGGCGATAATCCTCTAATTGACAAGAAAGCAAGTAAGGATTTCTTTGGATGTCTCCCTGATTTCCTAACTGTCGCTCTAATCGATCAAAGTCATAGTTGATTGGTTTAGCCGGCCGAATTTGTACTGTATTTCGCCCACATAATACATCTGTTTTTGTTTGGTGTTCATAAGCTAGATATGGATAAGTAGGATCTTCTCCACAAGATTGACATCGATCATCTTTGACTTTGTCCAATTTTACAGCATATTGTTGATTTTTCCATAAATCAAATGTTAAAAACGTTTCTCTAATGGCTTCGAAATCTCCCACCAGTATTTTCAATGCTTCCGCCACTTGATAAGCGGCTACCATTTGAACCGCTGGGCTAATAATGCCTACTGTATCACAAGTGGCTCCTGTATTCGGAACGGTTTGAAGGAGACATTGAAGACAAGGCGTTTTTCCTGGGATGATCGTGTAGGTCGCCCCATAACTCCCTACACAAGACCCATATACCCAAGGGATGCCATGCTTTTGAGCAAGGTCATTGATCAGAAAACGAATATCAAAGTTATCCGTCCCATCAATAATGACATCGACATCTGTAAGCAATGGGTCCATATTGTCGGCTCTCGCATCCATAATGAGTCCTTGAATTTGGACTTCCGAGTTAACTTTTTCTAACCGATTCTTTGCCGCAATCGCCTTAGGTAATTGATCTTCTGCCTCTTGCTCGCTATAGAGCTGCTGGCGCTGCAAGTTACTCCACTCTACGTAATCTCGGTCAAGAATCGTCAGTTTGCCTACACCAGCACGGACGATCGCTTCTGCACTCGCACTTCCTAAAGCCCCTGCTCCTACAATTAACACATGCTTCTTTTTTAGATTCTCTTGTCCTGAGTTTCCTATTGGTTGGAATAACTGCTGCCTTGAATACCTTTCGCTCATGGAATGGCCTTCCTTTCTTTGTATAAATCTTAATTTGACCTTTTGGTTTATGCTATTATAATTGAGTCATTGATTCTATGACTATAAAAAGGGGGTTATACTAATGCATCCAACTCATTCAAGTACACCGGTTTTGGCTGCTATATTAACTATTAGCGACAGTAGAACAATAGAAAATGACAAAAGCGGTCAACAAATTCGAACGTCGCTAGAAACGGCCCACTTTTCCGTTGTTCAGTACACCATTGTAAAAGATGAACGCACGGTGATCATGGACCAAGTTCAAGCCTGGTGTGAAGACCCAGCCATCAATGCCATTATCATCAACGGAGGAACCGGGTTTACTCCAAGGGATATTACCTATGAAGCCCTGACATCCTTATTTGAAAAAGAAATGTCAGGGTTTGGAGAATTATTTCGTTCCTTGAGTTATACTGAAATCGGCCCTCGAGCTATGTTCAGTCGTGCGGTAGCTGGCTGTAGAAATCAAACAGCTATTTACGCTTTACCAGGGTCAACCAATGCCGTCAAACTAGGAATGAATCAACTGATCATTCCCACGGTTCAACATTTTATTGGAGAACTGAATCGACAATGACCATAGCGGGTGTCGTATTAGCAGGTGGCAAATCTTCTCGTTATGGCAAGCCTAAAATGTTTGAACTATATGAAGGCAAACCCTTATATGAATATAGCTTGGATGCGTTAAGAGACAACGCGCTTCAACCATTGATCATCTCTACGAATAGAGACTTGTTTCCAAATTTCCAGTCATTAGATGTCAACTTTGTGATTGAAGAAGAAAAAAATCATCAAGGACCATTATTCGCCTTGCACCATATCTTGTCTTCAGTGCCAGATGCTGAATGGTTTTTTGTCCTTGCTAGTGATCTGCCTTTTATGACTTCTTCTTTCGTCAAAACCATGATTTCTTTCACGGAAAATCAATATGATGCGATCGTGCCGGTGCAGTCAGATCGAATCCAACCACTTGCTGCACTGTATCACCGAAGAAGCATAGATCAAGCGGAACAGCTTCTACAACATAATAAAAAAAGCATGCAAGCCTTATTAAACAAATTAAATGTTCGTTACGTGCCTTTTGCGAACGATCAAAAAGAGTTGATCAACATTAACTCAAAAGAAGATTGGCCCCAATAAATCGATCGAAAGCTACAAAACGAAGATGATACATACCTAAGGAGGATATTATGAGTAATTTTACCCACTGGAATCAAGACGGTCGACCAAAGATGGTCGATATTTCACAAAAGGAGGTCACTAAACGGACCGCCATTGCCAAAAGCACCATTGCCATGTCCAACGAATTATACGCAGCCATTCAACAAGGATTGATCAAAAAAGGTGATCCAACACAAGTGGCGCAAATTGCCGGGATTATGGCTGCCAAAAAAACGTCTGACCTGATTCCAATGTGTCATCCAATCATGCTCCAAGGAACAGATTTCACTTTTGATTATGAGCAAACAGACTCAGGATATGACTTACATATGCAAGTCACCGTTAAATGTCAAGGAAACACAGGTGTCGAAATGGAAGCCTTAACCGCTGTTTCTGTTGCTGCCTTGACTTTTTATGATATGTGTAAGGCAGTCGACAAATCCATAGTCATTAAAGAGACTCATTTAGTACAAAAAACCGGTGGAAAAAACGGTGACTTTTTTCATGAACGCACATAAAAAACCCGGCATTTGCTGGGTTTTTTATGTGCGCTGTAAACAGCATTATGAACAGCTACCACTGCTTAACGACCGCTTTCGTATCGTCCAGCTCCGCTTTTACATTAAGAAATTTTTTGTAGTTTCTTTTGTGTTACTTGTTGTTTTTGGAAAGACATAAAGTAAGCCAATCCAACGAATACGGCTCCACCGACGACATTTCCTAAAAATGCCGGAACGATATTTCCTAAGAATTCCATCCATGTCACATGTCCTGCAAAGATCGCAGCTGGAATGACAAACATATTGGCAACCACGTGCTGGAATCCAATCGCCACAAACGCCATAACTGGGAACCAAATGCCAACGATTTTTCCAATAAAGTCATTCGCTCCATAAGCTAGCCAAACAGCTAGACACACAAGCCAGTTACAGCCAATCGCAGAAACAAACGTTTGGATAAAAGAATCAGCTACTTTTGCTTCAGCAATAGCTACGGTTTTATCTAAAAATGGTCCTGTTTCTGTTAAGCCCACAATGTGACCGAAAAAGAAGGCGACAAATAGAGCACCCATTAAATTAGCTAATGTTACCCAAAACCAGTTACGAGCTAAGTCCGAAATTGAAATTTTCCGAGCATAAAGTGCCATAGGTACAGACATCATATTCCCTGTAATTAATTCAGCTCCCGCAAGAATAACTAAAATAAGTCCTAATGGGAAAACGGCTGCTCCTAAAAATCCAGCAAAGCTTCCCCACTCTGGTGGCATATTCCCGATCACTCGAATATCAAGTAAAAAACCTAAAGCAATGAATGCTCCTCCCAAAAAACCGAGGATTAGCATCGTTGGGACAGGCAATTTTGCCTTGCTGACTCCTGCTTCAATGGCTATTTCTGTTATTTTATCTGGTTTATTAAAAGCCATAATTAAATTCCTCCAACTCATCTCTTGTTGTCATATTTCCTGATCTCTATCCACCAATATGAGACATTTCTACTTTTGCATTTGTTCGAATTGGTGTCATGCTTGTCCGCTCATCAGAATAACGGTCATCTCGGTGGTTCCAAACATTTTCAATGCTGTTCGCAATGGCTTCATTGCTTTTTCCAGAGCGAAGCAGTTCCCGAAGATCCGTTCCATCTGTAGCAAATAAACAAGTATACAGTTTACCCTCCGCAGATATGCGTGCTCTTGTACAAGTAGAGCAAAAAGAATCCGTCACCGATGAGATAATCCCAATTTCTTGATCACTATCGATATAGCGATAGCGTGTGGCTACTTCTCCACGATAATTGGGCTTCATTGGCTCGATTGGTGAGAATTGATGAATTTGATCTAATATCTCCTTCTTAGATATCACATCATCCAATCTCCACCCATTCGAATTACCTACATCCATGTATTCAATAAAACGAAGGGTATGATTTCTTTCTTTAAAAAAGCGAGCCATCGGAATGATATCTTGATCATTTTTCCCTTTTTGTACAACCATGTTTACTTTTACTCCCATTCCTACTTCAGCCGCTTTTTCAATGCCTTCTAATACATTTTTTACTTTGCCTCTGTTTCCATTCATCGCTAAAAAACGCTCTTCATTCAATGAGTCTAAACTCACAGATACGCGTGATAAACCAGCTGTCGCTAAGTCTGCTGCATGCCTTTTCAACAGCGATCCATTCGTAGTTAATGCGATGTCTTCTACTCCATCGATTTGACCAAGACGCTCAATTAGTTTTGCTAAGTCTCTTCTTAACAAAGGTTCTCCACCGGTAATGCGTAGTTTTTTGACTCCGAGAGAAACAAATATTTCTGCTAACCTTTCAATTTCGTCAAATGATAAAATTTTATCGGAAGGTAAAAAAGAGTAATCAGGCCCAAAAATTTCTTCAGGCATGCAGTACCGACAGCGAAAGTTACAACGGTCGGTGACAGATATTCGCAAATCTCTCAAAGGGCGATGTAATTTGTCCCGCATCACATGATCCATGTTCCTCACCTCTTTCTTAAGTTTAGTGGTCTATTGTCTTTGCTATCGTCACTTGTCATGTTTTTGAGATGGTGAATTCATTTTGATTCTTTCGGGACAGGTGTAAATATTTAACGATTTCTGACGAATAAACCCAACAGTTGTTATACCTAATTCCTCTGCTAGTTGTAAAGCTAATTCTGTTGGAGCCGACTTCGAAAGTACTACTTCACAACCGATTTTTGCCACTTTTAATAAAATTTCTGATGAAATCCGCCCACTAAAAACCAGCACTTTATCCCCGATGGAAATGTCGTTTCTCAAGCAGTATCCATATATTTTATCTAGCGCGTTATGTCTTCCAATATCCATTCTACTTAAAATAATTCCATTCACATCACATAGTGCAGCATTATGAACCCCGCCTGTTTGTTGAAATGTGACCGCTGAATTTTGCATATCATTCATCAGACGGAAACAATCATCTGGTGTGATTTGAACGCGGACTTGATCCATTTTCTTTGCTGTTAAAGCATCGTTGACAAAAACAAATCCTTGCCTGCTCATCCCACAGCATGAAGTGATGTATCGTTTGTTTTGAAAGTTTTGATAATAAGGGTTTACTTTATTGGTTTTCACATGGACAAAACCATCTTTCTTCTGAATCCAAAGATCCTCGATATCTTCAAATTTTCGAATGATGTTTTCAGAAGCTAAGTACCCAACCACCATATCTTCGATGTATTCAGGTGTACAAACCATCGTCACAAATTCTTGTTGGTTGATTTTAACAGTAACAGGATATTCTGTGACAATAAGATCCTCAACCGTTTTTGCTTGGCCATTTTCCACATGAATAATCTCTCGCTTCACTTCAGTCTGCTTCATCTTTTTGCCCCCTAGTCTATATTTTGATCAAAAATAAACACGGAAACGGCCATATCCTCTTCTATTTTGATATCAGAAAATAAATGGACTAATTTAGCCCCCATTAATTCTTCCATACCCTCAGGAGTTGCTTTTGAATACACTTCTTGAATCATTCTCGTTCGTGCCGCATGAACCATAGCGACCCCTTCTGGCGTGCTGGCAATAAATTTTTCTGTCGGAGTCAAATTCCCATAAAGTGTTGATACAGCCATCTTTTCGACGAATATGGTCTGAATCCGCTCCGGGCCTTTCCCGAATAAATCTTTGCGAAGTTTACGGATGATGTCGTTAAATTCATGAACTTTTTTAGACATAATAGGCATTCTCCCATCATACAAAATACTATCATTGTTTTAGATAAAGTGATTTCACCCTTACAATTTTTTAATGATAAATCAACTCTACCAAAATTTAAAGGAGAAGTTTATGAGAATTATTCTCACAAAAGATGTTTTATTGTTTATATTGTTTATTTTTTGGGAAAGAGCTATAATAAGCGATGGCGAAGATGGCTCCGAAATATTTTCCGATGTTTTGGGTCTATCGGTTTATTAAATAAAAATTGGATTGGTCTTTTAGTAAGATCTGCTAAGAAGCTTATCCACCATGAATTTTTTTGCATGTTTAGTAGGCATGTAGATTCGTGGTGGATTTTTTTGTGTTCAAAAAGGAGGTAAACACCATGACTGAAATTAAAATCAATGGAAAATCGTACTCAGCGAAACCCGGAGCAACGATTCTAGAAGTAATTAATCAAAACGAAATTGCCCACCCGCAAGTTTGTTATGTTCCTGAAGTAGATCCGATTCAAACATGTGACACGTGTATTGTCGAAATCGATGGAAAGCTTGTTCGTTCTTGTTCAACGAAAGCCGAGAGTGGCATGAACATTCAACTAGCTTCTCCTAAAGCGAAAGAAGCGCAGACAGAAGCAATGGATCGTTTATTAGAAAACCATTTACTTTACTGTACAGTGTGCGACAACAACAACGGGAACTGTA
This sequence comes from Bacillus sp. FJAT-52991, assembly GCF_037201805.1. GTDB lineage: Bacteria > Bacillota > Bacilli > Bacillales > Domibacillaceae > Bacillus_CE > Bacillus_CE kandeliae. The sequence continues at coordinate 1,651,508 of NZ_CP147404.1, read as the reverse complement.
CATTGCATAACACCGTAGAAATGATGGAAATTGAACATCAAAAGTATCCGTATGAACCAAAAGTAGATCCAACAGAAGTCGATATGTCTCACCCATTCTACCGCTACGATCCGAACCAATGTATTGCTTGCGGACAATGTGTAGAAGTTTGTCAAAACCTTCAAGTGAATGAAACATTGTCGCTTGACTGGGAAGCAGAGCGTCCACGTGTTATTTGGGACGAAGGCGTTGCCATCAATGATTCTTCCTGCGTCAGCTGTGGACAATGTGTAACCGTTTGCCCATGTAACGCCTTAATGGAAAAATCAATGTTAGGTGAAGCTGGATTTATGACAGGATTAAAGCAAGATATGCTTGATCCGATGATCGGATTAATTAAAGAAGTAGAACCTGGATACAGCGGTATTCTTGCTGTCTCAGAAGTGGAAGCGGCTATGCGTGACAAGCGTACGAAAAAGACGAAAACCGTTTGTACATTCTGTGGGGTCGGATGTTCATTTGAAGTTTGGACGAAAGATCGCAAAATTTTAAAAGTACAACCATCTAAAGGACCAGTGAACGCGATCTCTACTTGTGTAAAAGGAAAATTCGGTTGGGACTTCGTGAATTCAAAAGAACGCTTAACGAAACCGTTAATTCGTAAAGATGGTGCATTCGTTGAATCCACTTGGGATGAAGCACTTGATTTAATCGCTTCTAAATTAGGCGCTATTCAAAAAGAATACGGTCCTGGATCAACAGGTTTTATTTCTTCTTCAAAAATTACTAATGAAGAAAACTATTTAATTCAAAAAATGGCTAGACAGCTATTTGAAACAAATGACGTCGATAACTGTTCTCGTTATTGTCAATCCCCTGCGACGGATGGTTTATTCCGCACAGTAGGTATGGGTGGAGATGCCGGTACAATTAAAGATATCGCTAAAGCGGGTCTTGTCATTATTGTTGGTGCAAACCCAGCTGAAGGACACCCTGTATTAGCTACCCGTGTAAAACGAGCGCATAAATTACATGGACAAAAGCTCATCGTATCAGATATTCGTAAACACGAAATGGCAGAACGCTCTGACATCTTTATGCGACCGAAACAAGGAACGGATCAAGTTTGGTTAATGGCTGTTACTAAATATATGATCGACCAAGGTTGGCACGATGAGAAATTCATTCAAGAAAATGTTAACTTCTATGAAGATTTCAAAAATGTACTTCAAAAGTACACATTAGAGTATGCAGAAGAACAAACAGGTATTTCTAAAGAAACATTAATTGAAGTAGCTAAAATGATTCGTGATGCGGATGGTACTTGTGTTCTTTGGGGTATGGGTGTCACACAAAACACAGGTGGTTCTGATACATCTGCGGCTATTTCTAACTTACTATTAGCGACAGGAAACTACCGTCGTCCAGGTGCCGGTGCCTATCCGCTACGTGGCCACAACAACGTACAAGGTGCTTGTGACATGGGTACTTTACCAAACTTACTTCCTGGCTATCAAAGTGTCACGAATGATGAAGCTCGTGAGAAGTTTGAAAAAGCTTACGGTGTGAAAATCCAGCCAAAACCTGGTTTAAATAATATTCAAATGCTTCAAGCCGTTGAAGAAGGCAAAATGAAAGCGATGTATGTTGTTGGAGAAGATATGGCTTTAGTCGACTGTAACGCTAACCATGTTCATGACGTTTTATCTCAGCTTGACTTCTTCGTTGTTCAAGATATTTTCCTTTCAAGAACGGCTCAATATGCAGATGTTGTATTACCTGCCGCTCCTTCTCTTGAAAAAGATGGAACGTTCACAAACACAGAGCGTCGCGTACAAAGACTATATGAAGTATTGCCACCACTTGGGGATTCAAAACCTGATTGGAAGATCCTTCAAGAAGTTGCGAACCGTTTAGGTGCGGATTGGAACTACAGCCATACGAGTGAAATTTATGCAGAAATGGCGAGTCTCTCCCCTATTTTTGGAGAAGCAAACTATGAAGTACTTGAAGGCTGGAATAGCTTCTTCTGGGGTAGCCTTGATGGTAAGAGCACGCCGCTTTTATATGTAGATGGCTTTAACTTCCCGGATAAAAAAGCTCGTTTCGCGTTATATGATTGGGTAGAGCCAGTGGAATTCCCGGAAGAATACGATTGTCATATTAACAATGGCCGGGTACTTGAGCACTTCCATGAAGGAAACATGACGAATAAATCAGAAGGTATCCAATCAAAGGTACCAGAAATTTATGTAGAAGTATCACCAGAGCTAGCGAAAGAACGCGGAATCAAAGATGGTTCTCTTGTTCGCTTAGTCTCTCCATATGGTGCGTTAAAATTAAATGCACTAGTAACCGATCGCGTTCAAAAGAACGAACTATTTTTACCGATGAACTCTGTCAGCAAAGATTCCGCGATCAACTTCTTAACAGGCCCAGCAGTTGACCGTTGTACATTCACACCTGCTTATAAGCAAACGAAAGTACGTTTAGAAGTGTTGAAAGTAGATGGTGGAAAAGCACCATTACCAAAAACAAATCCGCGTTACAAAAAACGTCACCCTCAAAATGGTGTTGAGGCAGAGCGTAAATGGAAACGTCCAGGCTATGTTCATTTAACAACGAAATAATGAAAGGAGTGTAATCGATGGCAGCACCTATTACAACAATTCAAAAGCAACAATTGACGGAAGAACAAATAAAGGAACAAAAACTAGAAGATTTAAAAACGCTCCTTTCAGAAAATGAAGAAGCGTTAAATCAAATATTCTCTATTGTGTCAGAACTGAATAACACAGGAGCACTTGAAGCAGCGACTAAGCTGCTTCAAGCGAAAGAAGAAGTCGCAAGCATTGCCCTTCATCAAGTGTCTCGTGAACCTGTAACAAACTTAATCAATCACTTTATGGGAATTGCTGGCGTCCTCTCCGCTATGGACCCGGAAATGACGAAGAAGCTTGTTAACAGCTTAAACGCTGGAATGGACGAAACGAAGAAACTTGTGAATAGCGAAGAAAAAGTCGGTATTTTTGATCTGATGAAAGTCTTGAAAGATCCGGATGTGAACCGTGCTGTTAATTTCGGCATTCACTTTCTAAAAGGTATTGGCAAAGGATTGAAAGAATAGGCAGGGATAACATGATGCTAACGAACGAGCAAGTATTACAAGCTCTGGAAAAAGTGAATGATCCAGAGCTTCATAAAAGTATTGTTGAATTAAACATGGTAAGAAACATCAAAATCGAAGACAATCATATCCAGCTTGAAGTCGTCTTGACGATCCAAGGTTGTCCGCTAAAAGCAAAAATTCAACAAGATATTGAAGAAGCTCTTAAAAGTATTGGGGCTTTAAGTGTAGCTTTAACTTTTGGTTCTATGACTGATGAAGAAAGACAAGCATTAACGAAATCACTAAAAGCTGAAGCCGTGACTGAAACCGGTATGCCGAAAATGTTACGTTCAGATTCTGGCGTCACTTTTATTGCAGTAACGAGCGGTAAAGGTGGAGTGGGAAAATCGACAGTAACGATTAACTTAGCCGCTGCCTTAGCTCGATTAGGAAAACGCGTGGGCATTTTGGATGCGGATATTTACGGATTCAGCATTCCAGCGATGATGCAAATTGAGCAAAAACCGACCATGATTGATCAAACTGCGATCCCTTCAACTAGCCATGGCGTAAAGGTCATGTCGATGGGGTTTTATTCAAATGATAACCAACCCGTCATGTGGCGTGGACCGATGTTAAACAAGTGGATTCGCAACTTCTTAGTGAATACGCATTGGGGAGAGTTGGACTATCTTCTCCTTGACCTCCCCCCTGGCACAGGTGATGTTGCCATCGATGTAGCAGCAATGATCCCTCATGCGAAAGAAATTATTGTCACTACCCCTCATAATGCAGCTTCTCATGTTGCATCGAGAGCGGGTGTGATGGCGAAACATACGAAGCATGACATCCTTGGTGTCGTAGAAAACATGGCTTATTATGAAGAAGAAGATGGCAAGAAGAAATATTTATTTGGTCAAGGTGGCGGCGAGGCACTTGCTAAACAATTACACACAGATGTCATTGCTCAAGTACCTTTCGCTCAACCAGAAGAAAACATAGGTTCTTCTGTCTATGATGAAGATTCCATTGTTGGTGAAGTCTTTACTCACTTAGCGGAAGACATCATTTATCACAACTAATGAAAAAGGAATCCTTACAAGTATGTACTTGATAAGGATTCCTTTTTATTACGCTTGCTCTTTTAATACTTGCATAAAATAAAAGCGATACGTGTTCGCAACAAACGTTTCTAACGGAAGCTGCACGTCTAACTGATATTTACTAAAAATAAATGGAAAACGCTCCATCCCTTTTTGACGAAGAAGCTTTTCTACTTCCGCTCCATGTTTTTTCGTCAACTCTTGAATAAGCGGCTCGACCATCGGCCAGCAAGAGGCCTGTAAATGCGCTAATGCTTCCTGGTCTGCTTCTTTTTGATACCGTTCCATCCAAATCTTTATTTGTTCTTCCATGATATAATCACCCAAATCTATTATAACGGATCAGTTTCTTCTATTATATATGCTTTTTTAATTTTTGACTTTTTGTCTAGATCTTCTAATCGTTTCAATAGAAATAGCCAATTAATAAGTCCTCTAAAGCAGAAACAGGTGGAGAAAAATGAGTCGTTTTTCTCCACCTGTTTTTGTTTTTCTCTAAAGGGAGCTGCCCTCAAAAGTCCTGTTTATGACTTTTTGGATCGCTCCCTTTTGTCCATCATTATTGACCTTCTTCTTTTTCTTCCTCTGTATCTTCAGTGTTTGTATCTTCTGTTTCTTCGGTATTCGTTTCTTCAGTGCTCGTATCTTCTTCATTTGTTGCGTCATCGTTGCTACAACCTGTAGCAACACCTAGGATCATTAGAGAAGCTAATAATAACATAGACCAATGCTTTAAACTTTTCACTTTCTCTTCCTCCTTTAAAGTAGCAATCAATATTACATACTAATCATACTAGATTTAGAGAAAAATAGAAGATTTGGTTCCTTTTTTTTACAAACGATTAACATTATCTTATAATTTTTAATTTTCTTTTTACTTTACCTCAACAAATTACGAATTTTCCATTCTTTGAACGAACTTTTTAATATGATCCATATTTACTTTTGTCGACAAAACCACGAGCCGACCGGCTATTTGCTGTTCTACTTGCTTAGTCACCTCTTCTCGAACCTCTTCTGCTACTTGCTGATAGATGGGAATAAACGTTTCTTTTATTTGCTCACCTGCCAAGTCGATATAATCATAAACCGGATGAAGCAAGGCTTTTTCGACTTCATCTCGCACCACTTTATTCCCTCCTTCGGCAAAGAAGACGGTTGGAGAGTCGAATGTCTTTAAAAGAGACTGGAAAGAGGAGGCTTGTATGTGCTGTAATCCTGTTTTAAAAGAAGGCCACTCGATTTTGGGTGACTCCACATACCTAATAGAGATGGACTCCATCCTTTCTTTTAACTCCGTTTCAAGATTTTTTTGCAATTCCTTTATACTCTTTTGCATAAATGCTTGAAGACGTATAGTGGTAGCTCGCATGTCTTGTGTGACATCGTTGGCGACAAATCGAATGATTTCATTCGTAAATCGATGAAGGGCGATCGCGATATCGTCAAATTGATCAAAAGCCGCTGGACTGAAAATGACTTTGAATGCATCATTATACCGGTAGAAAATACGTTGTTTCGCATAAAATAATAGTTCTTCGATTTCTTGCTGCATCGCTTGATTTTCTAGCGTTAATAAGCGCTGTTGTAAGTACGTTCTCGCTTCGTTTAACTGATACGCCAGCTGTTGGCGAGTCTTCTCTTTCACTGCCTCTTCATCTTGAGATAGCTGAATCCAGCGCTTCAATTCCAGGATCGCTTGCTTCATATCAAACTGAGCATGCCGGAGAGTAGATAAAGCTAATTGTTGCTTTGTAAAAGGAATGAACTGCTCGTCAAACAAGCTCATTCCAGAGAGTTCTAAAACTTGTTGTGGATTTAAAAGCTTGTCATCTGCTCCAATCTGTAGCACCTTTCTATATCGGGCTTCTTCTTCCCCACTTAAACAACTGGATGCTGCTTTTTTAGCATAAAGTGACAGATGGCTAGATAGTGGGTAAATGCGCGCTTTATGAATGCCGCATGTTAATAAATTCTTTTCTACATGATGAAGCACATCCAATAAGTCTTGTTTTGATTCTGCTAAGTCCGCGGCATTGACTACAAAAAACATTTTGTCGTGTTCAAAATAATCCTTCACTCGCCCTAATTGAATCAGAAATTCTTGATCTGTACGCGAAAAGGCATGATTATAATACGTCACAAAGACGACTGAATCCGCCTCAGCCATATAATTAAAAGCCATTTCTGTATGGCGAGCATTCATGGACCCAGCTCCTGGTGTATCCACAAGAACCATTCCTTGCTCGGTAAAAGGTGAGGAATAATACATCTTGATTTTTTCCACAAAGCAAGCTTTTTCTTCTACACTCACATAGTCTCCGTACGATTCAATCGTCTGAATTTCTTTTTGGCCTAAACGCTTACTCATCAATGGATAACCCTTTAGCGCAGATCGTAAAAAGGTAAATTGCTCGTTCGGTAAATGAATCAATGGCGGAAGAATCACTTCATTCTCTTTCCCCTGTTTGTTTGTACTAGTTTCATCTTCCTTTTGCTCTTTCCACTCTTGCATCATTCGATCATGCTTTTCAAAGAGCGTATGTAGGTCATCAAAATGTTCGATCGTTTGCTCACTCAGTTCAAGTGCTTGATTCATATCTTTCAATAGCTGTTCTTCTGTTTTAAACTGAATGATCACTGTACCATGTGAATACGCCTGATTAGGAGCGCGCACTTCATTGATAGCAGCCGTTGTTGGGTTCGGGGAAACAGGAAGGACCTGTTCGCCAAGCAAGGCATTGGCAAACGATGATTTCCCGGCACTAAATGCCCCAAATAAAGCCACCGTGTACTGGTTCGTCTCTAAACGCTTGAGTCTCAATCGCAGATGATCGACCACGGTTTCCATCCCATTGATAGTCGCTAATGCCTCTGTTTGGCGATGTAATTTCCGAATATCTTCATCTAAAGGAACAGGGACAAATAACTGTTCGTCTGCTTGCTTATGCCATTCACGAGATACCTCGCCAATCGAGACGATCTTTCTCGATTTTTTGCGCTTATGAAGGCGTGGGCCATCAAACGCAATAAAAGCATCTTCCGTGAACGTTTCCTCCCCTTGCATTTCAAGCAAATCTAGTAAGTCCTGATACAATGCTTCATGCTGTTCATTTAACTGGACCCATTCTTCCCACGCCTGCTTTTTCTGTTCTAATTCCTCTCTTTCTTGTTTCAACTGCTCTTTTTTCTTTTTGGCATTGATATGTGCTTGTCTCTCTAATGGTTCAATCAGCGGCATTAGTGAACGATGATATAGTAGCTGCAGTTCCCGCGTCACATCTTTGGCATAGGTCAATACGTAATCTCCACTTAAAACAGCCCCTCGTTTTACTTTTTCTTCTAAAAATGATGGAGGAAATTCCACTTGTAATTGACGAATCTTCTCTTGCAGTTCCTCATTTAATAAACCAAAATCAGACAAAAAAGCTGGTATCGCTTTTTTCAGAGGGATATCAATGTAGGCTAACCGATTTTCATTGATCGCTTTGTAAAAACGATTCAACCGCTCCGTCCGTTCTTTTTGCGTTTTCTTTTTAGAAAAAAGACCTTTCACGCGAAAAGTAAGCTCTCGCGATTCTAAGAATTCTCTTACTAAGATTCGTGTATAATAATCCATCAGTTTCGCATTGTTAAAGATCGTGTCTAGTTCTTGATCAAATAGCTGAAGATACTTTTGTCCACGGTGCTTCATCGTTTCCTCTTGACGCAAAACATCGATTAAATCCTCTTCTAACTCCGTTATGGACCGAACATTCGCCAATAATTGTTCCAATGATTCTTTTTTCTCTTTGTCTTTCTCTGTTTGATGATGGTAAAATTCCAAAGCTATGAATAAAGCTTCCATCATGACATGTTCAATGATGATCTGTTTGCGCATAGTCAATTTTTCACTTAATAACACCTTCAATTTATGTACTTGATTATGTGGATGATCCTCCTCTTTCAAAGAAGCAAAGTAAATCTCTTTATAAGGGATGGAATGTTCATCAAAGGAAGAACGAATTCTGTGCACAAATTCATCAAAAGATAACTCAAAGGCCAGATGCTTATCAATTTGATTAATAATCAAATAACATTCCTTCCCCATATCCGCCAAGCGCTGACAAAACTCAAAATTCACAGGCGACTGCACATGATTATAGTCCATCATATAAAATACCATGTCCGCTATATGAAGCTTAGACTCTGCACTGACACGGTGCGCATCATCTGTAGAATCAATACCGGGCGTATCTAAAATAGACACTCCTTTCGGCAAGTGCTCGACAGGATGAGAGATCTCCACTTCATCTACCACATCTCCATTGACACAATAAGCTTGAATCATCTTGATATCATAGGGAAACGGAAACTGTTTCATCCCCTGCTCTTTAAAGCTCACTTTGGCATATGGTTCCCCCGCTTTCACCTTAACGACGTTCGCACTCGTTGGGATGGGATTAGAAGGCAATAGATTTTCGCCCATGAGTTCATTAATCATCGAAGATTTACCAGCAGAGAAATGGCCGCAAAAGGCAATTACATACTCCATATTCTCAAGCTTTTCAATTAAATCTGAGCATTTTTTTGCAAGAGTAAGATCTTCTTTTTCCAACATTGTTCTTCTTAATTGCGTTATACTTTCAAGCAATAAAGTGCGAGTAGGTCGCTGACTTGTCAGCCACTCCTGCAACTGTTCATTCAGCATGCAACAGAAACCTCCTTTACATATGAATCATCGAAGAATAATTACGTTTCTATTTAGTGTAAAAAATCTAGAGGGCGATGTCCAATGCGGGTGTCTTACGGTTAAGTCGTTTTTCATGATAGAAAGATCACATTATGGTAGGATAAAAGGTAATCTATATAATTGAGGCGATCACATGGATAATCACCCAACGTTACGAGAAAGCTTTAGCGAACTGCAAGAATGGTACCAGAAGGACGTTCATATACCACTAACTAAATTAAAAGAGAATAAAGGAAAAATCAAAAAGGATGGGGATCTTTATTACCCTGAAAAAATAGACGAACGGGATATTCGCCACTATTATCGCTCTGTTAGTCTCCGCTCAAATGACGGTAAATCCCTTTTTAATCAATATCATGAATTAGTGACACGCACACATAAATGGCGTGTTCCCTATTTTTTAAGTAAGGATCACTATTTATATACATGGGTTGACTTACAGCCAGATGGAGCCGTCAAAAGTATTTACTCCGGTGAAAATAAGGACCCGCAAACGATGTTAGAAGAAGACTATGAAACTATTAAAAAAAGATTTGTAGAATTTCAAATCTTACTCAATTGTTCCAAAAAATTCGGTCTTGGGATCGACACCAAAATAAAAAACATTGATTCTGAGTTAAAGTTTAATACGGAGCATATCGTTCCCCAGTCGTGGTTTAGAGGCAAGGAACCAATGAAAGGGGATCTGCATCATTTATTTGTCTGTCAGCCCGAATGTAATACAGCCCGCTCCAACTTTCCTTATTTCGATTTTTCTTTTTACGAACCGGAATCACCACAGGAAAGAATTCAAAACCGCTGTGGAGTAGCTACAAACGGTGGATTTGAACCTGAAAATGGAAAAGGAACCGTTGCTCGAGCGATGCTTTACTTTTTGCTGCGTTATCCACATACGATTCGAAAATCATTTTTAAAACAAATTAATCTATCCCTATTAATCAGTTGGCATGAACAATTTCCAGTTAGTATTTATGAAAAGCATCGAAATCGAGCCATTTATCGCATTCAAGGAAACCGCAACCCTTTTATCGATCATCCGGAGCTTGCGGCTAAGTTAGTATTCCCAATGAAATAATCCCCTTCTCAAAAAAGGGGATTGTTTCACCGTAGCTCCAATATTACTGGGCAATGATCGCTTCCGAGGATATGAGAATGAATGGACGCCTTATGTAATCTCGAAGTGAGTCGCTCAGATACAATAAAGTAATCAATCCGCCAACCGATATTTCTCTCTCTCACCTTATTCATATAAGACCACCACGTATAGGAATCTGTTGTTTCTGGATAGAAATATCGAAAACTATCGACAAAACCAGCTGTGAGCAGCTTCGTCATCTTCTCTCGTTCTTCGTCTGTAAAACCAGAATTTCCTCGATTCGTTTTATAGTTTTTTAAATCAATCTCTTGGTGAGCAACATTTAAGTCCCCGCATAAGATCACCGGCTTTACCTGATCTAACTCTTTTAAGTAAACGCGCATCTCATCTTCCCACTCTAATCTTTCGGCCAATCGTGAAAGATCACGTTTCGCATTAGGCGTATAGATATTCACAAGATAAAATTGATCAAATTCTAAAGTAATAATTCTTCCTTCCACTTCGTCTTCATTATCTCCGACCCCATACGAAACTGATAAAGGCCGCTGTTTCGTAAATACGGCTGTTCCAGAGTATCCTTTCTTCTCTGCATAATTCCAATATTGCTCATACCCTTCCAACTCCAAATCAATTTGCCCCGCCTGTAATTTCGTTTCCTGTAAACAGAAAATATCCGCATCTACTTCATGAAAATAATCTAGAAATCCTTTTTTTACACAAGCTCGCAAGCCATTTACATTCCAAGAAACTAGTTTCATCAAATCTTGTTCGTCTCCTTACTCTGTTATGTAGTCTCTCATTATATCATTTTTATCTCGTATTAACCGGCTATAAGCCCCCACTGATTGAAAATTCACTTCGTTCAAAGGAACCACAAACAACAAAGACCTAAATAACAATTTGTCATCTAGGTCTTTGATCATTACATCTTTACACTTGTTACACCTTGAATGGAAGAAGCTGAATGTTTAAAAAAGCTTGGTGACGTTTTATGAAGAAACACAAGAACAACTGCTGTAATAAGCATCTCTGGAATTAAATAAGATATATTGTATAGGAATGAATACCAAGCAACTGGCCATCCATCTGGAGCATATTCTCCAAACCAAATAACGCCTGAAGCAAAATGACAAGCTAATCGAAGGGATGTACCAAGTAGCAATCCACTCATAATCCGACGTAAATTTATTTCTGATTTGGTTGCCATCACTCCTGCTAAACCAAGAACGGCATAAGCTAATGGGTAATCTAACACCAATTGTACGGGGTGAACCACGGTAGCCCCCATCACTAAATCTAATATCCCAACAATCAGCCCCGTCAAAATACCTGCTTTTAAGCCGCGACGATAGGCCATTAAAAAGATCGGAACCATTACGAGGGAGATAGAACCTCCATATGCCCATAATGCACCAAATTCAAAAACACTTAAAATTTGTGCTAAACCAGCCATGACGGCTATTTCAATCATCGTCACTAGCTTGTTTCTGTCCATAAAAAAATCCCCTTTCTTTTAATCCAAGGGGGGTGTAAGAACCAACATTTAAGTGAGAAAATCACATCAAATGATGGCACTTGTCCGTACTTCCCTACGCTGGTATGACCCAGTTCAGGTTCAAAGAGTTGAGGAATATCCCTCTCTCAGTCAATCGACACCCCTAGTGGACTTGCATTATTCTAATATATCATAATTTTTTCTATTAGAACAGTGCGATTAATCGTTCACCGGTTTTATTCATTAAAATAAGCTTCTACATCAATATCCATAATAAGGTTAAATGAATGTTTTTCGTTTCTTCCAGCTCTACTTTCAACACTCAAAAACAAGGATGAAAATTTTTCAAAATAACAAAAACCCGCAGAATGATCTGCAGGTTTCTCATTACTTAAATAATTCTATACTTGTTAAAATAATCGGCATCGCTACGATATCAACTAAGAAGGAGCCGGCGATTGGCACGATCAAAAAGGCGTTTCTTGACGGACCAAATTTTGATGTAACAGCAGACATATTCGCCATCGCATTCGGAGTGGCTCCAAGACCGTGTCCGAGCATTCCACTGACCATAACAGCTGCATCGTAATTTTTCCCTAGTACACGGAAAACAATAAACACAGTGAAAAGCGTAATAAAGATAACTTGTGCTGCAATAATTAATAACATTGGTAACGCAAGGTCTGCAATTTCCCAAAGTTTAATGCTCATTAATGCCATTGCCAAGAAGATATTTAAAGAAATATCGCCGATGATTTGCACAGTTGGCATATTGATGAAATCTTCGTTCACCTTATCAATGATAAAACGAGCAATAACAGCTACAAGCATACCTCCAACATAAGTAGGCAATGTTAAACCTGTTGCGCTGGCAAATAATTCACTTAAATAGGAACCAAGAGCCATACAGAACGTGACTAGAAACATTTGACGCATCCATGTTTTTTCATCACTTAATCGCACTAAATGTTCCTTTTTCGGCTCTTCCATTTTTTCTACTTTGTCGGTATCTGATTTCAAATTGTACTTCTTCATTAAGTATCCCGCTGTTGGTCCACCAACTAGACCACCACAGACAAGACCTAATGTAGCCGCAGCAACTCCGATCGTTGTCGCTGTTGCAAATCCAAGTTCTTCCATCGTGCCACCGTAAGCAGCCGCTCCTCCATGCCCACCTGACATAGAAACCGGACCGCATAAAATACCGATTAACGGATTGATATCCATTAATTTAGATAACGAAATTCCAATGACATTTTGCATGAAAACTAGAATTGTACACATGCCCCAATAAATCAGTAGTAATTTCCCACCAATTTTAAGTAAGGTTGTACTCGCTCCTAAACCAACCGTAGTGAAGAAAGCTAGCATAAACAGACTTTGCAATGATGTATCAATCGTAATCTCCACGATGTTAAGTTGGTTTAAGATTGTTACGATGATTGCAAAGAATAAACCTCCGACAACTGGGGCCGGTATGCAAAATCTATCGAATAATGGGATTTTTTTAATTAGGAAAGAGCCTATCATAAATACTAATATAGCCAAAAACAAACTTGTTACTTGGTTAAATTCCATATACACACTCCTTAGTTATTCTTGCTGTAAGCGTTTGCTATAGTATAGTATACAAAAGACAGTATATATATTCTAATACTACATTTCAATACTGATATAGTTTTTTTCTATACCTAGTAAAAAGGAGCGTCTTATGGATTTTCGTAAATTGCAATATTTTGTCGTAACAGCCCAAGAACAAAGCATTTCAAAAGCTGCTATTCTTCTGCATATTTCCCAGCCTTCTCTCAGTCATTCCATAAAAAAATTAGAAGAAGAATTAAAATTTTCGTTATTTGAACGAACAGCAAAGGGGATTGAATTAACCGAACCTGGAAAGCGTTTTTACAATCGGGCACGAGAAATCCTCCAACACGTGCATAATGTAGAAATGGAGATTGAGGAAATTCAACAAATGGGGGAAGGAAAATTATCGATTGGTTTAATTGAATCCGTTCGAAACTGGCTTCCTAAAATGGTCGCTGACTATACGAAACAACATCCTAAACTAAAAGTAGAATTAAAAGAAATGCTCTCTCCAGACAGCATTATTCAAGCCTTAAATCGGTTGGATATTCATTTTGTTATTTCCAACCATAAAATTAAATCTGATTTAATTCATGTTCAAGAACTTTATTCCGAGCCTCTTGTTGTAGCAATGCATAAAAATCATCCATTAGCTAATTACCAACACCTTTACTTAGAAGATCTTGCGACAGAAGCCTTTATTGTCAGTACACATGGTTTGCAAACAAGAGAGAATTTAATTCAAATGTTTCAGCGTCACAACTTGTCCTTAAAAATTCAATTTGAAATCGAACGGTTTGAAATGGCCTGTCGTTTAATTGAATATAACGTTGGAATTGCGTTACTGCCAATCAATTCTATTAAAAGCTATCGAAGTGATGATATTATTTATAAATCCATTCAAGATGAAGCGATCTTTCGAACAATTTATTTACTGACGGTTAAAAATCGCTATCTCCCTCCTGTTGTAGAGGAATTCATTCAACTCCTTTTAACACAAGAAAATGATGGATTAGTTGAACATAACTGGATCATTGAGTCTTTCGTTTAAAGATTTAACGTCATAACAAGTGACCCGACCGACAAAACAAGGAAAACAAAGCCTTAGTGTTGTTTCTTGGTTTCATAGTAAGCACTTTCTCTCAAACTGTCTGACCATTTAAAACGAAATAATGAAGAGAGGGAGTTTTCCCTCCCTTTTTTCACTAATTTTTTGATTTCTATTGAACAGCATTTGAACTCGCTTGGCTTTTCATATGATACAAAGGTAAGATAAAAATCATACCAATGATAAATAAAACAGCCGCTGCTTGGTATAATGGAACAATCGAAAACATGTTCATTAAAGAACCAGCTATACTCATCGTGACAACCATCGAACCAGTAAAAAGCGGCATTAAGATCCCGTTTACTCTGCCAATAAAGTTCCCCTCTGTATTTTGCAAAATCATTGTGTTTATCCCAATTTGAATACATGGCATAAATAATCCACAAATAAATTCTGCTCCTAATGTGAGCCATAGGTTGGAAGATAGACCGATCACACTAATGCCCATCGCGTTCATAAGCATACCCATAATCAGCATTTTTTGAGGTGAAACTTTTTGAGAAAAGCTCATCGCCAAAGCACCACCGACAATCATTCCACTTCCATTAACCATTAATAACCACTGTAGATTTTCTTTTTCTAATCCTAGCCGTTCAATGACAAGAAAAATATTTAGCGGCTGAATTAATCCAATCCCAAGGCCTGCTGCCATAAAGCAAATACCTAATAACTTTAGTACTTTTCTGTCCCAAACGTACCGAACACCACTTTTCATTTCTTGAAGCAAAGTAGTTTTCTCTTCGGCCTCATCAGCCAGTTGATCCTTTGGAATGAAGGCTAACATTAAAGCTGAAAATAAAAAGGCTAGTCCTGTTATGAAAATCGAAGCATAAAGGCCAAGATTTTGATAAACCACTGTACCAAGTGCTGGACCTAAGATCATAAAAACAGCAAAAATTGTTTGATAAATAGACATTGCGGCCTGAACAAGAGAATCAGACAAATGCAATTTAAACAATTTCATGCCAGAAGGCTGGGAAAACTGTGAAAGAATAGATGAAATAAGCGTGGCAAGGAAAACCAGTTTCCATGTGCTAACCATCAATGCTAGTAAGACGGCAAATACCGATAATGCACTTAATATATCACACCAAATCATCGTTCTTTTTGGGCGCCAACGATCAGCAAATGTTCCACCAATAAAAGAAAAAATAAAAATCGGCGCAAATTCCGCTACAGAAATCATAGAAACGGCAAATGGATCCCCATTCGTTTGTTCCATAATAAAAAGCAACACCGCAAAATTCCGAATCCAAATACCTACCTGGAGAAATAAAGCAGAAGCAAGAATAGCTCGAACAAAAGGATTTTTTAATAAACCTGGCTGATCAGCGGACATAGAGTTCTCCTTTTCTAATCCTAAATAACATATAAATTAGAAATGAACATACACTTTATTAACAAAACTGGCCTTCTATACAAAGGTGGTGATCATCATTTTCCATATAGTAAAGGCAGGTGAAACGCTAACGTCTATCTCTCAAGATTATCGAGTCTCCTTGGCGGAACTGATAGAGGCTAACCCTGAAATTCAACAAAACCGCATTTACATTGGTCAAAAAATTACTATCCCAAGACTGCCCTCTCCTGCAACGATCCCTTATAAAATTTCCGTTTCTCTGTCTGCTCGAACCTTGACTTTGACGTATCGAGGAAGAATCGTCAAAGTTTATCCAATAGGTGTAGGGAAAATGCTGACTCGAACACCAGTTGGAACTTTTGTGATTATTAATAAAGCACCAAATCCAGGTGGCCCATATGGTACAATGTGGATGAGTTTATCTAAAAAGTCATATGGTATTCATGGTACAAATAATCCTGCCTCCATTGGAAAATACGTTTCTAAAGGCTGTATTCGAATGTACAATCATGATGTAGAACAACTCGCAAAAACTGTTCCAATTGGTACTGAAGTGAACATACATTATTAATTTTTACTGTAAAGACGTCTACTTATTTAGCTAGACGTCTTTTATTTATCCCGCATTAACGGGCCTGCAGGATGCAGGTTACAAAGGCGTTGCAACAGGACGTTGCGACGTTAGCCTTTGTTCTTCTTTTATCAGTGGGGGATGAAGAAAACCCCCACTGATTGAAGTTTCACTTTATTTTGCTACAGCTTCTTGATGGACTTCCACTACCCAATCAAATGGATCTTGTTCTGTTCCATTTTGAATGCCTGTAATTGTTTGATAAAGTCGTTTAGAGATTTCCCCCGTTTTGCCTTCATTAATGACAAGTTTCTCATCTTTCCAGAAAAACTCCCCAACAGGTGAAATGACGGCAGCTGTTCCGGTACCGAAAGCTTCTTCTAATTTCCCAGCTTTATACGCATCATATACTTCTTGCATAGAAATTTTGCGTTCTGAAACGGGTACTCCCCAATGCTTCAGCAGGTGAATAACGGAGTTGCGTGTCACACCTTCGAGAATGCTGCCATTCAATGCTGGTGTGACAACTTCTCCATCTATTTTAAAGAACACATTCATACTGCCAACTTCTTCAATATATTTCTTCTCTAATCCGTCTAGCCATAAAACTTGGGAGTATTCTTTTTGGCTAGCTACCTCTTGAGCTTTCAAACTAGAGGCATAGTTGCCTGCAGTTTTTGCTTCACCTGTTCCACCAGCTACCGCACGAACATAGTCGCTTTCCACAAGAATTTTTACTGGCTGAATCCCTTCTTTATAATACGAACCTACCGGTGAAAGAATGATAATGAATTGATAGCTGTTTGATGCATGGACCCCAAGAAACGGTTCCGTTGCAATAATGAATGGACGAATATAAAGTGATGTACCTTCTGCTGTAGGAATCCATTCTTTATCCACTAAAATTAATTTTTTTAATGCTTCTAAGGCTAGTTCCTCATCAATATTCGGAATACATAATCGATCGTTTGAACGATTTAACCTTTGCATATTTCTTTCCGGACGGAATAATAAAATCCGATTATCATTTGTTAAATAAGCTTTTAATCCTTCAAATACAGTTTGCCCATAATGAAAAATCATCGAAGCAGGGTCTAATGTAAGTGGCTGATACGGAACAACACGTGGATCATGCCACCCCTTCCCTTCTGTATAATCCATCACAAACATATGGTCAGTAAATATTTTTCCAAATCCTAATTGATTAGATTCTGGTTTTGGCTTTCTTTCGGGACTTAAATTAACTTGAATTGTTTTTTCTGACATTTTGCATAACTCCTTGCTGAATAAATATTTGGTTTAGAAAAATTCACCAATCAATAAATATATACTTATTATATTACAATTTTTTAGAATCTTTACACAATAGTTAAATGCAAAAAAATAAAAATTTTTCAAAAATATTATCTTAAAAAAAAGAAAAAAACATATTGACTTTGTGACAGGACTTTGCGTGTCTTAAATGCTCATTGTTTAAAATCTAATTTTGAATTTTGCACATAATGTATTGTTTTAAATTTTATCTGAGAATGAAACGAAACAAAAAATCGGGACTGCTATTAAATCTAGCACTCCCGATTAGCTCATTATATTTACTTCCTTTCACCTACTCCATCTTAAGTGGCAAACAAACTTGAACTTTTGTTCCTTTTTCTTCTTCACTTTCAAATAAAATCTTGCCTTTATGATGTCCGATGATTTTAAAACTGACCATGAGCCCTAAGCCGGTCCCTTTTTCTTTATTAGAGTAAAAAGGCTCACCAAGTCGAGGAATACGGTCTTGAGAGATGCCAATCCCCTCATCAATCACTTCGATACATACATATTTGTTGTCTAATTTTTTTGTTTTGACTAATAAATTGCCTCCAGTTGGCATGGAATCGATTGCATTTTTAATAAGGTTGAGCATCACCTGTTTTATTTGCTTCTTTTCTAATTTTACAAGTGGCAATTCTTGAGTAATGTCTGTTATCAGTTCCACCTTATGAAGTAATGCTTCTGGATGCATAAAACCGATAGTTTCATTTACTAGTTGATTAATATCATGCACTTCGAATTTTGTTTCTTGATTCGGTTTAGCTAACATTAAAAACTCCTGCATAATGGACTCAATTCGATCGAGCTCAGATAGTATAATCTCACTGTATTTATTGTGGGTTTCTTGTCCCCATAATTGCGTAAACCCTTTGATTGCTGTTAAAGGATTTCTCACTTCATGAGCGATTCCTGCTGCTAATTGACCAATTGCTCCTAGCTTATCTTGTTTGTTTAGTAATAGTTCTTTCTCTTTTAAATTAGAAATGTCCTGAGTTACTGTCGCGACCCGATGAAGATACTTTTGATCCTTTATCGGTGTTTTTCTTGACCTAAGCCACTTTATGCTACCATCTTCATGAACAATCCGATATTCTACTTCTGAATTTGTATTGGTCGATTTGAGAAATTGTTTAAATATTTCTTGATCTTCTTCATGAACCAGTTGATAAATAATACGAAAATTTTTATAAAACTCATCTTTAGAATGACCAAGTATTCTTTCATAAGATGGACTAATATATACTACTTGATTCACCAACAAATCAAAGACACAAAATATTTCATTTATATTTTCAGATATTTCTAGAAATTTCAATTCATGTTCTTTTAATTCTTTTACTTTGCGATCTAATAGTAAGGCTGCTTGAACTTTATCTGTAATATTTCTGCTAACTCCTACAACAGCCACAACATTTCCGTGAATGTCATTGACAGGTGTAATGGATACGACTGCATGTATGAGAGATTTATCTTTTTTTTGACGAATGGACTTATGGTTACGAACCATACTTCCATATTGAAGTACCTCTGAAAATATTCTCCTTTCTCCTCTCAAATGATAAGGAATAGTTGGCAGTTCTGTCCCGATCAATTCGTCTAAAGTCCAGCCGTAAACCCTTTCAAACGCCTCATTTACATTTATAATTTTGCCTTCAGAATTTAATATATACACAGGATCATTAGTAGTAGCCAAAAAGGCATCACACCATCCGAAACAACCAGTTGCTTCCGACACCTTTTGACCCATTAAATAAAACAACGTATTTTGCGGATCATAAATAATGTTCCATTTATAAATAAATAAAGCTCCAGTTCGATGAAAAATTCTTGCAGTAGTCGAAACAGAACAAGAGCTTTCTACGGCTTGTTTCATAAGTTCCATTACTTTTGTGTGTGGCTTGCTATCCCAAAGATCGAATATTGAAATAGTTTCATTTTTCGGATCTAATCCTGTCGTTTTAATAAATACAGGATTTCCCATCAACATAACACCTTCTACATTCATTGAAAAAATTAGATCCGAGCTGTTCTCCCAAAACCATTCTATATGTCTACCACTCATTATATTTATCATCGATTTATTGTTCACAAAACATCCTCTCCCTCTTTCTACTATGTCGAAATATTCGTATTTTTTCAGCAAAAACTTTTCAACAAATGATGAGCTTTTCCGACAATAACTTCTATAGATGAACGAAAGAAATGGATGGTAACATCTTTGAATC
Source organism: Bacillus sp. FJAT-52991 (assembly GCF_037201805.1). Lineage (GTDB taxonomy): Bacteria > Bacillota > Bacilli > Bacillales > Domibacillaceae > Bacillus_CE > Bacillus_CE kandeliae. The sequence continues at coordinate 1,631,829 of NZ_CP147404.1, read as the reverse complement.
AAAAAACGCAACTAGTCCTATATTTATTTGTCTATCCGTGCGTACATACATGTATCTCTAATTTGACTGCCATCCGCAGATAATTGATCGTTTCTTATGATCCCTTCAAGAGTAAAATGTAATTTTTCTGCAATTGCACGACTCCTTTTATTATCAGGATCACATTTAATTTCTACTCGATTAGCCTCTAAATGATCAAAAGCAAAGTCAATAATCGCTTTTACAGCCTCCGTCATGTACCCATACCCTGAAAATTTAGTGTCTAGCCAGTAGCCAATTTCAAATTTACGTACCTTCCAATCCATTCGATGCAAACCAGAAGACCCGATAAATTCTCCTGTATCTTTCTTAAAAAGATGTAATCTTAAATCTTCACGCGTAATAAATTTTGCGTAAGCCTCTCTTACATTCGCCTCTGCCCCTTCAAGTGATTGCTCATGATGAACGAACGGAAGCCATGGTTTTAACTCATCGAAAGAGGATTGAATTGCCTGATATAAAGCTTCTCCATCACCTGGTAAGGGTATTCGAATATGCAATCTCTCCGTATAGATTTCTTGTGGAAAATCTATTAATATTGGATTCAATAAAAGCACCTCCAAATTTTTAAAAACATTATACCAGCTAGTTATCTTTTTTTCTTTACTTTCTACAAAATCTAGTATAAGGTGAAAGAGAAAATTGAATATTTTTCAAACTAGGGGTGTCCAGTAAGCTTGGGCTGAGAGAGAGACGCGAAGAAGTTTCTTAACCCTCAGGACCTGATCTGGTTCATACCAGCGTGGGGAAGTTTATATCTGTTTATTAGCGTGCGTTTTATGCTATTTAACTGATCATCAACCGGGTCCGTATTTTTATATGGCTCGGTTTTTTTCATGCGGCGGTAGAATCGGGTTTCGTCCTTTCATTGACAAAGGAGGAAAAACAATGAAAGAACAAAGACCAGATGAAACATTGAATTTAGTACGTAGTTTTCCAAAAAGCAAAAAAGTATATGTGAAAGGCTCTAGAGCGGATGTGAAGGTTCCTTTTCGTGAAATTGAATTATCTCCTACCATCACTTCAACTAGTGAAGAACCGAACGCTCCACTTCATGTGTATGATACAAGCGGATTTTATACGGATGACCAAGTAAGCATCCAGATTGAAAAGGGACTTCCAACCGTTCGTCATCAATGGATACATGAGCGTATTGACACAGAGGAATATGTAGGTCGTACGATCCGACCTGAAGACAATGGCTACAAAAATAAACCTTCAGATCAAGCTCTCATATTTCAAGGCCTTAAAAGAAAGCCTCTACGAGCAAAAAAAGATCATAATGTGACCCAGCTCCACTATGCTCGCCAAGGAATCATTACGCCTGAAATGGAGTTTATCGCTATAAGAGAAGGTATGAAAGCTGAGTTTGTTCGCAAAGAAGTGGCAGAAGGTCGAGCAATTATCCCTGCTAACATTAATCACCCTGAAAGTGAACCGATGATTATTGGACGTGCCTTTCATGTGAAGATTAATGCCAATATTGGGAATTCGGCTGTCACCTCCTCTATTTATGAAGAAGTCGAAAAAATGACTTGGGCGATTCGCTGGGGAGCGGATACGATGATGGACCTTTCAACCGGAAAAAATATTCATACCACGAGAGAATGGATCATTCGAAATTGTCCCGTTCCTGTTGGTACAGTTCCGATCTATCAAGCGCTGGAAAAAGTGAACGGTGTGGCGGAAGATTTAAATTGGGAAGTTTTCCGCGACACGTTGATCGAGCAAGCGGAACAGGGTGTTGATTACTTTACCATTCATGCTGGTGTCCGACTTCCGTATATTCCACTGACAGCGAAACGAATGACAGGAATCGTTTCCCGCGGAGGCTCGATTATGGCCCAGTGGTGTCTAGCTCACCATCAAGAAAACTTTTTATATACGCATTTTGAAGAAATCTGTGAAATTATGAAAACGTATGATGTCGCTTTTTCACTAGGAGACGGATTACGACCTGGTTCCATTGCTGATGCCAATGATGAAGCACAGTTTGCAGAACTTGAAACGTTAGGAGAATTAACAAAAATTGCTTGGAAACATGATGTACAAGTGATGATTGAAGGTCCTGGACATGTGCCTATGCATAAAATTAAAGAAAACATGGATAAGCAATTGGAGATGTGTATGGAAGCTCCTTTTTACACACTCGGTCCATTAACAACTGATATTGCTCCGGGGTATGATCACATTACCTCTGCCATCGGTGCAACGATGATTGCTTCATATGGAACAGCAATGCTATGTTATGTCACACCGAAAGAACATTTAGGGCTTCCGAATAAAGAAGATGTGCGTGAAGGGGTCATTGCCTATAAAATCGCCGCTCATGCAGCTGATCTTGCAAAAGGGCATCCACGAGCTTCCTTGCGTGATGATGCTCTTTCTAAAGCTCGATTTGAATTCCGCTGGCACGATCAGTTTAATCTTTCGCTTGATCCAGAACGAGCACTTGAATACCATGATGAAACACTCCCAGCAGAAGGTGCGAAGACGGCCCACTTTTGCTCGATGTGTGGACCGAAGTTTTGCAGCATGAAAATCTCACACACTATCCGTGAAATGGAAGTGGAAAAAGGGCTAAAAGAAAAAGCCGATGAATTTCGCCAATCAGGAGCGGAAATTTACCAATGAACATCGAAAAAGCCCAAATACTAAAAAGTGAAATTGTTACACTAGAAAAAAAAATGATGAAGTTAAAGCAAGAACTATCTTCTCTGCAACAAAATTGCGCTCATCATTTTGAGAAAAAATCGTTTGTTCGAGTATGCAAAAAGTGCGGGTATTCTGATAGTACCTTATGGTAAATGTTCTTATGATCTAACTCCCACAATTCACTTGTCAGCTAGAGATATAGGTTCGAATTTGTGGGGGTAGATCCTTCTCTTATTCTATTTTGATAGACTCTTCTTTTCACAAATGTCTATAATTGTTTTATAATTAAAGAAATGGGTAAAGAAAAGAGGAAACATATGAAAAGAGAGCAACTACTTAATCAATTCCGTGACCGAAAACCAACGATTTTAGGCAGTGAGCACTTCTCAAAATATGCTGTTCTCCTTCCATTGATCGAAAAAGAAGACGAGATTCATATATTGTTTCAAGTTCGCTCCCTTCAAATGAGAAAACAGCCAGGTGAAGTCTGTTTTCCAGGTGGGAGAAGTGAAGAATTTGATAAAAATGAGCTTCATACGGCCATTCGTGAAACATCTGAAGAACTGGGCATCCAACAATTAGGCATTACACAAGTATTCCCACTAGATTTTATCATTTCTCCGTTTGGCACAATCATTTATCCATTTGTAGGTTCTTTACCATCAGAATACGAACTACATCCGAACCCTAATGAAGTAGAAAAAATATTTACTGTGCCGCTTGATTACTTACTTCACTACTCTCCAAAAAAGCATCATATTCATTTTAAAGTAGAGCCGGAAGCGGACTTCCCCTTCGACCTCATTGTTGGGGGAGAAAACTACAATTGGCAAACACGAAAAATGGATGAGTATTTTTATATTTATCAAAATCAAATTATTTGGGGATTAACAGCAAGAATTTTAAAGCATTTTCTAGACTTAATTAAAAATCAATCCATCGATTTTAAAAATATTTAACTCATATACTCTTGACAAATCGGAAAAACTATAGATAATTGTAATAATTATGAATAATTGAACGATAAAGGGATTAGTAAATTTGTGAAATGTGCTAGAGAGTGGAGTCCGCCGGCTGCAAGGCTCCTCACAGGAAGCAGTTGAACCTGCCCTTTGTAATATCGCCTATGGAAACATAGGCCGTCTCCCTCGTTACGGGATCGAGCGGGCGCAACTTGCGCCAAAAAAGGTGGTACCGCGGATCAGCATGCCCTCCGTCCTTTTATGGATGGAAGGGGCATGCTTTTTTAAATTCTAAAAAAGGATGATTTACCGTGAAGAAATACCGAGTAGTTGTGAAAATTGGAAGCAGTTCATTAACGGATGAGCAAGGAAATATTGTCGAGGAAAAAGTATTGGATCACGTCCAAGCGATCGCCAAAATGAAACATGAAGGCCATGAAGTCATCATCGTTTCTTCTGGTGCGGTGGCTGCGGGATTCCAATCATTAGGCTATACATCAAGACCGAAAACAGTCGCTGCCAAACAAGCATCAGCCGCAGTAGGCCAAAGTCTATTGATTCAAAAATATATCTCATTGTTCGCTCCCTTTCATCTAGCGGTCGCACAAATGCTCTTAACACGAGAAGACTTTTACAATCGCGGACGCTTTCAAAACTTTTATACAGCGATGTCAGAGCTATTACGCGCAGGCGCAATCCCTATTATTAACGAAAATGATTGCATTTCTATTGAAGAGCTGACCTATGGAGACAATGACATGCTATCTGCCCTTGTGAGCGGCTTTGTTCAAGCCGATGCTCTCATCATTCTAACGGATATTGACGGACTGTATGATCGTAACCCTAAAACGAATCCTGAAGCGAAGCGATTTCATTTTATTCCTGAAGTAACTGAAGAAATGCTTGGTTATGCGGGTGACAGTGGTTCATCTATTGGTACTGGTGGAATGAAATCAAAGCTGATCGCCGCTGAAAAAGCGCTATCTCTTGGCGTTCCTGTGTTTGTTGGTACTGGGGAAGGAGCCGATAAATTGCTAGACATGCTTGAAGGAAAAGGCAATGGCACCTATATCGGCTCTCCTTTTAAATCTCATATGCAAATGAAAAAGCAATGGATTGCTCACCATGCAAAGACCTCTGGAAATGTGATAGTGGATGAAGGTGCTGAAATGGCCGTTCTATCAAAAGGAAAGAGCCTGCTTCCTGCCGGCGTGATCTCAGTAGAAGGTTTATTTTATCCAATGGATGTGGTCAATGTTATGAATAAACAACGAGAGATTATCGGCAGAGGGCAAGTGTTTTATTCTTCAGTCGACCTCGAAAAAATAAAAGGCCTGTCCAGCTCAGAAGCAAAGGTGTACTCGATTAATGAGCGAGCGGAAGTGATTCACCGCGATAACTGGGTTACTACTAACATCATTAAATAATAAATAGGAGAACAATAAAATGAGTGAGTTAATTGAAAAAGCAAAACTATTAAAAGCAGCCTCCCTTCAAATGAGCCTGCTATCTGAACATGAAAAGAATCAAGGGTTAGAAAAAATAGCTGAGGCCCTTGTGGAACAATCAGACTTTATTTTACAGGAAAACGCAAAAGATATGGAAAATGGAGTAAAAGCAGGCTTCTCCCCTAATATTTTAGATCGTTTGCAGTTGACAGAAGATCGCATTCAGCAAATCGCTGATGGTGTCCGCCAACTGATCCAATTAAAAGATCCAGTTGGAGAAGTGACAGAGGAATGGCAAATTGATAACGGTTTAAAAATTGAAACCATTCGTGTCCCTCTAGGTGTGATTGGCATGGTCTACGAGGCTCGTCCAAATGTAACCGTCGATGCTGCAGCATTATGCTTAAAAGCAGGTAATGCTGTGCTATTACGAGGAAGCTCCTCGGCTACTTATTCTAATCAAGCCCTAGTAAAAGTGATGAAGGCCGCTCTGCAACAGTCCCCTATTCCTGCAGACGCTCTTCAACTATTAGAAGATACGAGTCGAGAAGCCGCTTCTGAAATGTTTCAGTTAAATGAATACTTAGACGTGTTAATTCCTCGTGGTGGAGCCGGTCTTATTCAAACAGTCATTCGTCAAGCAACGGTTCCTGTCTTGGAAACGGGAGTTGGTAACTGTCATATTTTCATTGATGAAAGTGCCGCCAAACAAATGGCTATCGACATTGCTGTGAATGCGAAAACACAGCGGCCATCTGTCTGTAACGCAGCGGAAACTTTGCTGATTCATCGAAGTTGGCCTCATCGCGCAGCTATATTAGACGCGTTGCATAAAGAAGGGGTTGAACTTCGAGGCGATCAATTGTTAGCCAACGAATTCTCCTTTGTCAAAGAAGCGACGAATGAAGACTGGAGTACCGAATATTTAGCTCCTATTCTTGCTGTCAAAATGGTCGCGGACGTACAGGAAGCGGTAGACCATATTCATACATTTGGAACGAAGCATTCAGAGGCAATTGTTTCCGAAACAAGCGAAAACGTCGATTGGTTTTTCCGCGCTATCGATGCGGCTGTTCTTTACCATAACGCCTCTACCCGTTTTACAGATGGAGAACAATTTGGCTTAGGAGCTGAGATTGGAATTAGTACCCAAAAGCTTCATGCTAGAGGACCTATGGGACTTAAAGCCATTACTACCGTTAAATCGTTAGTAAAAGGAAACGGGCAAATTCGGTCATAAAATAAAGCGAAGCGAAAGAGTCAGATTCTCTTTCGCTTCGTTTTTTCTATTATTTTACTTGTGTGATAGTCATTTGTTCGCCTTCTGTTTGATAAACAAACGTCACTTCAGATCCTTCTTCTAATGCTTCAAATTTCTTCATTTCTTCCCCATCAGGGTTGACTTGAAACGCTTGGTCTTCCCCATCTACATTAATTTCAACCGTATGAAGGTCAGCCATGCCGTTGTAAATGCCTTTAACCTCTACTTCTTCCACGGCTGTTTCGCCTTGCGTTTCTTCCTCTGCAGGTTCAGTCGTTTCTTTTTCAACTTCCTGCTTAGGTGCCTTAGGTGCTACCGCTTTTACTTGCGTGATGGTCATTTGCTCACCTTTTGTTTGATAAACAAATGTCACTTCAGATCCTTCTTCTAACGCTTCAAATTTCTTCATTTCTTCACTATCAGGGTTGACTTGAAACGCTTGGTCTTCCCCATCTACATTAATTTCAACCGTATGAGGGTCAGCCATACCATTGTAAATACCTTTAGCTTCTACTTCTTTCACGGCTGTTTCGTCTTTCGTTTCTTCTTTTGCAGGTTCAGTCGTTTCTTTTTCAACCTCCTGCTCAGGAGCCGCCGCTTGATCCACTGCTTGTTCTGTTTCTTGTTTTGTTTCTTTTGCTGTTTCTTGTTCAGTTTCTTGCTTCGCAGGAGTTTCTTCTGTTTTCGTCGTATCCGCATCAGAGCATGCAGCTAACACGCCACCAGCTAATAATACTGCTCCCATGACAGTTGTCATTTTTTTCATATGTACCTCTCCCTCCAACTACTAGTTAACACGCCTACATTGTATCATAGGTGAAATTGTTTCCAAAGAAAAGATACTAAAAAATAGAAAAAATAGTTCTCAAGATTGATAGTTAAAATGAATCATTGTTTAACCATAGATTGCATAAAAAACAAGAGATGGCTTGTCTAACTTCGTTTTCCCCCTAGCCATTTCTTTTCGAAAAGAGTTATAATATTAACGTCTACAGAAAAGAGGTTTTACAATGAAACAAGTGATTCATCCACAATTTGACCCATGGGAATCTTATTTGGATATCCAAACGGCCGGTCATATGAGATTATCGAATGTCGAGTTTACAACAACGACATTATGTAATATGCGTTGCGAGCATTGTGCAGTTGGCTATACATTACAAACGAAAGATCCTGAAGCATTGCCACTGGACCTCATCATTCGGAGACTAGATGAAGTGCCAGACTTGCGGGCCCTTAGCATTACAGGCGGAGAGCCTATGCTATCTAAATCATCCGTTCGGAATTACGTGTTACCGCTGTTAAAATACGCTCATGAACGTGATGTATATACACAAATGAATTCCAATTTAACAATCGAATTGTCTCGTTATGAAGAAATTACACCTTATTTAGATGTGCTGCACATCTCACATAACTGGGGAACGATCGAAGAATTTGTTGAGACCGGATTTGCTAATATGGAACGAAAACCGACGATCGCCCAGCGAGAAGCTCTTTTTCAAAGAATGATTGATAATAGTAAGGCACTGTCAAAAATGGGTGTAATGGTTTCAGCGGAGACGATGTTAAATAAAAAAACGCTTCCCTATTTAGAGAAGATTCATCGCGAAATTGTTGATGATATGGGCTGTGCTCGTCATGAGGTTCATCCGATGTATCCAAGCGATTTTGCTAGTGCATTAGAATCCCTTTCTTTACATGAGATGCGTGAAGCGATTCATCATTTACTGGATATTCGTGATCAAAATGTTTGGATGCTCTTTGGTACACTTCCGTTTTATTCATGCAGCCAAACAGACGAGGACCAACAATTATTAAAACGACTTCGAAACGAAAATATGGTCACGGTAAGAAATGACCCTGATGGGCGTTCGAGACTCAACATTAATATTTTTAATGGCGATATTATTGTAACGGACTTTGGAGATGCTCCTCCACTAGGTAATATTCAAACCCATACCTTACAAGAGGCTTATCACACTTGGATGAGCTCCTCGATTGCCTCTCAATTAAACTGTCACTGCCCAAGCGTTCAATGTCTAGGACCCAATATTTTAGTGAAACACGCCTATTATGAGCAAGAAGATTTTACTAAAAATGCGGAAATCGTTTAATCTTCACATCCAAAAGCCAGGACATCTCCTGGTTTTTTTATTTATTCTTACAATGGTTTGATGACTGTTGGAACTGCTTTCTTCAAATGATTTTCATTCTTTCCCTCCAACTTAAAGAATCTTTTATCCCGCATTAACGGGCTGTAAGACCCCCCACCTCAACATGGCAGAAGGAGCGCAGGGATGTAGGTGGGGGATCAACAGCCCGTAAACGCCCGATCCGTTCAACTAACAATCAGTGGGGGATGAAGAAAACCCCCACTGATTGAAGTTTCACTTTAGTTTTTCATAAAAAAATCAGCTCTCTATTAGAAAGCTGACATTCTAAACTCTCCATCTACTTTTAATAATTCCAGCTTCTCGTAGCGTATCGTAAACAATGACAATCGCCGGTCCAACGAAAAAGCCGATAAATCCTAATATTTTAAAGCCGACAAATAAACTGATCAAAGCAGCTAATGGAGAAATCCCCATATTGGATGAAAAGACTTTCGGTTCCAAAATACGGCGGACAACGGTAATAACAATAAACAAGAGAATTAACCCAATACCGAGGAATTGATTGTCTTGGAAAAGGCAGATGACCGCCCATGGAACAAGAACGGAACCCGTCCCTAAAATCGGTAGTATGTCAACAAAAACGATTAATATCGAAAGCAAAACGGCATATGGCACTTGCAAAATAGATAAGCCGATAAACGCCATTAAAAAGGTGACCACACTTAAGAAAATTTGTGCTTTAATAAAGCCAATACCTGCTTTATTTAATTGACCAGTAATTAAATATAATTTCTCTTTAGTCGACTCCTTTAAATGTCGTTCCGTTTTTATTTTCAGCCGAGAAAGTTCGAGACTAAACAAAAAGACAGCGATTAAATACACTAAAAACTCTATTAAAAATCCCGGTATGGCTGTTGCTAAACCGAATAGCCATTCAAGTATTGATTGAGCCATTTGAGTGACAGAATCAATCGACTTTTCAAGTGTTTGTTCAAATGAACGAATGACATCTGGCGGTAAAGATTTAAAATAATACTGGAATCGATCCACGAACTGAATCAATGATTCTTTATAGAAATTAGTCACAAATGATGGTCCTTTTTGAGCTAGCGTCACAATTTGATCGATCACGAGATTAACAACAAACCATACAAATAGTGCGATAAACATTAAATAAAGAATAAAAGTGACAAGAACCGCTCGAAATCGTTGCCATCTAAACCGGATCATAAACAATTTGACGGAATTTTCTAACAAAACAGCCGTCACTAAGGCAAGTATAAAAGGTAGCGAATACGGTATAAGAAATAAAATAATTAGTAAAATCACTATAGGTAAAATCCATTTTTTTAGCAAAAGACATCAACTGCCCTTCTTCCATTACTCAAAAAATTTTAATCATTATCATAAACCATTCTCTCCAATAAAGTCACTATATTTTCGTCAAATCAATGAACCTCCCCCACCTATCGTTCGCGCTTGAGGTGGGGGTTTCTTGTCGATCCCCTCGAAATCAGAAGCTGGACGATGTCCATAGGTGTACACGACACCCTCGTCTTTCTTAGGGACTGACGCTCCCATACAGGAAGCAGTGGTCTTGACGTAAGACGTCTCCCGACGGCTGGCTGCCACCGTAAGCAACAGAGAGAGAATCGAAAGTACAGCCATCTCCCCCTGGGGCAGTTCTACCCATCTACTACGCCTGTACAGGACGTAGATACGTGATACCAGTCAGCATCACTTCTCGAAACTTCCCGTGCAAATACTGGGATAAGATGTTCCCTGCACCGTGGACATCCCGATGCCGTTCATATCCGCAAGAACATCGGTAGTTTCGTGAACGGACCTTGTTCCGTTTTCCGCAAGCAGGGCATGCTTGCGTTGTATAGGCTTCATTTTCTTTCGATAATGAGACGCCTGCCGCTTCTAATTTATAGACCAATTGTTTAGTCAGCTTTCCAAAACTCCAGTTGCTGATCTTCTGGTTCACTTGTTTGGAGCGGATGCGTTTTCGCCATTTGTTTCGCTTGCTTGCGTGTCGCTGAACGCCTTCCACATCGCCAAGAGCGACATGCCCGATCCTTTGTTCCACGCACCAATTTACAAAGGCACGGGTCGTCTTGTGCAGGAGATCCCCTAGCTGCCGTTCGCTTTTCGAGAGAATGTACTTCTTCGCTCGATGGTATTGGCGCCATTTCCTTGATCCTTTTTGACACCGACTCATGAGGATTTGTAGTTCTCTCACTTTTTTATTTCGCAACCGGTGAACACTACGCATCTTCCTGCCAGAAATCACAAGCGCTTGTCCACTGGTACTGACGGCGGCAATCGTATGAATCTCACCCGGATCAATCGCTGCCGTATGACCATCTGGAATCGGGACAGGGTGGATGCCGTCTTCATACGACAAACAGGCATGCCACCGGCCGTCATAGACAAGTTCCACTTCTTTGACCAGGCCAGTTGGGACCGAGGCGAGCGTCAACACGAGCGGTGTCTGCTGTTTTCCCTTCCACCTGCCTAGACTGAGCGTCAGTTTGCGTCCTTTGAGTACGAAAGATTGGTCTACCCACTTTGGATGGAACACGAACTTTTCCTTGTATGGATACCGAATGGACTTATTCGTTTTCCGAGCTTGGCGACCCCCGTCTCGAGCACGCAAAAACTTGTGACACACCGCTTGGATCGTCTGACTGTGAACAGGATACAAGCCTTTGAGTTCGGATTGAAGATCGCTTTTGTTGATCCATGTTCCGTGAATCCGGTAGTAATACCGGGCCAGCTGGACGCATTCATTCCAAATCGTTCCGCAGATCCGGCGTAGGTGAAACAACTGTTGAAGCGTTGGCTGAGGCGCCGTAAAGCCTGTTTTCAACGTTCGATACATGATCATCCCTCCTTGTCATCATTATAATACGAACATAAGTTCCCACCAAGAAGAAATGGAAAATTTAACCCTTTTTTCTTTTGACAAAGATCGGATGGCGATCAACCAAACGCTTTTCGGCTAGGCTGAACCGACATTCATCCCCTCCCTATTCGCTGGGCTGTGCCCTTCATGCTCCTTGAGGAAGGGGAATTCTCTCGGACTGTGTTAAATCGAATAGAGCCTTTTTCTTTTTTTCATGAACCATCGCTATTTATCGTTTATAATAACAATAAACGATCAACATTTAGCAAAATGGTCAAAGCATGAATATAGGGAGTAGAAAATAAGCAATGGTGCAAAATCAAGCAAAATATGAAAAAGTTATTAATTACATAAAAGAAAACATCTTGAAGGGCGACTGGCCAATTGGAAGCAAAATCCCGAGCCAACGCAAATTAGCCGAATTATTCGGTGTCAACCGCAGCACAATTGTCACCGCTCTCGAAGAACTAAAAGCAGACGGTTTGCTAGAAGGAGTGATGGGCAAAGGAACAATCGTCGTCAATAATACTTGGACGCTGCTCGCTACCTCTCCCCCTCCTGATTGGAATGAAACGGCTTCATCCAACCTAACTAAAGCGACTCAATTAGGCTCTGTTGAAGGGAGTGAAGAACATCAAGATCACTTTATTCAGTTAAGCAAAGGCGAACTCGCACAAGATATATTCCCTACCGATCATATGCAACAAGTGATGATGCGACTCGCTGGTAGTTTAGAGCCTTTTGGCTATGAAGAACCGAAAGGATTTTTGCCTTTAAGAGAAGCCATTAGTGAATATATGAATCGACAAGGGACAGAAGTGTCTCCGTCATCCATCTTGATTGTATCTGGTGCTTTACAAGGTCTGCAGTTAATTTCAGCCGGTCTTCTATATAGAGGTTCGACGATTTTATTAGAAAAACCTTCTTATTTATATTCCTTACAAGTGTTTCAATCAGCTGGAATGAAGCTTCTCGGCTTGCCGATGGATGACCAAGGAATGAATGCAGCGGCCATTAAAAAACATTACGAAAACGAGCAATCCATTCTGTACACGATTCCTTGTTTTCATAATCCAACAGGCATCCTAATGACGGAAGAACGGCGACGAGAGCTACTTAATGTTTGTGAACAATTACGATTGCCAATTATTGAAGATGATATTTACCGTGAGCTTTGGATTGATGGACCACCTCCCCCTTCATTAAAATCATTAGATCAACACGGTCATGTCCTTTATTTAGGCAGCCTGTCGAAAACATTAAGTCCCGGTCTGCGTATCGGTTGGATCGCAGGACCAGAACAAGTAATTGATCGATTAGCTGACATCAAAAGGCAAACCGACTATGGTTCTAGCTCCCTGTCACAAAGAGTGGCGGCTGAATGGATTTCGAGCGGCCTTTACGAAAACCATTTATCCTTTGTGCGAGAGCAATTAGAAAAGCGCCGAACAAAGGCGATGCAAATTCTTGATGACTACATGAAGGATTTGGCAGAATGGAATGTACCCGCTGGAGGATTTTTAATTTGGCTAAAATTAAAAGTCAAAATCCCATATAAAGAGCTGTATTCAAAAGCCTATCAACAAGGGATTCTTTTAAATCCTGGCAGTATCTATACAGAAGAATCCGTTCCCGCTATTCGCTTGTCCTACGGCTATGCTTCAATGGAGGATTTTGAAAAGGGAATTAAACAACTACGAGAAATTATTTTAAAGAATCGATAAGAAAAACAGGTGATGTTCATTGGATTTTACAATAAACTATTTATCGTTCTTTGTCGTTCATGTCGACGGCAAAGGCGACGATGCTATTAAGCGTGCTCAGCATTATCAAACTCTTGGTGAAGAAGAATACGAAAACAATCCACTCAAAGATTTTTTAGATGGAGAATTTACGAAAATCGCTAAACGAAAAGCCGATCGACACCCAAAAGCCGAACAAGTTCCAACAAAAATCGGTTATTTCACCGCTGAACCTGGACATGATTTAACGTCCAATCCGAACTACAACTTGTTCGCCAAAGCACGCGCGGCCTACTCCGTACTCGAATTTCAAGAAGCAAGCGAACAATTTGCCACGCTCTATACACAAACAAGCGCGGTCAGAGGTGGCGTATTTATAGTTGCTAAGGCGCAAATCAAAAAATACTTCGACGATGCCTTTGTATTCCTATTAAAATGCGATTTCGAACCAAAAGTAGCAACTATTACAGATGCTTCTTCCCTTATCCGTCATGTGGAACTAGCCATTACAACAAAAAACATGAAGTCGATCCAATATCCATACATGCCGGAAGAAGGAATGGTCGAAGAAGGCGAACTGAAAATCCACCAAGCCTCCCACGCTCGCTACTTTGAGGACTTCTTAAAATACGTTGGCTACGAACAGTCAATGCCTGAGATCGTCAAATCCCAAGTCATTGATATGGTGCGGGAGTATACCATCGAAGAGTTAGAAGAAGAAAGCCCAGAGTTCCAGCAATTTGAAGAAGCCATGGAAGTTTGGGCAGACAGTCCGAAACGAGAGCTGCAAGAACGATTTACAACCGATGAAGTCGTCGAAGCCTCTGCTCGCATGGTCGAACATACACCTGAATTAGAGCTAAAAATGAAACTTGATCACATGGGCGTCAACGCCATGCTGTCTGACTTCGGAGAATCGGTTCACTTGGCTAAACTAGGAGATCGTTATGTCCTCTTAATGGAAGCGGACTCGGTTGTTTTTGAAAAAGGATTTTCGCCGATTGAGTTTTTGAAGCCGGATGAGTTCGAAAAGGTGATGGAGAAGATTAGTAGGAAGAATGATGGTTTTTAACAGAAAATAGTGTTATTGAGACGATTTTAACTGGTTGAGTGACCACATTAGTGACCAAAAATATGCTCTTGTGTTGCTTTGGAATAAAGTTTAATTAAAAACAGCTCACAAATCCTTATTCTACAGAAAATAAACATTTAGTTTTATAAAAAAGTTTAATCAAAACTCATTTAGAAGTCTTTAATCGAAAAAGAATAAGACGGTGCAACTTTATTTCAAAGCTACATTTCTGTTAACAAAAAGTGCTTTCATGTACAGTAAACACCTTTTCAGTTTACAACTATTTTTTAACAGTCTAATACTTTTTTCTATATCCTAAAACATTTTTTTAATGAATCAGCCCCTAATATAAATCCGGTAAAGTAACGGTTTTTGTAATAATTTTATGTTTAACGGAATATTGCTGAATAGAAAAAGCAAATTCTTATAACTAGGAGGAAGACTATGGCACTTACAGCGATGTGGACTCATGGCAACGCGGTCGTCCCCGAAACACCAGAATTGCTCGACAGATTTACTCGCTTAGGTTTCGGCACACAGGTAACCCTAAGAAGGGGCACCAACCAATGGTTTCATGTTCCGATGCCCTCACCAGTACTCCTTGGAGGCGTCCGTCCGAAACTTAGACGTATCTTTATTCTAGGAAATTCAGACGTTAGTAGTTGCATTAGGAGAGTACACATATTTGACGGCAGCACTAGAGTGAGAGATGTACCGAAACTCATTTGCGGCAACAAACTTGCAATTGGTCCCGATAATACCATTGAATTTGGATATTCGGGCCAGCCGGGGCTCCCTATCTATTACGGGCTAGGCATCACGATGTTCATAGAATCGGCAACTTTCTCTGCATCGTACTTTTTCGCTGCATTCGGAGCCGACTGGGAATGAGTCGTCTTTATCATGTATCTCATCGATCAATGAAGTACGCGTCTTCAGAAGAGACTAATCCATACGGAAAAGGGCAAAATATAATCATGAATTGGATAAAATGCTATTTATCCATACTGTCACCCTTTCAATTTTTCATTTCCCAAATTGATAACTTTAAGTCTTGATTTATCAACGGTTAACCAGTATAAAGTTGATACTTCTGATTATTTACCTGGTTCTTATTGTGGCTTTAAAACAAAGTTTGATCAATTTGAGGCTAATAACCTTGATAAACGAAAAAAAGAAAGAGCTTGTTTTGAAGAAATATTGATCAAAACAAGCCCTTAATATATTCCATTGAATAAGTCTTTTATAAAAAAGTTTGAACATTTCAAAGAGCATTATTGAGCTAACTTTTAGGAGAGAGTCAAGTTTGATAACTATCTGATTTTTAAAATTATCTTCCCTTTAGCCCTTCCCGACTCCGAATATTCCATCGCCTTTTGAGCATCTTTCAAAGAAAAAACTCTATCAATTACAGGTTTGATCTTACCAGACTCAATAAAGTTTGCAATAATACGTAATTGATCTCCACTTGGCTTCATAAACAAAAACGTGTATTGAACATTATGCTTTTTTTCAAGTGCAGTAAGTTTATTACTTGCTGCTGAAAACAACAACGTTTTAAAAAATCCTGAACCATATTCTTTAGCAAAACGAGCATTCGGCGTTCCTGAAATGGAAACAATTTTTCCTCCGCTTCTTATAACATCGAATGATTTTTCGAGTATCTTGCCCCCAAGTGTATCAAATACTGCATCATAATTTTTCAGTATATCTTCAAATTTTTCTGCCTTGTAATTAATAATTTCATCTGCACCAAGAGATTTTACTAAATTCGTACCAGCTTCACTGGTAGTCGTTGCAACAGTAGCACCCATTAATTTTGCCAATTGAATAGCAAAGGTACCGACACCACCAGCCCCAGCTTGAATCAAAATCTTTTGTCCTTTTTGTAATTGTATTATGTCATGTAAGGCTTGATATGAGGTTAACCCAACCAGTGGGATCGAGGCGGCTTCCTCAAAGCTCAAATTTTTAGGTTTTAAGGCTATGTCATTTTCATGAATTGAGATATATTCCGCAAAAGTACCGATGTTACTCTTCCGTGGACGTGCATATATTTCATCACCAACTTTAAAACGAGTCACTTTGGCTCCAACCTTTACCACGACACCAGAAAAGTCATTACCAAGGATAAGAGGCATTTTATATTTAACTAACAATTTCACTTTCCCATCGCGTATCTTAAAATCAATAGGATTAATACTAGCTGCATAAATTTCTGCGAGTACCTCATATTCATTAATTTCAGGAATAGGCATTTCTTCCATACGCATTGGGACTTTCCCATACTTATCAATAACCATTGCTTTCATTTCCTATACCTCCAAATACTGTATGTTTATATGCCATAATTTTAATAAAAGTTTTGCATTAACTTCTCAATATCCAAGACAAGAGTTTTTAATAAACCTAATTTTGTACGTACATTAATATAATAAAAGTTTTTTGTACCTTCTTTACGCATTAAAATAATACCGGCATCTCGCAAAATCTTAAGATGATGTGACACAGCTGGTCGAGAAAGATGTGTTTGTTCAGTGATTTCCCCTACACGCAATCCCGTTTGACAATCCGTTCCCATTAGAACTAACAAGATAGCTTGACGTGTTTCATCACCAATTGCCAATAGTACTTTTTGACAATTAATAAAATCTTCTTTAATAATATTTAGTTGGTCATGTTTATTCATTCAATTAAATACCTCCAATAATCAGTTGAATGGTTTAAGTTGACGAACCATATCACCGAATACAACAATAGTATATTATTGTATTCGGTGCAATATTGAGAAAGAAAATCGAGACGAATCACATCTTAAAAAAGTAAAAACACACAATGAGAAGTTCAAATCATGAAGTGACCCCTAAAAGTTAGACACGGTTATTTCATTAGGCAGCTTGGATAAAATGAGTTCGGTACGCTACCGGACTCATTTTTAATTTTGCCTTCATGCGTTTCGTGTTGTAATAATCTATATATTTTTCTAGTTCTAATTTGAAATGTTCTACACTCTCAAATTCCTTTAAGTAAAGGAATTCCGACTTCATAATGCCAAAGAAATTCTCCATTACGGAGTTGTCGTAACAGTTTCCTTTACGAGAGTGTTCCTTTGGTAATCGTTCTAAAGCTTGTTCTAACATTGTTGAAACAAGAGAGTATATAGGTCTAGAATTGATTGTATAAGTAATAATTTCTCCATTAAATAAGTCTAATACCGGCGATAAATAGAGTTTTTTACCAAATAACTTAAACTCTGTAATGTCTGTTACCCACTTTTCGTTCGGAGCTTTTGCTGTGAACTCACGAGCTAACATATTCGGCGCGATTTTACCAACAGTGCCTTTATAAGACTTATATTTTTTCATGCGTACGAGACATTTTAAACCTAATTCCTTCATGATTCGTTGTACTTTCTTATGATTCACTTTTTGCCCACGATTCGCTAACTCATCGCGAATACGACGATAGCCATAACGACCTTCATGTTCCTCATAAATCGCTTGAATTTCAGCCTTTAAATCGGCATCTGGATCTGGTCCATTCATTTTCCTGACCAAATCGTAATACGTGCTACGTGGAATTTCTGCGAATGCCACGAGCGCCTTCACCGAGTATTTATGCCTTAATTCATAGATGACCTTTACCTTGTCTTCCTTGGTGATTTTTCCTTGTTTTGAACTAAGGCATTCAACTTTTTTAAATACTCATTTTCCATTTCTAGTTGTTTAATGCGAGCTTCAAGCGCTTCAAATGAGCCTTCTACTGGTGCTTGTTTTGATTGTTTCTTTGTATCTTTTTTCATGGATGAACGCCCCTTTTTCTTTGATTGAAGGGCATCGATTCCTTGCGTTTCAAACTGTTTCTTCCAAACATGAATCGTAGAAGGAGTCGCTATTTTAAAAATAGCAGCTGTTTCCTCTAAGGACGTACCATTTTCAATCATAAAATTTAGTACGTCTAGTTTAAACTGTGGCGTGTAATTTGTATATGGTTTTACAAACGCTTCTACACCACTATGTTCATAGTGTCTCACCCATGTACAAAGAAGACGGAAGGGAATACCTATCTTTTTTCCGACTTTTCTAAAGCTTTCTTGACCAGTTAAATAACGAGTAACAGCTTGTATTTTAAATTCTGCAGTGTATTTAACCATAGAAAAACTGCACCTCCAATTGTTAGATTGTGTCTAACAATTGGGGTGCAGTTCAATCAGAACCTTCATCGTGTGTTTTTACTTTTTCCTTATCTCATTGTACTTGTTTTTCTAATGAAGAATTCTCTGTTTCTTTAGGCATTGCTCGCTGCACAAATAAGGAAATAACGAAAGCTAAAATAGCCAATCCGAATGAAATAAGATAAACAAGTTCTATCCCTGCTACTAAACCTTCATTAATGGTCGTAGGATCGGCTGGTGTTGACGATTGACTTAACCAACTATTTTGCTTCGCCTTCATTAAACTAACGAATACCGATACGCCAATTGCACCACAAATAGGTTGTAACGTTGTCAAAACAGCTGTTCCGTGTGGATATAAATGTTTAGGCAATGCATTTAACGCATTCGTCTGCGCAGGCATTAATGTGGCTGAAACAGAAACCATTAATAATATGTAACAGACAATAATGATCCAAATCGGTGTTTGTAAGCTTAATTTGCTTAATATAAGCATTGTGCCACTGAATACAATTGTCGCTGGAATCATTAATTTACGCGGGCCAAATTTATCATATAATTGTCCCATAATAGGTGACATAATCCCATTTAACAAGCTCCCAGGTAAGAGGATCAAGCCCGCTGTCGCAGCTGTAATTGCTAAAGGTCCCTGCATATACAACGGTAAAATGACCTCTGAAGAAAGCATAGTCATGATAATGATGACAAACAGAAAAACACCTAGCCTAAACATTGGATAGCTAAATACCCTTAGATCCATGATCGGTTCTTCCAATTTCAATTGTCTTCTACAAAAGAAGAATAAAGCAATCACCCCGACTAGAATAGGTAAGTAAACGATTGGCGTAAGAAAGCCAGACTCAGCCTCACCAACAGAACTAAACCCGAAAACAATACAGCCAAAACTGATCGTCGAAAGGATAATGGATAAAAAATCGATTTTAGGCCTTGTCACTTCTGAAACATTGACTAAATATTTATAAGCAAATAGGATCGAAAAAAGCGCAAATGGGATCACTGTAATAAATAAGTAACGCCACCCCAGATATTCCACAATTACTCCCGATAAGGTTGGACCAATTGCAGGGGCAAACATAATAACTAATCCAACTACTCCCATAATCGCTCCACGACGTTCTGGTGGAAAAAGCAGTAGAAAAACATTAAAGATGATCGGTGTTAACAAACCTGTTCCAGCCGCTTGTAAAAATCGACCGACTAATAAAATTGTAAAATTCGGTGCGATTGCACAAATAATCGTACCAATGGTAAACATGAGCATTGTGCTCAAAAACATTTGTCGTGTTGTAAACCATTGAAGCAATAAAGCGGATAATGGAATCACAATCGCCATCACCAACATGAAACCTGTTGACATCCATTGAACAGTTGTAATCGATAGCTGGAACTCATCCATCAATGTCGTTAAAGCGATATTTAATAACGTTTCATTTAAAATTGCAAAGAAAGCACCAATAATTAAAGAAAAAACAATCGGCTTCACCTTTATATTGGGATCCTCAGATAAAAATTCGTATTGATTTCTCATACTTACAACCTCCTTTTATCATAACTTTCTCTTCTTAATTACATTTCTATATCTGATTTCAACACGCTACTTAATTCACGAGTCATTTCTACTAATTCTTGAATCCCCAATAAGTTACGAATCATCCCACTTATAATCGCTTTTCTAGGATTCATGTCCATAAGCTCTTGCTCCATTATGCCAAGCGATTGTAGTGCCTCTTCAACACGGTCTTCTTTCGGTAATTGCGTTATTTGATCTTTCATTTTTTTGATCAAAATCAGCGGATGCTGTTTTTCTTTGTAAAGTCCCCCCTGCTTACTAGACCAAAGACTTCCATCAATCAAAGGTTTTTCCTTATCTTTTAGCACTCCTTCCACAATGTAATCTAATTGTCTAAGGATATACTCGGTAAATTCCACCGTATCAATTGGAAGATTTTCTATTTTCAATACCTTCATAAACATGAGAATCATTCCATTTAGGATGACCATACAATCTAAACAATAAGGCTTAACCTCTTCCCCATATATACCAATTAAATATTTCTCCCACCATTGCATCATCTCTATATTTTTCTGTTGAATATATTGGTGAATCGCTTCATTTTCTAAATCAACTATTGTTTCTTGCATTCTCATATTATTAAATTCTTCGTACTCAATCGCATGTTTTAAAGAAATTTCCATTTGCTTCGTAAACTTTTCTTTTATATTCAAATGTGGATCTTGTTCAACTAACACATACTGATCATCAAGCATTTGAAAATGATATTTTAAGATCATAAGAAGCAAATCTTCCTTCGATTTAAAATATAGATACAAGCCGCCCTTGGACATTTCACAAACATCAGCAATTTCTTTCATCGAAGTTTGATGATAGCCCTTGTTGGCAAACAAATTCATTGCTGTCAGTAAAATCTGCTTCTGCTTTTCATTTTTTTTATCATTGTTCATTTTATCTGTGGCTCCCTTCATGACCCATTGGTTCATTTTATGACCAATCGTTTATTATCTTGAATTCTAACACGATCAAATTGAAAATACAACCAATTAATCCATAAAATGAAATTTCAATCAATGGGGGTTTTCTTCATCCCCCACCTACACGTCTGCGTTTCTTCTGCCATGTTGAGGTGGGGGTCTTACAGCCCGTTAATGCGGGATAAACAACCTATCAAACTCGTAGGTACAAACACTTTTATAATGTCGATATACAACAAACACCCGCAGATAAAATCACTGCGGGTGTTTGTTGTACAAGCTAGAAGATAACTGCTTCTATTAAATTATTCTGCATTCGCTTGATTCACGATTTGCTTTAAATATCCCTTTGGAATAGGCTCTGTCAATGAGAAATGCTGTGTAAACGACCGATCATTTGTCGTAGCGATTTCAAGGAGTAACTCATCATGTGAGGCAAGCTTATACGGATCATGAATGAGAATATCCACAGATTGTCCCTTTTTAAGAGCTAATGGAAAGTCATCTTCCTCAAAGGAAATCATAGCTACACTGTCATAGTGACCAATTGAACGAATCGTTATATCTTCCGGTGCTGTAAATGTATAGACAAGTGCTTCATCTTGCTTTGTTACCTCAACCGCCTCATCTTTTAATAAACACACAAGTATTGTTTCGATCGGCGAGTAGTCTTCAAATGAAATATCAACGGGTATTGCCCGCCCTTCTAAAGATAAAAAATAGGCAAGTTGATCGTCTGTCAATTCAATGACATCTTCTCGCAGTTCATAGCCATTTTGCTTAGCCAGTACTTGCGTATTATTTGCTCTCCTATCTTGATCACCATTCGAACGAGGAGGAGAAAAACTTTTTGTATCATCTGCCACTTCTTTTACATATGTACCATCATTTTTTTCAACTATATAAGAAACTGCTAGAGTTTTAGCTGCTTCATCAAATTGAACTGACATCACAACTGGCTCTTCTAAATGTGTTTTAGTCCAAGCTAAATACGTTCCTACCGCTATGATCGCAGTTAAAATTATAACCCACTTCTTCACCAATACACCTCCCTAATCACTTTATGTTCAAAACTTCTACTATAATAATGAATATCACTTAACATATTAAAATCAGATAAATACAAAAATTCCATACTTTAAAACCTCGTATATATGCTCAAAATATTCATTGGCGACGCAATATGAAATATACATTTTTTCACACATATTCATATCCAAATCATTATACCAAAAATTAACACACAAAACATTAAGAATAACACGAATTATGAATAAACAACTTTTATCTAACAAAAACAAAATGCGCTAGTGGAAGAATTTTCAACCCTCTCCACCAACGCATTACATTAAATATACATCACAAATTCACTAACCGGCTTGCGATAGCCTCTTGGTTTCCTACTTTCTACTTTTTCTTTTCCAATTGTCATCATAAGAACGATTTCGTCCTCATCGCTAATAGGAAGAATTTGTCTCATTGCTTCCGGGTCAAATCCAATCATCGGGCAAGTATCCCACCCTTTTTCTTTAGCTACTAACATAAAGAACATTGCGGATAAGGAAGCGTTTCGGATCGCTTCATCCTTTTGAAAAGCCTCCCCTCGACCATCGTAAAATGATACGGTGTCATTTACCATGTGATCATATTCTTGTGGGCTCACAATCCCTAATAATTTCAAGCCCTCATAAATTTGAGCAGCTTGTTGAAAGGCTTTTTTATCACCTAATACGAGAATAACGGCAGAAGCACTTTCCACTTTATATTGTCCGTACGCCGCTTCCTTCATTTTCTCTTTCACTTCTGGATCAGTGACAACAATATACTTTGTATGTTGTAAATTAAAGGCTGAAGGTGCCAGCTTGACTAATTCAAACATTTCATTTAGTTCTTTCTTAGAAATCGGATGATCGGTAAGAAAATTATTTGCAGAACGTCTCTCTTGAATTAAATCTAAAAAATCGGCCATGATTGTTAGCTCCTTATCTTCCCATTTACCTACTAAAGTCATAGTATCGATTCTGATAGATTTAGTCAAATAGTTGCAAATCTACTACCTTATAGAAATAACTCCATTTCACTATCATTCATTGTAAATACCATTTTTTTATATAGACGCTTTCCATCTTCAGAAGTGTGCAGCCAGATTCTCTTTACCCCACGTCTTCTGCTTTCATCTATATTATGCTCGAGCAGTTTCTTCGCTAATCCCTTTCCGCCTCTATAAACAGTTTAAATTTTTAGAACATTTCACACGAAACTCATTATATCAAAAAGAAAGAGACCACCCAAAAATTCCTACTTTTTGGGCAACCTCTTCGATTGTTATTGTTTTCTTAATAGACTATGTCTGTATCCATAAGTGAAATATACGATTAAACCAAATACTAACCATACAGTAAATCCGATCCAAGTAGACAGTGGAAGCTGAAGTGTTAAATATCCACAAAACAGTACGGCAAGAACAGGCAGTAATGGGACTAGCGGTACTTTAAAGCCTCTTTTTAAATTAGGCTGTGTTTTACGAAGGACAATAACACCCGCTGAGACGACGATAAATGCAAACAAAGTCCCGATATTTGTTAATTCTGCTAGCTTGTTTAATGGAAGTACACCTGCAAAGAAGGCAACCATAGCCGCTGTAATCCAAGTATTGATGACTGGTGTGTTTGTTCTTTCATTTACTTTTGAAAATGCTTTTGGAAGCAGGCCGTCACGGCTCATTGCGTAGAACAAGCGAGTTTGTCCATATACCATCACAAGCAATACTGTCGTAATACCGGCGATCGCTCCTAAAGAAATTAATCCAGCAATCCAATCTTGGTGAATGTATTGTAACGCAAAAGCCACTGGATTTTTGACATTAAGCTCTGTATAAGGCACGATTCCAGTGAGAATAGCAGAAACGATAATATATAACAAAGTACACACAGCTAAGGAAACAATTATCCCAATTGGCATCGTACGTTGTGGGTTTCTCACTTCTTCTGCAGCTGTTGATACAGCATCAAAACCAATATAGGCAAAGAAGACCGTTGCTGCACCTGTTGCGACACCACTAAACCCAAATGGCATAAATGGCGTCCAGTTTGACGGTTTTACATAAAAAGCCCCGACGACGATAAACAATAAGATAACGCTTACTTTAATTAACACCATAACAGTATTAAAACGTGCTGACTTTTTAACACCATTCGTTAATAAAATGGTAATAAGCAATACGATAATAATAGCAGGCAGATCGATATAAGTACCCGCTTCCGGGTTATAGGCGCTAGATAACGCCGTTGGAATTTTAATGCCAAACCCAGATAACAACCCTTGGAAATATCCCGACCACCCAGCGGCTACGGCCGATGAGGCGACCCCATATTCTAAAATAAGCGCCCAACCAAGAATCCAAGCCATCAGTTCACCAAAAGCCGCATAACTGTAAGTATAGGCACTTCCTGACACTGGAACAGTTGAAGCAAATTCAGAATAACATAAAGCTGCAAATACACAGGCCAATCCGGATAGAATAAACGATAAAATAAGCGCTGGTCCTGCATGCTCGGCAGCAGCAACACCTGTTAAGACGAAAATCCCTGTTCCAATAATGGCTCCGATTCCAAGCATAGTTAAATCAAAGGGACCAAGATCCTTCTTTAATGCTTTTCCAGAAACCTCCGACTGAGCAATTAAGTCTGAAATGGACTTCTTCCTAAATAAACTCATATTTTCACTTTTCCTTTCTAGATGTGATGAACTTGTTGATTTGGAATAAAAATAAAAGAGTCTTTTGTCGATTAGTGTCTTTTTCAGTCGATATAGATCGTTTTTTTATTCTAATATGACCTTCCGGAAAAGTAAATATATTTTTAAAATAATTTTTTATTTTCAGTTAATTTACCCAATCATTAAAACAGACTGAATAATTTTCGCTTTACATTCTATTAGCTTTATCATTTTGTTGGTTTGGAATAAAGTTTGATTAAAAGTGTGTTCCGAACGTTGATTTTATAATAGAAGAAATCAAAATATTTTGAAAAAAGAGTGATCAAAATAGATTCTTATCCAGCAGGTTTAAGTTTCAGGTTTATAAAAAAGTTTGATCGTTTTCTATCTGTGTTGCTCTACAATCGCATCCTTTGGTTTAATAAATATCTTTAATTCTTATCTAATAATGGCTTCCAATTAGGGTCTTTTAAATCTTCTTTCGTAGGTTTTCTCACAAATTCAATACAGTCTTCTTCACATACCTCAAATTTAACATAGTTTTTTTGTGCTTGCCTTAATGGAACAACAATTGAACTCCGTCATCCTCCCAAAAACAAATACTACAAATTTCATATGTATCTCGCGGTTCTTCATCTAATGTCTTATAACCACAACAAGGACAAGTATATTTCGTGTTATCTCTCCGATACTGTTTTGTGAATTTTACCATGTAATCTTGTTCAATTAAATGGTTCGATTATTGCATAAGAAAAACTCGCATTTCAATACAGGATTTTTGATCAAACCTTTTTACAAACGGTTAAACTTTATTAAACGGTGCAAATTTATTTCAAAGCTATATCAGGATGAGACCTATTTTGTTCTTAAAATAGCATTTTTATTAAAATTATTACCTTAAAGTAACAAAAGTCATTGTTTTGTAAAATTTTATCATCTATAATATCCCTGTAATTAACAGAAAAGGGGGATTATTATGAAAAAATACATTTCTTTGCTTATAGCCATTATGATGTTCTTTAGCCTGCTACCACCACTTATTCCAGTTCAGGCTAAACCGAAAGAAAAGGATCGGGATATTATCCCTTCCATTCAAAAAGAAATGGAAGTCATTGACGAGCGGACAGCCAATTCCCAAACGTTTATACAGGAAGATGGTTTATACCGGATGGAGATTTCCCCGGAACCGATCCATGTCCAAGATAAAAAGACAAAAGAATGGGAACCGATTGATAACAAACTGAGTAAGAAAGACAATGGTCGCTTCCATAATAAGAAAAATGAGTTCGATGCTTCTTTCGCACCGAAAGCGGAAAATGGGGACTCTTTAGTTTCTATTGAGCAACAAGGAAAGTCATTAGATATTGTAAACGTAGATCAAAATGGACAGTCAACGGCTAGTGTAATGGCTACGGTAGAAGACAATCAAGTGACTTACAAAGAGGTCTATTCAAATACAGACCTAACTTATACAGTCGGCAACAGTTCGATTAAAGAAGACATCATTTTAAAACAAAAGCCAAGCAATGCAGATCCGTTAGAATATTCATTCCAATTTAAAATCAAAGGATTGACGCTTGAAAAAACGGAAGATGGTTACCTATATCTGTTAGATTCCACTTCAAAAGAAAGACTTTTTGCCATTGAAAAACCATTTATGATGGATTCAGCCACTCCTGAAGGATTTACCTCTCGTATGGAGCACCCAATGCCAGAAGGTTCTTTAAGTGATCAGGTGGAAATGGAAGCTATTCAAAAAGGTAATAAGTTACATATTACGCTGAAACCTAATATGGAGTGGTTAAACTCTTCTGAACGAGTATATCCTGTTATCATTGATCCAACAGTCAAAGTATACCAACCGAAAAATGATTTAAATGATACAACGATCCGCAGTGCGTTCCCGAATCAAACAGGTGGAGCCGATTTAGAAATGGGAGCCGGCTTTCATAGTACGTCTAATAATCTTGTTCGGTCACTCCTTCAATTTGATATGGGCACATTGCCTAGAGGCGCAAAGATTATGAATGCCCAGCTAAATCTTCGGCTGTCTTCTGTGTGGAACGATACAGCGTCCAGCATTGGCTTATATGAAATGAACAGTGCCTGGGAAGAAAATCGCGCAACATGGCAGCGCCGAACACAAAGTGCTCTTTGGACAAATAAAGGTGGCGATTTTAATTCAACCCTTCTTTCATCTCAAACGATTGGAGCGCTAGATACAACAGCCGCAGAACCTCAATTATTTAAATGGACTATTAAACCGGAAATTATTCAAAAATGGATGAATGATCCTTCTAAAAATTTAGGGCTGATACTTAAGGCAACAAACGAAAATGCGGCTACTTACAAGAAATTTTATTCGGGGGATTATTCAGGAAAACTGCAGTATTCACCTAAGTTGACAATCACCTATTATCCTGTTAGCCGTCTAGGGTTAGAAAGTTATTGGTCTTATTCAGAACATGCATTGTCAGATGGGCAAGGACACGTGAATTTAGGTACTGGAAACTTAGTATTAGATTTTACCGATTTTTCAGTAACGGGAAGAGGAAATTCTGGATTTTCTTTTGCTCGCACCTATAACTCTAAAGCAGTAGAAGACTCACCAGTAGGATATGGCTGGTCATTTACTGGAAGCGAAACGATGGCTGAATTTCCAAATGGCGATGTTCTTTATACAGATGCAGATGGGACAGCCCATACATTTGCGTATGATACTTCGACTAAAACTTTTAAGGCACCAGCTGGTTTATATCTAAAGTTGGTTAAAGCGAATACAGATGCCTTTGTATTAACGGATTTCAATGGGAATAGAGTGGTTTTCCGTGACCTCATTAAAAATCCTGAGCAGCAAGGGAGAATTTATCCAATTGATTATGAAGAAGATCGAAATAAAAACAAAATTACGTATCAGCGTGAGGCAGATGGGACACTGACGGGTATTACTGATGCAACTGATCGTAAACTTACATTAACATACCAAAATGGGCGCATCCAATCTGGAACATTCGAAGGTGTGAAAAAATTTGCTTATACGTATGACACAGCTGGCCGTTTGAAAACATCTACAATTTATAAAGATGCGACTACGGGTTCAACTACTACTTATAACTACAATACTGACGGGCAACTCATTAATATTGTTGATGCCAATAACCAGACGACTCATTATCTATATAACACCGGCTTCTTAGAACAGGTAAAACAACCGATGATTTCAGATGTAGATTCAAATATTACCTATAAATATGATATATATAATTTGACAGCCAGTGAATTTGATGCCTATGGAAAAGAAACAAAATATAAACTTAATGATAATTATATTATTACTTCCATTACTGATCCAATGGGGTTTGTCTCTTCTTTCACCTATGATGAGAATTACAACTTATTAACTGAAAAGGATCCGAAAGGCAATATAACAGTTAATACGTATGATGCTAAAGGGAATGTAGAAACAACAACAGATCCGTTAGATAATAAAGTTTCTTATACCTACAATAACTTCAGTCAGCCACTTACAGTGACGGATGCAGATGGCACGATGACTTACGAATATAATGCTTACGGCGATGTCATTAAAGAAATTAATCCTTTGAATGAAGTCACTATTTTTGATTATTATGAGCCTTACGGCAATTTAAAAAGCATGACTCCGCCTGGCGGTATCCCTGAAACATATGAATACGATGCCATGCAGAACTATCCGAAAAAATTTACGGATGCACTTGGTCGAAAAACATCTATTGTCAATGACAAATACGGAAATGCCAAAGAGGTCACAGATCCCAAAGGAAATAAAGTATCTTTTGATTATGATGAACAGGAACAACTGAAGTCAGCAGTCGATGAAAAAGGTCAAGAGACTTCATATGAATATGACAATAATGGGAATTTAACTACTATAAAAAATCCTAGAGGTTACACAACGACACTTAGGTATAATAGCCAAAACCAGTTTATCTCTCGGAAAGAACCACTTGGCCAGACTACGACATATGGTTATGACGCTATCGGCAACATGACGACAGAAAAAAAACCAGACGGAAATACGGTTATCAAAACCGATTATGATGCGAACAGTCGTCCGACAGATATTTTTATCAATGGTTATTTAAAATGGCACTATGATTATGATAAAAACGGCAACACAACAGCTGTGCAAAATGGAGAGAACAATGATACTTCCACGTTTACCTATGATAAAGCAGACAAGTTGAAAACAGCTTCTAACGGTAAACAGGTTGTTGAGTACGGTTACTCACCAACGGAGACGTTAACAGACATTAAAGGAACCTCAAATGGTAGCTCATTTGCTCAGAAATTTGCGTTTGACGATGCAGACCAGCTAAAAAACTGGTACCGAAATGGGGGTATACAGGGAGCATATGAATACTATCCAACAGGCGAGCCACAACAGCGCCGATATGTGAACGGTATTCACACTAACTATACGTATGACGACGCCCAGCAAATGAAAACGCTAAAAGTGACTAAAGGTACAACCGTCTTATTGGACGAATCCCTAGGCTATGACCTGAACGGAAATGTCAACTCGGTCACTAGTTCAACTGGCAACAAAGCTTTTGCGTACGATAAAACCAATCAACTAGAATCACAAACTATTTCTTCTGCCCAGTTAACCGAATCCTACACTTACGATGCCGTTGGAAATCGCAAAACCAAAACAACCGTCAAAGATGGAAAAACGACTGACACAACGTACGAATATGATGCCAACAACCGTCTAACATCTGTAAATGGACAAACCTATTCATACGATGCTAACGGCAATCGGACAAAAGACAATAAGTACACATACGTGTATAATAAATTTGATCAGGTGACCTCCATCAAAACCAATGCTGGAACCACCGTCGCCACCTTCACATACGATGACCAAGGGCGCCGTACAAGTAAAACCGTTGATGGAAAGACTACCTACTACCACTATGATCAAGGAATCAACGTCCTATTTGAAACAGACAGTAATGGTACAATCACATCTGAATACATCTATGATCCAGATGGTATGCCGCTTGTGATGACTAAAGGTGGTCAAAATTATTATTATACGTATAACAGCTTGAAAGAAATTACAGGGCTGACGAACACATCCGGTACAGTCGTTGCTTCTTACTCCTACGATGCGTGGGGAAACATTCTTTCCGAAAGTGGTGCAATGGCAAAGGAAAACCCAATCCGTTACAAAGGCTATCGTTATGATGATGAGACTGATTTGTATTACCTGATTGCACGCTATTATCAGCCAACAGAAGGAGTTTTCCTCACAGTGGATCCAGAGGGTGGAGACACAGACGATCCGAAGACACAAAATGGATACGCTTATGCTAGTAGTAACCCAGTTATGATGACTGATCCGGATGGGAATTATGCATGGCTTGTAATTAATGCTGGCTTTGCAGCTTATAGTGGTTATAAAGCTTATAAGAGTGGGAAAGGCTGGAAAGGTGTTGCTGGAGCAGCAGCAATGGGCGCTATTGGTGGAGGCAAGTTCAAAGTTGCTAAAGCAGGTATAAAAATCACAAAGAAAAAACCATTTCAAGTACACCACTTTGCCACTAATAAAAGTAAGAGGTATACAAAAAAGTTTCAAAAAATAGCTAATAAATACGATTTAGATTTGGATGCTGGTTGGAATAAAAAGCGAATGAGACACCAAGGAAGACATCCTAACGCTTACCACGATTATATGCTACGAAATATGAAGAAGTTAGATAAGTATGCCAAAGGAAATAAACAAGATTTCCAAAGAGGTTACCGAAGCTTACGTAAACATGTGCAAAAAAATCCCGAAATGTTATACTCTAATTATTGGAAAAAAAGGAGATAGAGAAGATGGACTTAATCTATGATTACCTAGATGATATTCAATACGATATTTTTTCTTTAGATAGTAAAGCACTAGAGAAAAAATATTTTGAAATTTGCAAGCACACAGTCAATAAGGATATAGCAAAAAAAATCCAACAAGTAGATTTAAATAATTATATTGCTTCCTTGACAGAAAAATTCCAACAGACTTTGCAGCATTCCGACATTAAAAATATAAAAGCTATTTATTTTGAATATGATATTGATAACAAATGGGAAGGAACTTTTTTTCTGTGCCCCGAATATATCTCTTTAAGCGAAGAAGATGATGATTGGGCCTCTGATTGGATTGAAGTTATAGATGGATCTTCTCTACCTGAATTTAGTGAAATTTACGATCAATATGGTGGATTTGAAGAAGATGATGAAGCTGGTGTAACTATTTATTTAATTGTACGAACTATCTTAGCTTTTATGGCTTCTGTCCAATTTTTTAATACTGATATACCAGTATGTATAGCTTATCATGACCAAGATCCGATTATACGTATAAAAGAAGATTAATATTTAAAATAAGGTATATAGAAGGTATTAACGAAAGTAAAATTTCTTTTGCAGAGATTGGTATTGAATGGATAGATAAATAAATATTTAATAGAATTAGGAAAAGGGGCAGATTACTATATTCTGCTCCTTTTATTGTGTACCAAATTTTTTACCCAGCGCCTTACATTTGATCTGGCGGACCGGCTGAAAAATGTGTACCGGAATGGTGCCGCTCAAGGAGCATATGAATATTATCCAACAGAATTCACCTTAATTATCTTCTGAAGAACCAGCAATAATTTTGTATAAATGACAAAATCCCTTTTTCTGTAGTCTGTCATTTAATAAGTTGCATGGTTCTAAGTTCTGTACGGGTTTGGTTAAAAATACATGGAGAGCGCGTAAGTCTTTAAATTATAAAACGAGGACAAATTTCTAGTGCTTATTCATTTGGGAAACCCTCTCTACTCTCTGTATCTTTCTTGATTAGACTAATTAGTAAATTTGAAATAACTAGGCAGTAGAATTATGGGGAAAATATCCACCATTACCATAATGCATTAATCCTTTAATACATTATAACTTATAGACGGAGGTTAACAGTAATGAGCTTACCAGGTGTTAAAATAGAGGCAATTCTTCAAACGGAACAAACTTTAGGAATCCAACTTCCTGAAGACTATAAGAACCTTTTGTTTACTCAAAATAGATTCGCCTTTGGAGAATGGTAGTTTTATCCAATAAAGAACAAAGCGTTTGTGAAAAAAACATGGGATGATATTGTAAGGAATAATCGAGAATTGGATGAAATGGTTCCTAAAGGGTTTATTGCGATTGCTGGTAATGGAACATACAATAAAATTGGATATATGTATGCCAAAGGATATCAAGTGGGTGCCATATATTATTGGAATCATGAAACAGGTGCACTTCTACTAGAATCTCCCTCACTAAGTAAATGGATCAACGAGATGAATAAAACTGGGGAAGCCAGAATTGCTCAATTCATTGAAGAAGTAAAATCGACTGAAATAGTATATGGACTTATTGATGGTGTTGGGGGTGGAATGGCATATGCTATTTCTAATGAAGATGAAGACACGGATGTAATGTTGTTTTGGGCCAGTCAAACACTCGCCAATAAATGTAAGGAAGATGAGTGGAGAGATTATAAAATCCTTGCGATGTCATTGCAAGACTTTCTTAAAAAGTGGGTTCCAGGGATGCATAAAGACGAGTTGTTATGTGGGTTGAATTGGGGAAGGGATTTAACAGGAGAAGAACTAGAGCCAATGAACCTTTATTCATTGTTGAAAAAATAATCACATTAACAAGTCAATAGGCGACTACCGCTTCAGTATAGTATAGGTTAGGTATTTTAAAAAAGAAGGAATTGATTACGAACAATAAAGTTCTTTAAAAAATGGAGAGCCAACACCTGTGTAGAGATAATAAAGTTGTTTAATTTTATTCGTTGAAATATAATAACCTTCTATCAAATTGACTGATAGAAGGTTATTAAAGTTGTTTCTGTAGTCCTTAAAGAAATGAACGTGCTATTTTAATGAACTACATGTTACTGAATTAAGTCTTTAAAATATTGTTCAAAGATGAATATTTTTATCAGTATAGACCCGTACATTTAGAAGTTCGTCAGCTTAACCTTTTCTTGTAGGTTTATCACCATATTCATTCAACTCAAGCACCATGAATTACACCACTCCATCGAGTAGGCTTTCGTCAGCCGAACTGGTACGGTAATTTCTCACACCTTTTCACCGAGCTTATAACACTATTATTCTTACTAAATCCAGTGCGATTCGATTAAGAGAGAACCCTTCAGGGCGTTACTCCTTCATTTGATTCTTCGATATAACCCTTCAGTTCCGAAAGGAACTGTCTAGCCTTTACCTGAGAAATGTAACCATCCTCAATTTGAGCTAGAAACATTTCGCACCACTATCCTGCCCCGTTAGTTCAATAAAATAAGCTCTAGATAAGTGATCTAGAGCAAAAGCGTCGCAACTTTATTCAAAACATCGCATCTTTTTTACAAACATCGTGACTTTATTTCAAATCTACACATTTTTCGCTTATTTATTACTTATTAGCACGGGGCGGAAATTCAGCAAAAATCGAGTAAAAAAACATACTAACATTAGTAGCACAAACCAAGGCCAAGGTTTGTGCTACTATTTTTTTATAGTAGAAGTGAAGAAAGGTCGAACGGCCCCTGGGACCAAATCGAGTCCGTTTCAAAAACCGACCAACTTCACACCCTTATGTGAATCAGTTTAGTATGTTGGATCCGTAGAGATCGTGTATAAGAAAAGGGAATCGATAAGGCCCTGTGAAGACTTCTATGATTGGCTAAGAAGGAGAAATGAATATGCAACATGTAGTCGCTCTTGATGTGAGTATGGGGAAAAGTACGATGGTGATTTATAACCAATATCGTCAATGTGAATTTGAAGGAGAAATTCTTCATACCAAACCCTCATTTGAAGCTTTGAACGAAAAACTCCAAACATTAACAAAACAGGATGGACAAGCACCAGAGATTGTATTTGAAGCGACAGGTGTTTATTCCGCATCATTAGAACGCTTTTTCCAAACAGAAGGTTATATCTACCATCGAGTGAACCCTCTTGAAGCGAATCTTCAAATGGCATCGATGCGTCGACAAAAAACAGACAAAAGCGATGCACATGAACTGGCAAAATCACATTTTAAAGTAGAGCGTACAGCTACTTATCAAGAAGAAGGCTATTATAAACAAATGCGATCACTCACACGTTATTATGATGAACTAGATCGTGAAATCACTCATCTTTTCAGTCGCCTGCATGCCATTCTACAACTCAGTTTTCCAGAATTAGAAATCATATTTTCAACACGCTCGGCCCTTTTTCTCAATATTGTGCAGCTCTATCCGCATCCAGATGAGGTACTCACTTGTTCCAAAACCATCATTCGTAATCGGCTAAAAGCAAATACAAGGAAGAATCTATCTCTTTCGCGAGCAGAAGCGAAAGGACTCGCTTTACTAGAAGCTGCGAAAGATTCGTATCCAGCCATTTCAAAAGAGGATGTGCGTTGTGAACAAGTACGTGACTATGCGAAAAGGATCTCTGATTTAAAAGAAAAGAAAGAAGGGCTTGTGAAACAAATGGTCGAGCTCTCAAAGGAAAGAACCGAATACAACGTACTGATTTCATTTCCCGGTATCGGAGAAGCGACAGCTGTTCGTCTGATTGGAGAGCTTGGGGATATTCGCCGTTTCAAGAACCACAAGCAGTTAAATGCCTATGTTGGTATTGATGTGATGCGTTATCAATCAGGAAATACCTATTACAAAGATAAGATCAATAAACGAGGAAACAACAAGCTACGAAAAATCTTGTTTTATATGGTTCAGACCATGATTACATTACGTCGATTCGGTGGAAATCATTTGGTGGATTACTATGACAAATTAAAAACGCAACCTCAAGGAAAGCCCCATAAAGTTGCGTCGATTGCCTGTGTGAACAAGTTTTTGAAAGTGGCATTTCACCTGATCACACACCATATCACTTATGACTACGAAACAGCCTCAACCTGTTCGTAATTGGTTAGTCCTACTATAACATATTTGACCTTTCGAAAAAAACGAAATTTCGTTAGGTCTTTTTGGTATGCGCAAATTTGTTTCTGTAGGAAGGGGTACCCCTTCCTACAGAAACAAATTCATCTATCTAAATAAAATTCATCTAAAACTACTTGACTAGAGGTAAGAAGGGGCTGTCGCAGAAAGTCAGTGAAAACTGACTTTCTGCGACAGCCCCCTTGCTTATTATTTCTCTGGTTTAATATAAGGAACAATTGGTGCAGTAGCTCCTACAGAGGCACCGCGAATAAAATCTTGATTTTCTAACGCTTTAAAGTTTTGTGTTTGACCCGTCAGCATTACCCCTGAAATTTTCACCTCATCAAACTGTTTATTTTTATTTGAATTTAAAAATTTCTGGATTGTTTCGTCATCACCATTTGCATCATATTTTTTAAGTGCATCAATAAAGCTGTTGTATGCCTCTTTCGGTGAATCAGATGGATCAAATCCATAAACCGGCATACCAGCAGGTCCCTTACTTTCATCTACAATTGGTGAGGTCATATACAACCATACAATATTTAAATTATCGGGAATTTCCGCTTGAATTTCTTGTAATGTATAAGGCTGATCGAAAGAAATTGCAACTTCCGCCACGTAATTTTCCATTTGTGAAATTTCCCCTAATTCATTTTGTACATCATCATAGTACTTTTGAATAGATGGATGATAAAATGTCGCAACTTTATTCTTTGTTTGTTTATCATACTCATAGAACTCCGTATCAGACCAATAAAATCCCGGCATTAACTCGTTGGCATCTATATGGATGCGAAGCCAATCATACGAACTCGTGAGTGTACTCCATTGCACTACATAGCCATTAATATTTTTAGAACGATTCGTCACAATGTTACCACCAAACATGGAGGTATTACTCGTAACTTGAGAATCGATTTGAATATTAGGTTCGGCAATTTCATTATGTAAAAAGAGCTGTTCGTGAAGTCTTGTTGAACTTTTCGCTGCAAAGTAATTTCCAGTTTTATAAAAGATCGGTATTAGCATAAGTACAACGATAGTTGAAATAATGACGATTTTTAGTAATTGTTTTCGTTTAGCTTTTTTTAAAGCATCTTTTAACGAAGTGTCCATTAATGTTCTCCTCCTATTTTTGAGTGAATAGATCTACGTGCACGATATAATTTTTGCTTTACACTGTTTACTTTAATATCCAAAATAGTCGCAATTTCTTCATATGAAAAATCATAGTAATACTTTAAAAAGAATGCTTCTTTGTAGTCCTGTTTGATGTCTTTTAATAAATCGCAAATCTCATCCTTATTCAAAATGGCATCAAATTCGCCGTCTGTATATTGTAGCTTTGAATAAATCCCCTCGGTTAAGTAGATGTTTCGCTGCTCCTTTTTTCTTTTTAAGTCCATATATTCGTTGAGTGCGACTCTAAAAAACCACGGACGTATATTGCTCTCTGTTAGATCGTCTAATAGTGTGTACACTTTGTAAAAAGTGTTTTGAATGATATCTTCAGCATCTTCTTTTTTGGCTCCTTTCGCTAGTAATAGATTGAACACTTCCTCTCCTAAATTGATAAGATAGGAGGCTAGTATATTTTCTTTTTTCACCATTTTTCCTCCCTATACTTATACAACGAATAAGTAGTAATAAATGTATACACTTATTCGCTTTCCGAAATTAAATAACTTTATTATCGCTACATATAATAAAAGACACCAAAATCAAAACCGCTCTAAAGCTTCTTCGCTTTGAGCGGTTTTGATCTATTTATTTAAATTTTCTCTAATAAGCCCATATCTAAACAGGTCCTCACAGCCAGCTTTTTAATCCCTTCTTGAAAACGAATTTCGATCATCTCTTCAGTAAGCTGAGTGATTTCTCCATTTCCAAACACCCGATGTTTCACCCGTTTCCCTACTGCCAAATCCCGGTTACTTTGGATCGTATTTGGCGAATAAGAAAGTGTTTCCTTAGAAGCTTTCTCCTCTGGTGGATTCACGATATGGTTGACTGCTGTGACAAATCGGGATTCTGTTGTCATTTTCCCATCACGCACTTGGTAATGAATGAGCTCTAAATGGCGTTTCGCTCGCGTCATTCCGACGTAAAACAAGCGAGTCGCCTCTTCCATTTTCTCTTCTGCCCCTCTTTTGTCGTCATCAGAGGATGGAATCACGCCTTCGACTAAGTCAATCATATAGACACGCTCAAACTCTAGCCCCTTCGCACTATGAAACGTCGAAAAGGTAACGGCATTTTGCCCTTTTCTTGTTTTAGCCGTTTTTAGAACGGATTCTAAATGCTTAAGTCGGCCTGCAAATTCCTCCATTGTTTTTAATGTATCCGCAATTTCTTCAAGCGTGTTCAAAATACCAAATAAATATTCCTTTCGAAAGCCTAGTTTTTCACATGTCTTTTCCAGTGCTTTTTCATAACCTAACCGGTCTCGGATCACATGGATTGCATGCAACGGCGGCATTCCTTTCATTTGCAGGAAGGTTTCTTTGCATGCTTTTAATTGTTTCACTTGATAGTCTTGTAGCTGTACATGATTCAATAAGTTATCAAAAACCGATTCGTTGTTATGAATTTGC
Organism: Bacillus sp. FJAT-52991; assembly: GCF_037201805.1. GTDB lineage: Bacteria > Bacillota > Bacilli > Bacillales > Domibacillaceae > Bacillus_CE > Bacillus_CE kandeliae. The sequence goes on along the minus strand of NZ_CP147404.1, from coordinate 1,594,608 downwards.
TTCAATGCAGCCATTTGCTGTTTACTAATATATCCGTTAAATTTCAAATGAATTTTCTCGAGGATATCAGGGCGTTTATCGGTAAACGTCATTCTCATGAAATTTAGAATATCTTGCACCACCCAATGAGAGAAGAAACGATTGTCCGCATCCTTCATATAAAAAGGAATCCCTACTCTATCAAACTCATTCATTAACATAATCGAGGAGGAATGATTGCGATATAAAATGGCAACTTCTGAAAGACGTTTGATGTTCTTAATTTCTTGCACTAAATATTTCGCTTGGTATTTGTAATCTGCTAAACTCTTCACTTTAATTGGTTCAATGGAAGGGTTGTTCGTAAACATATTTTTATCGTAGCGATATTTGTTGCGCTTAATAAATTGATTGGCTACATTCACAATCTCCTGAGACGACCGATAATTCTGTTCCATAAACAATGTGACAGCATTCGGATAGACTTTCTTAAAGTTCAGTAAGTAGGAAGGTTCTGCTCCTCGCCAACTATAAATCGCTTGATCATCGTCTGCGACAACGCAAAGGTTTTTATGTTGTTGGACGAGTTTTTCAATCATCGCATGCTGCACCATCGACGTATCTTGACTCTCGTCTGTCAACACATAATCATATCGACGTTGGTACCGATTAAGAAGCTCGCGGTCCTTTTCAAATACTTGATTGGCAATCGTCAGCATATCATCATAATCAAGCAATAATTGGTGTGTGCCTGTTTTCTTATAGGCCTCGTACTCGCGAAAAATCCGCTCTGCTTCTGGAACATCCACTTTGACGGTTGACCACTTGTCTTCAGGAATCATCTTGTTTTTAATAAAACTAATATACGTCGTCAGTTCGTCCATTTGATCTTCGGTAATATGCTCGCCGACAATCGACTTGAATAAATTTCGTAGGATGATCTTTTTATGTAATGGACTTTTATCCCCTTCAATAATTTGATACGGTGTTCTCGTCTCACGAAAATGCTCCCGCACGACTTCAAAAGCTAGACCATGAATCGTAGAAAAATCAACAGCTGGAAGATCAGGAAAAAAACGCTCAAAACGCAATTTCATATCATGAGCCGCTGCCCGACTGAACGTAATCGCTTTAATCCGCGTTGGAGCTACACCCTTTTCCTCAATTAAATAACCGATCCGCATAATCATCGTCGTCGTTTTCCCTGACCCTGGAGAGGCCAATAACAATAACGGCCCTTCTGTTTGAAGCACCGCTTGTCGCTGCATTTGATTTAAAGAAACACCCTGTTCACGTTTCTTGCGAACAAAAAAATCCTCTTTAACTGTCATTTTCAATTACCCTTTCACCCGTTCAAAATGTTTCTTTTAGTATAGCACCAAATTACGGACGAAGGGAAAAAGAAGAGCCAGTTTAACTCCTTCGGGATTAAGATGCATAAGATGCAAGCGAATGGAGATTATAACGCTATGATGACATCTCTTTAAAGGAGCGAGCCAAATGAGAACCACATCAAATATCGGAATCATTAACGCATTAATTCGGATCACTCTCGGTTTTACCATTTTTGCCTGGAGCACTTCAAAGCTCATTAATCATCCCTGGAGAAATTCCTATCTGGTAATGGCCATGTTAGGTGGAATGAAAATAGGTGAAGGCATTCTGCGTTATTGTCCATTAACAGCCTTGTTTAATAAAAGACAAGAAATGCTGGTTTACAATTTTGATAAAGAAAAGGCGGCAGAACAAGAAATCCCTCTTAATTATCAATAAAGTGAAACTTCAATCAGTGGGGGTTTGCTCCATCCCCCACTGATTGTAGTTGAACGGATCGGGCGTTTACGGGCTGTTGATCCCCACCTACATGCCTGCACTTATTCTGCCATGTTGAGGTGGGGGTCTTACAGCCCGTTAATGCGGGATAAAAAATTAAAATATAAAACCGCTCATTCTTTCAATGAATTTATTGAATGAGTTAGCGGTTTTATTTATTTCATATATGTGATCCATATCCATCTACACTCGTTTATTCAAACCACTCCAGCTGCTTCGACTGCTGCAGCCACATATCCCGTTCTTTTCGAACCTTCGTATCATCGATCCAACGATATTTCAATCCACGCACCCATATAGAGTTATTGATTTTTTGGCTCATCTATTGATTGAATTCATTAACTGGAAGAAGTATTCAGGTTTTTGAGTCTTATGTAGGTTATACCATGAATGCAATGTATCTGGTGCAAATACATCTAAGATTTTCAGTACTTCCATCGCAAATTCTAGAGGAGCTATTCCTGATGCAGTAACCAAATTCTCATCAGACACTACAGGTCCCATCTCATAAAATTTTTCTCCTTTATAATTAGGACAGACCATTTTAGTATACTCTAAGTTATTACTTGTATGCTTTCTAGAGTCTAGGTATCCAATATTCGCCAGTCCCTCAGTTGCACCACAAATTGCAGCAACTATAGTGCCAAGTTTTAAAGCTTCACCAATTTTTTCAAGATAGGTTGATGAATATCTTCTCCCCCAGTATTCCCTCCAGCTGACACTCCCACGAATAAATCCGTGGGGTTCTTGAATACGTGAGATTTCTTAACTACTCTCCCATCAACCGATGTTGCTGGTTGGGTACAACATAGAAACATGATCTCGTTTCTGCAAGATTTTTACGAACAAGACGACCATTGCCATCCTTAACGTTCGCATCGGCTCATGCCTAAACCGTTCGTTGTTTAACTTATTTCAATCCCATACTTTTAAAAGTGTGGGGTTGTTTTTGCAGCTCACTCATTGTTTTTTTGTGATTTTCTAAAAACAGATCAAATTCTTTTATACATCTCTCTCTGTCTATTTTTTCTAATTTCTTATCATCAACCATATTCATTAATAGAAAGGCTGAATATAAATCGCGTTGTACTTTCATACCACCAAAATCATTCCACCTCTTAGTCAGAGGCTTTTTCGTGTATGTGTGATCGAAATGATTGTATTGACTAGCTTTCACTTTCGCTGTATTTACTTTTTTTAATTCCAAACCATGGTATGCTAACTTTCTTTCCAAACAACTTAAAAACATGGACGGCGCACGATTTGAAAGGGTCCTTCCGAATCTTTTCTTTCTTTTGAATGTTCCTTCGCCATTCTTTTCTGTTTTTTTACTTCTTTTTTGCAATCCTTTAAACGACATGGTTTCCACGAAAAAGGTGTCACCCAAAGCTAATAGTTGATTGGACATGGTTTCATGATCTTGCTGCCGAATCATTCTGTTCTTGCGATGTAGTTCTCGGTATTCATTTCTTAGTTTTCCATACCGCTTAGAGAACACCCATTTTTCTTTATTTCCTTTTTTAATGGTGCCGTTGACATTGAATTTGTGAGGATTCATAGCTCGTTTGCTTCTATCCATTTTCCTTTGAATCAGATAGATTTTTCTTTCATAATCAACAACATTTGGAGCTAAAATGGCTAAAATCGTTTCTTTTTTTGAACTAACGGCAACGGTAGATGTTCCAATATCAATACCCACACGCCCCACTCCTACTTGTTGTTTTAATCCATTGGAATGATAAGATGGCGGTGGAACGCCTTCTAGTACAAGTTGAGCATAGTAGACATATCTCCCTTTGATCATTTCACGTTTCATGCGAACATATTTCACTCGATCTTGTAGGGCTAAATGTGCGTACACATCTCGATGACGAATAATAACAGGGATAGATAAACCTTTCCAAACAAGCCTATTTTCTACGAAACGGATACCTGTTTTATTGGATTTCCCTTCTACGGATGTCATTTCACCATACCGTTTAAAATATACTTTTTTCGCTTCTCCAAGCATGACTTTTTTAAATGCTTGAAAAGCTCTTGTGCCTAGTTTTTGACCAGCTTGTGAATCTATATTAGTAGAAAAACGCTGATTCATAGGTGTTAAAAAAGCATGGATGGAATACTCTGTCAAACCAAACTGCGTATTCAACTCAGCGAATAAAACGTTGCGTTCCTTTCCTTTTTTCATCTTTTGGACTTTCTGGTATTTCTTCGATTGTTGCATCGTTCGATAACGCTTATATAATTCATTGACACAAGCGTTGTACATCTTACGAGAAATTTCAAATCGCTTATCTAACGTATCTTCTTGAAACGGTTCTGTTTTTAAACGTAGCGTTAATACATAGCTTGACTTTGCCATCGTATTCACCCCCTTGTTTTTTGACTTTCAACATAATGTCTGATGGTTTCGCTCGATACATTTCCAGTTTTTTGAATTCTTCTATAATCATTTAGATAAAAGAATAATATTTTTATGACCATATCATCTTTTTCAACAAATCATAATTTAGTTTTAATAATCTCCACATACCCACTCAAAGTAAAATAGTGGTGAATGAAAGCTTCGTAATCAAACTGAAGCTGATTATTCTTTTTAGCAATTTCATCGATCATCTTGTGTAACGTTTGTTCGGCAAGCTGTAACCCTAGCTCATGACAAGAGCTCGCTAAGCTTTTCATGTGATCCATGCGGTAGGAAGGAATCAAATGACACCCGCTTAAGCAAACGTCATCTAGAAATTCCTCTAGTTCCATCACCGCGGACTCAATGGTTATTTGACTCATTCATTTCCCCCTATTCTAATGTGATGTTCGTTATTTCACCATCAGAGCTATACAATGTAATTGGTTCTACTCGAAACTCTCCATCTACTTTATACAATTGGCCTAATAAGGCATGATGTAAACGATTGTTTCGAGTTAGCCTCTCCAATGCTTTAATTAAATACTTTGTATCTTGATTGTACTTAATCGTCACCATCAACATTTCTTCATTTTTATCGTAAATCGGAATACGCAGTGTTTGGGTGACTTCATTAAACTCACTATCTCCCCATGCATGCACGTCAAAAAAGAAAAGATTCCCTTCTTTATTCTCTTCTACTAATTTATATGAGTGATGAGCTTCATAGACGTTCCTTAATGCCTTCCAATTGTCAAACGAACAACGACCAAAATGAATATGGTTCACATTCGTACGAGCAAGTATGATACCAGTCGTTTGTTCTGAAGAGGAAAGGCGATATTGCTCATTTATTTTGCATGTTTGCAACGTAAACGTATGCCTTGAAAGATCATCTAAGGATGCACTCATATCCCAATTGACCTTTTTCTTATAAAATTGCTGAATGCTGTTTATCGATTCTCCACTACTGTAATACGTAGGCTGCATGGCCGAATATGTGAACCAACATTGCTTCGATTCATTGAAAAAGTAAGCTGTAATTCCTTCATAACCGGAACTCGTGTGCCAGCGTTTCGCCCCGACACCAATTAAATGTAGGTTTTTTATTTCTGTATAGGTCGTCTGATGCTCACCGATCAGCTGCTCTTTTAGCAATTGCGAAGTTGAATACTGAAGTGCCTGAGTCATTATGTAGATTTTTGTTATCAATTGGCGAATCGCTCGTTGTGATACAGTTGCTTTCTTTAATAAATAATTTGATAAAAGTGTACTTAAACTTCGTAATTGCTTTTCTAATCTTGGCAACTGATTACTATGACAAAGCACGGCCAAACGTTCAATACGACTACTTATCGTGAACGGAAGCTTTGCAAGCCCCGTAATAACCATTTCTTGTAATAAGTTTTGTATCTCTTGTATGACGTCATTAGAAAGATTTATGGCTCTCGACTGTTCTAATTCTTGAACATTCAACACTTCTTTAAACAATTGATAATGAATAACCGCCTCGGCACGATGTGGACAAAACTCTGACTCTTTGCAACTGCACACCGTCCAGCTCCATGATGGGTTAGACGAAAATCGAATCTTTTCGTTCATCTCGCCAAAATCGATCGTCAAGCTTTCTTGTTCTTCAACCTTTACTTGAATGCCGAATTTCGCTCGAAAAACGATGTCATGGAATTGTTTTTCCGTCAGTTTTTTTCGAAGTTCTTCAAGATCATATTGTAATACCCACGTAAAATCACCCATCATTTCGGCTTTCTCAGAAGGTTCACTATGTATCGTCTGTTGTAAAGCGATAATCGCCATTAACACATGTTTACATATTTTCTTCGACGGACAGCTGCATGTAAAATCTGTTAACCCTAATGTAAACGAACAAATGGTTTCATCAGAAAGATGGCAAACGAGATCATGACCTTTTTGTTCAGCTGTGACCGTGATTCCACTATCAATATCTTTTAACGCCCTCTTATACAACCCTTTATTCGCTTTATTGACCAAAAAGATTTCATCACAGGATTGAATGAAATCTTTCCATTCATTTACGATATGACCGTTGCAATCCATTTGGACAATCCCTCCGGTGTAAGTACAGCGACATCCGCCCCCATATTTTTCAAGTCTTGAGCCGCTTCTTTATCGTAAACAGGAACCGCTTGATAATCTAAAGCAGGCAATAGGATTAGTTTGGCACCCGTATCAAGAATTGCTTTTGCCTCAGCGTACATTGAATTTTTCCCATATCCTTCCATTAAATCAGTGACACAAACAACCATTGTCCGATAAGGCTCTTCAATTAAACCGCGACAATAACGAAGAGCTTTCGCGATATGAGTCCCTCCGCCAAGCTGAATACTCATTAACGTTTGCACAGGATCTTCAAGATCATTAGATAAATCTACCACTTCTGTATCAAAGATGACTAAGTTCGTTTTTAACATCGGCAGTTTGGCAAAAATCCCTGCCATAATTGCACTATGAATCACAGAATCTAGCATACTTCCGCTTTCATCTACGGCAATGATAACGCGCCATTTATTAAACGTCGTCACTCTTGAATTAAAATATAGTTGATCGATAACCAATCGTTTATGTTCTTGATCATAGTTTTTCAAGTTTAGTTGAATGGTTCGTTTAACGTCTAAATTACGAATAGACTTTACATAGCCACGCCGATGACGATTTAATTTACCGACGAGACTTGCTTTCACATCCGATTCAAGCTTCTCTCGAATTTCTTCAGCCACTTTCTTAACAATTTGCTTCGCTGTTTCTAACGCTTCTCCTTTTAACAAATGCTTACATTGAAGCACACTTTTAAGTAATTGCATATTGGGCTCAAGCTTTTTTAACGTTTCCTTATCCGTTAGTAATTCAACTAAACCATATTCATTTAAAGCATGCTTTTCTAAAATTTCCACTGTTTCTTTCGGAAATAACTTGCGGATTTTCGTAATCCATTTCGGTACAGTTAAACCGGAAGAACCTTGACTAGCCTGCTTTTGTCGAACTTCACCGTCTTCACCATATTCGCGACTATAAAGAAAATCCAGCACATCATCCATTTCCCTTAATCGAGCGCTGTTATCTTCAAGAGGCAATTGCTGTTCAGCAAACCTCCCTAGTACAAGACGCCAACGATTCAACGTTTCTCTATCTGTAGTCATCATTACCTCCCCCTACTTTAATATGGCCCAATCAAGTAATTGTTGTCTTGCTTCATCATCTAATGCTTTGGCATGGCGAATAACCGCTTCATCAATGGCTTGTGACTCCAATACCGAATCCACGTTTGTTTCATGTAAATGAGCCACTCGTGTCGCAATCATATTGATTTCTAGTGGATTGAAGGAGCTAAAGGCATATCGAAGCTCAGGCAACACGTTTAAAAACATGTCATAACTGATTTCACCAAGCATATGTTGAATCCCATCTAATAACATTTGATTGGACAACATCATATCTCTCGAAACGGAAAATAAGCCTTTTAAGAAGGCGGCCGCTTCTGTGATCGCATCTCCAGTGGCGAACAAATAGGACATCGTTTTGTCTACCGCTTGCTCTTCCGTCCATTCTTCTAAACCAATTAACATACTAACAACTGCACCAGCTATTGCAGGGTTTTGTTCTTTTGCTGCTAAAATTTCCTTCAGTTGTACAAGAAATAACTCTGTCTGTAACGGCAAATCACGATCGATGATTAAAGTATAGAACTCTTTCATTGCTTCTACTGCGCGATTTTCATCGTCTTTCGGTACGTTCGCTACTCCAGTAACTAAGGATACAGCCTTTTGAAATGCTTGAATAAGCAAGGATTTTATATATGGACTTTGTTCGATATCAAATAAATACGATTCTTTCACGAGAAAATGAAGGTGATGACAGGCATCTACGAGCGAGTAAAAATCTCCGTCTTGTTGAATAATCTGTTCAACAGCTGGCAAAACCTTTTTCATCAATGGCTCAAGCCCAATTAATGCGGCGTATACGAGCTGTTCACATGCCGCATTACTTTCATTTGAATTTCTTTTAATTGTATCCATAATCCTTTCAGATACCGCTTCGTTAATCGTTCCACCATAAACAGAGTGCTGAATCAATTCCGTTTCAACTGTTGGATTCCAGCAGTACTCCCACGTTTCCCGAACTAAGTTCGTATCCATGCGTTTAACATAATTGGGTCCCTTCTTCTTGAAACAGAAATCGGTATTTAAGTAAGCCATCGCGTGAAAGAAACGACTAATTTCACGATGAGACTTTGTTTTCAGAAGATCTAGCACTTTTTCTTGCTTTTGCACAGTTTGAATGTGCAGCTTATATTTTTTACATATCGATTGAAAATCGGTAACAATCGGAGGCATATCGAGTGTTTCTTTAATGAGACCAATCTGATGGCCAACTAATAACGGATCTAATGCTTGTAGCGGTTGCTGATGCTCATGTTTCGTAAATGCACTTTTCACTCCATCTAACAGCTCATAAAGACTACATTCCACCTTATCTCGTAACCCTGCTAAACCAATTGCCATACGCATTGCTTCTATTGAATCAGCCGTTGAAACACCATCTTCTATTTCCCTTAATTTCTTGCCAAACTTCGCTATATAATATTGAACAGACGCCTCAAATGGCTGCTTTGTTCTTTTTGATATATGTCTCCACACCGTTTGGTAATAGGAGGGATAAGGCATACCGCTTGCATATCCATTAAGCTGATGGCATTCCTTATATGTATAGGCCATTAAATATGTACCTTTATCCTTTTCTTTTACCTTCTTTAATGAAAGCTTAGGAAGTGGTTCAGACTGTAATTCAATCAGACCTGGTGTATGAAAGCCTCCAGTTACAACAAGCACCCTTTCATATTTATTCATTGCTTGTTGAATTTCCTGTGCCATGAATTGCTCTCGAGCTAAACAGCCTTCCTCTTTAAGCATTTCTTCTGTATAGTCATGTCGTGATAAGTAACAATACGCAAGCATGTTTTTCACAAATACTTCTGTTGACTGATAAATACCGTCGACTTCGTATAATTTTTCCCAAAGCTCGTTAAAGGTACGACAATTCTCTTTCTGACAAAGTGATTGGATGAATCGACTGCGGTCAAATAAGTAGTCATCATTGTAATTTTTCTTACTGTATTTTTCATGAATGCCTTTTCCTTGTTCACTATGCAGTAAAATTTGTTCATAGGGTAAATCAATAAATTTCGCTTCAATACCAAGCTTTTGCGCTTGTCGTAACGCCACAATCTCTGGTGAATAGTCTAAAAATGGGTAATAACATGTATACTTCCCTTTCTCGTCATCCAATAATGCTTCTTGATCCGCATATGAATAATAAATCGTAAAAGGAGCTTGATTGTTTTCATGAACAAGGTAAGGAATCAATTTATTCGCATCCGTTGGTCCTTCAATTAAGATCACTTCAGGTTGATACGTTTTGATCACTTTTTGCAAATGATAAGAACAAGCTGGACTATGATGACGGACGGGAAAATAGATCGTTTTCCCGTTATAATTTAATGCTTGATCATATAGAGCATTTATTTGATCCATTTCTTCGCCTTGTAATACTCGTTCCATAATCCGCCCTCTTTCATACTGCGATCTTTAACAATTGTAGAGAAGTAGTTTTTCAGTTTCTTCCGATCTGCGTCATGATCCTTTATTATAGTGCCTAGCATATTTTGAACGACTCGATCCATCGTCATATGTCCGTCATCATAGTAATACGCACTCATCGCACTTTGAAAATAAACCGACACAGCCTCTGCTGTACTCATAACGGCTTCCAGTTGGTCCATTCGCTTTCCATCAGCGCTTTGCCCTTCACGTAACTCATGGAAAGTGGTTGCTAATAAACGCGCCGAATCACGGTTCAGTTCTACATCTATATTTGCTTGCGTGATTAATTTCTCAACTTCCTTCTCAATAATTTGAACTTCTAATGCTAATTCTTTAATTGGTGAAACGATTTCAAAGTTAAAGCGGCGTTTTAAAGCGCTACTCATTTCATTGACACCTTTGTCACGAATATTGGCCGTAGCGATGATATTAAAACCTGGTGCAGCGAACAATACACCTTCTTCCCCTAACTCTGGTATTGTTAAAACTTTATCACTCATCATACTAATTAAACTGTCCTGTACTTCAGACGGACAACGAGTAATTTCCTCTACTCTCGTTAGTCTTCCTTTTTCCATTCCAGTATAAAGCGGTGACGGAACGAGAGCCTCTTCAGATGGTCCTTTCGCTAATAATAGCGCGTAGTTCCAAGAATATTTAATCATATCCTCTGTTGTCCCCGCTGTTCCTTGTACCGTGTTCTTACTCGTTCCCGAAATGGCTGCCGCCAACAATTCACTGAGCATCGTCTTTGCCGTACCTGGCTCGCCAGCAAGTAACAGACCTCGGTTTCCCGCTAAAGTAATAATGCAACGCTCAATTAAAGCATCATCCCCAAAGAACTTCTTCTGAATTGTTACTTCTTCACCGTTATAAGCTAAAGGCTGATCGCTCCCTAAAATAAACGTACGTACTGCTTTGGGCGACAGCTCCCAGTTCTCAGGCTTCGCTCCTTTATCATTCTCCTTCAATGCCAACAATTCGTTCTCATATTGACGCTCTGGAGGTAATTTCAACATTTTTTGATTTTTCATCACTTTCATTCCTCTCTACTGCTTATCGATGTTTCCTACAACCCAAAAAAACATTCATAAAAGAAAAGATGAGTCAAACAATACAGCCAATTCGACTCATCTTTTTAATTAGCCCATATAAAGTGAAACTTCAATCAGTAGGGGTTTTCTTCATCCCCCACTGATTGTATGTCCAACTTACCAACGAACATCTCGCCACTCTTCAATGAGCTTGTCATACTTTTCCGTTGCTTTCGAAACATCAAATAAGATCTCACTAAAAATTCGTTCTGGTACATGCTTGGGCATGATTCTATTCTTGTCTGTCACTTCATCATATATATAGCTTCCTCGTTCAACCATCCCTGCCTGATAAAAGACAATTTCTTTAATCATCACATCACCATCACCGCCAGCTACATACATACCTGTCATACGCAGCTCAGCTCCATAACTACCAATCTCTTTATAAAATTCATAAAAGCCGCCAGCGTCTTGAACAGAACCTTTATACCACCTGGATTTATCCATTCTCCCAAGAAGAGCTAAATCGTTCATCTGCCTTCCAGCAAAACGAACAATGTCTTTTTGGCTTTTCTCTGTTTCTGTAATAACAAAGGTTTGACGATCTAACTGAGAAATTGGCTGAATAATTTCATAGTCTTCAAGCTGCTCTTTCCATTGCTCAATGTCTTCCGCTTCTAAATCAAGCGGATGAATCAGCCCGATACTTGCGTCTTCTGGAAGTTCGTACTCTTCTTCATCAATCGTATTAAATGTACCATCATCCATATAACGAAAGCTTTGGATGAGCTCGCCCTCTTCATACACTCCCCAAATTAAACCGATCGCAAACGACTGCATGATGACATTCTCAACAAACAGCTTCTCCCATTTCTCTACTGCCCATGTACGATTTTGTGATAGAGCAGCTTCTAATCTAGCCTTTTGATTCGACACAACCGATTTCAGTTGTTTTTTAAGCAATTTAAATTGCTCTCGAGCATCGCTTGCTTTCTGCTCATCATCACTTTTAGCAACCGGCGGCAAGTTTTTCACGCTCTTTCCATCTTCTTTAAAGATTTGCATCGTTTGTTCTGGTGTAATTTCAACTGTAAATGAACGTGGACCATAATCAAATATCCGTCTACCTTCACGATCAAACCCTAAAGTTGGAATGAGACGATCACCTAACTCTTCCGTCGTAATGCCGAATTCTTTTGCAGCAACTTCTAATGCTTCAGACGCTGCTCTTCTTACCTGCTTATGTTTAATCTTTTGAGCAATCCCATCAGTAATAAGTAACGCTTCATCGCTTCCTTGCAGGGCCAATGCTTTGACTGCTAAACTCGCAATTGCTCCTCTAGAATTTTTCGTCCAATGCACAATCATGTCTGAAAGCTCATGGACCGCTCGACTATCGCCGAATTGGGCCGCCATTGATAACACCCATTTTCGCTTTGCTTGCGCCCCGTCTGCAATCCAGCGCAATAACACTTCATAGGCAACAGCTTGTAAGCTTTTCTCTTCAATAAATTCAGCCACCTTACTTACAGAGGAATTGAGAGTCACTTCATCGGTATCAGCAAACATCGTTAAAAGTAAATAAACGACATCCTCAGTCAGATCTTCTGTTTGATCTTTTGCCATTAAAGTGGGTAATGTACTAGGAGTAATCCAATCCACTTTTGATTTTTTACGTTTGTTTAAATGCTTCTCACAATATTGAGCTAACGAAGTAAGATCTTTTTCTTCCTCTCCTAATTCTTCAATTTGGATCGCTTGGATAATAAGTTCCTTCACCTTTTGTGAACGTTCATTTTCAAGTGTTTCCTGGAGAGCTTGTACTACTTCCTGATCTGTATGATTGATCAATAGACGAACAGCTTGCTCACGTACAGCAATTTTTTTATGGCCTAGTAGCGGGAGTACTAATTCTTTTACATTTGGACGATTTTCTAATGAATCCATAACCAATTTACGAATCCGTTTAGATGAATCGCCCATTAACTGAATGAGCAGGGCATTAAATTGATCATCCTCCCATGATGCTTTCTTCGCTTCCGTTAAAATCAACTCTCTACCATCGACATCACAAGCTGAAACGGCTTCGATGACTTCTTTAGTATGTTCCTCAATATACGCACAAAAAATTGGCCCGTATTGATCATATTCTGAATGAACGACATCCGTAATGGCCGGTAAAATCGTTGTTGCCTCTACTTGAAGTTGAAGCAAAATCTGAACAATCTCTTGGAATGTGCCTTTCGTCATTTCTCGATGGCAGCGTACAAATTGTCTAAAAATATAACGATCGCTATCACTAAGCAGAACAACGTAATAGACATACTTCTCAAATAGTGGTGATTTCCCCTTTAAAAGCAAAATACTTCTCATTAACTCTGAAGACACATAGAACCGTTCTAGCTTTGGTACCGTCGGCTTTTCAACTTCCCCAGCAATATAATGTACAAAGGAAAGCACCTGATCATCATCCACCTCTAACTGCTGCCAATTATATGTGATAAAATTTTGCACTTCTTCCTCCAAAATTGGGAGATACGTTTCTAGGTGCCCACTTTCACATAATAATGAGGCTAGAACTCCCTTCCCTTGATGATGAGGTAATTGCAACGCTTTGATGAGAACATCAGGCTGTTGTCGATACAAACGAAGTCGCTTCATAAATAAATCTTGACCCGTGTTCAACTGCTGATGAGCTAACCAAGCCACATAGTATTCGGACGGCAATTGAAGATCACTAATCAAACCCTCAATATCTTTGAAAAATTCAGTCGGTGTGACAAAACGATAATTAAATGTTCTCCTCAAATAATCAAACAGTCCATGGAAGCTTGAGACTTGATCGATTTCAATTAATAACCTTAAAACTCTTGAACTTAATTCCCATTCATCTTTCATATAATAGTTCAAACTAATTAGAAAATTAAATAAGAAAGTCTGTTTACCTTTTTTATGAATTTGTAAAGGGACGAACTGCTCTCCTTGTACATTTTTGTTTACCTGTTCTAACTCTTGATCTGTAAACTGCATTTCATCCTTTAGGAAGATAGATAAATTGTAAGTAATGCATGACTTCAGCCAATCTTCTAAACCTTCGATTGGAACACCCTTCTTCCACAAAACGGCTCCTAAGAAGATTTCCGGTGCATTTTCACCTCTTTCGAAGGCCTTACACATCGCATCACTATCTAAATCACACAGTTTTTCTAAGTGACTTAGATACTTTATATCACCCATTTCATTTCTTTCCATGATCTTATTTGCAGCATTTAAGATGTAATAATGAAATGGAATGTTTATACGTTTGAAATATTCATGTGTCTTTTCACGATTTTTTTTCAGATGCTGAAGAGACCAAAGATTCAATACTCTCTCTCCTATAAGCATAATAGAAATCTTGAAAAAACGAGCAAAAATTTCTTCTTCAACATAATCTTCTAACATCTCGAAGGCCCAATTTTGCGGAGAGCTATAGTTATGTATGTCAACGTCTGTTTTTTCTCCGATCTCTTCTAATATTTTTTCAATTTCTGCATCACTTCGCTCGCCTAGCAAATATTCTTCCAAAAGATCCATTACTTGCGGTTGTAAATCGAAAACTTGGAATGACTCCATTAACTGGTCAATAATTTTTTCAGATGTTTGCATGTTTACTAGTCCCTCCGGTTGTAATGACATAAAGCTTAAGAAATAATCTACTATACTTGAGAAAATTTATCATTTTATTTCTCTCTTTATCTACCGAAATATGAATACAAAGATGACAGGACAGGTAAAATCCATATCGATTCTATTCATATGACGATTCTCGCATAGAATACATTAAAATAACCACCATCACGAATATACGTTCCCTTTAATTTTAATGGTAATAAATGCATAATTCAAGCTAAAGATAGGCTCATTTTATCAAAAATGATGAATTTCTTAATATAAACCTGAATTATTCATAGCTATCTAAAGTTTGTGGATTTTCATGAGTCTTTTTATGGAAGCCCGTTTTTTCGTGAATCCATGCATAAGGAAAGAAGAATTGAAAAGAAACGGTCGAGAAATCCGTTTTTTTGGCAGACTCCCTCCTTGGGGCGATGAAGAGACAACGGAACAAACGACACATCGCATAGATGGTCATTCTGATACGATTCAAGGGGATATGTATTTACAATGCCAGCTTGTCACAAAGAGTTTATATTGCGGGGATTCAACAGCCTACAATCACCCGTTACGCAAGGAGCTTGAACCACACGTAAAGGATTGGCATCTCCTATTACAGCTTGATTCGGAAGATGACCTCGGCTATCTGTGGGGCGATAGCGGCAAACTATACTTCTGGATTCGCAAGGAAGACTGCAAAAATAAAAAATTCGATAAAGCATGGACTGTTTTGCAGTGCTATTAACTATTTGTATGTAATGACTTCAGTGGCTTTCATTAATCCGTGATGTTACATCAGGCATTAATATATTCACATTTACAGAGGGAGGCAATACCATGAAAACTGATCAATTTACCAAAAATGAAACATTATGGCTACAGCTTGAGCAAGAACTACTTTCTAAACAATATAAAATTGAAACAGACGTCTATCCTTCTAAAATCATCACCCCTTCTTTTTCACTAGACGACATCACGTTGCATGAAGTACTTTGCCACTATCAACAGCTCGCATTGTTAGATGCATTTCGTCAAGAGCTTGACTTTGAGACACAGCGCTACTGCCTTTCTCATTTCACTAACAAGCACCAATCATTAGCCTACTTACCATTGTTAAGCTACTATGTCATAAATTTAGGAAAGTATGGTGCAAGTTTTGAATATTTAACAGTTAAAGAATTGTTAGCAACAATTAAAGAATTAGATACAGAAACTTACAACTTATTAATCACAATTGGCTCTGGCACTTTGCCAGCACATAAACAACAGATGGAATCCGACCTAATTTTTTGCCAAGCAAATGATGTGCTGGCAAAGATTACGATTCAAATTAAAGAAGAAAACGAAGAGGCTTATCGCCAAGCATTAGCATACTTAAATGCTTTATTAGAAGAAGATTTTCCTAAAAGCTATAGCATTCATTATGAAGGTAAGAGTAACTTAGTGCTACCAATCGAGCATTTACCTGTTACATCATCACATCACTTCTTCGCTAAAGCTGTCAGCTACCCTAGCCTACATGCTGCACTAGTCGAGTATGGCTATAAGGCGATGGCACAATATCATTTTTATCAAGATGTCGATGAGGAACAGGCTGCGATGCCAAGTACATTCGCCATTTTTGGTCTTGGTTTATACGATAAAAGCTACGGCAGGCTCGTTATCGACTATATGTATGAATGCGATGGTGACCATTCACCAATGCCTGAATACTTTGCGAAAGCCTATGTTGAAACATTTGGGCTAACACCAGAAACATTGCCCGTCTTTGTATGTACGGTACAATCTGTACAAGAAGTTCCGTATGATGCTTTCTTTGAACAAGCTATGAGCACAGATGACAACTTACAATGGTTCGAAAAATTTATGACGACACCACTTATAGAGCTTTGTCCATATATTCCTCTTGAACAAAACGAAAAAATTGAGGAATATAAAGATATGGCTGTAGCGCAGCTTTTATATACATGCTTTGGTATCATCCATTTGAATGACTTTACTAGCTCAGTATTTATGCGCATTCCAAAACCATATCGCACACGCTTTGAGGCGATTATTAAAGAACTTATATAAGGAGTATTTTCATGCAAATTGCCTATCAAGAAATGTTAACGATACCTTGGCATCGTTTAACAACTGCATACGGAAGAGGTACAAAAATTCCAGAATTAATAAAAATGGATAAATACGGTAAGGTTGCGCAATTAATTGAACATCAAGGCACGCTATGGCAGGTTACACCATGGGCTATTCAACAGCTTTTACACACATTGCCGAATCGATCTGTAGAAAGTGTAAAGAAGGAAGAAATACAGTTATATATTGTAGTTGCTTCTGCTTTTACTTGGGATGAGCTGACATCTAGACCTGTGCAGCATATGGATGAACTGCTACAGGAAAAATGGCTTTGGTCAGAAGTTGAAGAGGAAGATGAGGAGGGATGGGAAGAGAAGGAACCATGTGGCTATGAAGAATGTGCTTTTATTAGCTACTATGTTTACAGTGAATATCAAATGCGTGCAGCGATACCCTTATTCCAAAATATCGCAAATATGCGAAAAGATTTAGCTCCGAGTTTGACAGAGCTACTTGAGCTATTGGAAAACCGCCAAAAGCTATGGGAAACAATTTGATTAGAAGGCTAGCAAAGGAGCAGTGTTATGAATGTGTCACTTTATTATACGTGCGTGCGCAATGAGCAATTAACTAATGTAGAAAAAGAAAAGATTACTATTAATGTGGAATGCAACATCATATCTTGATAACCCTCCTACTTTTAATGACTATCCCAATAAAATATGGGACGTGGGCTCTTTTTCTAATAGACAACAAAGGCTGCCCCATAGTCGAAAACTCGACGTATGAGACAGCCCTCTAGTTACATGATACTTTTTATTACATTTCTTCTTTATTAAAGCGAATCGATGCTTGTGCGGCAGCTAAACGAGCAAGCGGCACGCGGTATGGCGAGCAGCTGACATAATCTAAACCTGTTTTGTAGAAGAACTCAACGGAGCTTTTTTCGCCGCCATGTTCTCCACAAACACCTGTTTTCAACTTAGCCTTTGTTGCACGCCCTAGTTTCACACCTGTTTCCACAAGTTTTCCGACTCCATTCTGATCAAGAACAGCAAATGGATTTTCTGGAAGAACTTTATTTTCAATATAGGCTTGCAGGAATTTACCTTCTGCATCATCACGGCTGTAGCCGAATGTTGTCTGCGTTAAATCATTCGTTCCAAATGAGAAGAAGTCAGCTTCCACAGCAATTTCGTCCGCTGTCAAAACAGCCCGTGGAATTTCAATCATCGTACCAATTGTGTAAGCAACTGTTTGTCCTGTTTCTTCTTGTATATGGTTAGCTGCATCGATTACTAATTGGCGCATCTCTTTTAATTCGTTGACGTGCCCCACAAGTGGGATCATGATTTCCGGTTGAACGGCCATTCCTTTTTCAACTAATTTAGCCGCAGCATAGAAAATTGCTTTCGCTTGCATTTCATAGATTTCAGGGTACATCATGCCTAGGCGGCAACCGCGCAGGCCAAGCATTGGATTATGTTCATCTAATTGGCGTACCTTTTTCAACAATTGTTCTTTTTCCTTCAGTTCTTTCGATTGCGGATCTAAGATTTGAAGCTTTGTCACTTCAACTAGAAGTTCCTCTTTATTAGGTAAAAATTCATGAAGTGGTGGATCTAGCAAGCGGACAGTCACCGGGTATCCTTGCATCGCTTCAAAAATTCCTTCAAAGTCGCTTTGTTGCATTGGTAAAAGCTGTTCAAGCGCTGCTTTTCTTTCGTTAAAGTTTTCCGCTAAAATCATTTCTTGAACAATTGGGATTCGTTTACTGTCCATAAACATATGCTCTGTACGGCATAATCCAATGCCTTCTGCACCAAATTCAAAGGATTTCTTCGCATCTTCTGGTGTATCTGCATTCGCGCGAACGTTCATTTGTCGTTCTTCATCCGCCCAAGTAAGCAATTGCAGGAATTCATCGGATAACTCTGGGTCAATCATCGGTACCTCTCCAAGAATAATTTCACCAGTAGACCCATCAATCGTGATGATCTCTCCATAGTTGACTACCGTTTCGCCAACCATAAATTGTTTAGCCTTTAAATCTATTTTTAAAGCCTCGCAGCCGCAAATACATGCTTTACCCATTCCTCTTGCCACAACAGCTGCATGGCTTGTCATTCCACCGCGGCTTGTCACAATCGCTTGTGAAGTGACAATACCATGAATATCATCTGGCGTCGTTTCAGGACGGACAAGGATCACTTTTTGTCCTTGACTGGCTAATTGTTCTGCCTCATCCGCATCGAACACGACTTGACCTGTAGCGGCACCTGGAGAGGCTGGTAAACCTTTTGCTAAAATTTCCTTTGCAATAGAATCATCAATACGGCGATGCAAAAGTTGATTTAATTGATCAGGATCGACACGAAGAAGCGCCGTCTTTTTATCAATAATTCCTTCTTGCTCCATTTCTACCGCTATGCGAATAGCTGCTTGTGCTGTACGCTTTCCATTACGTGTTTGCAAGATAAATAGTTTTCCACGTTCTACTGTGAATTCGATATCCTGCATTTCTTGATAATGTTGCTCTAATTGATGGCATGTCTCTGTAAACTGCTTGTACACTTCTGGCATTTCTTCTTGTAAAGTAGCAATCGGCTGCGGTGTGCGAATACCCGCTACCACATCTTCTCCTTGGGCATTGATTAAGTATTCACCGTAAAGAACAGATTCGCCCGTTGACGGATTTCTTGTGAAAGCGACTCCTGTACCAGAATCATTCCCCATATTTCCAAATACCATGCTTTGAATATTCACCGCTGTTCCAAGATGATCAGGAATTTTATTTAGACGGCGATAAATAATGGCACGCTGATTATTCCAAGAATTAAACACGGCATTGATCGCTAAGAAAAGCTGTTCCTTTGGATCTTGCGGGAATGCTTTTTTCGTATGTTTTTTGACAATCTCCTTATAGCCTACAATCACTTCTTTCCAATCTTCAGCCGTTAATTCTGGGTCAGATGAATACCCTTTTTGTTCCCGGGTTTCTTCTAGTAATTGTTCGAAATAGTAAGTATCGATTTCAAGAACAACATTGCTGAACATTTGAATGAAACGACGGTAAGAGTCATAGGCAAAGCGCGGATTATTTGTTAATTTGGCCATCCCGACGACCGTTTCATCGTTCATCCCAAGGTTTAAGATCGTATCCATCATTCCAGGCATGGAGAAGACAGAACCGGACCGAACAGAAACGAGTAACGGATTCTCAGGGTCTCCAAGCTTTTTCTCCATTTTCTCTTCTAAACGGTTTAAAGCTTCAATTGTTTGCTGTTCTACTACAGAAGGAATGGCTTTACCTGATTCATAATAAGCATTACAAGCTTCAGTGGTAATTGTAAAACCGTACGGAACTGGCAAACCAATATTCGTCATTTCTGCTAAATTGGCTCCTTTTCCTCCTAGTAACTCTTTCATATCGCCTTGACCTTCATGAAATAAATATACAAACTTCCCCATCATTAAAAACTCCTCTCTTTTTTCAACACTTCTAAAATTAAGCCAGCCGTCTCTTCTACTGCCTTATTGGATACATTAATAATCGGACAACCGACACGCTTCATAATTTTTTCAGCGTAATCTAGTTCACCAAGAATCCGCTCAAAGCTTGCATAATTTGCTTTGGATGTTAGTCCTAATGCCTTTAATCGCTCCTTGCGTATTTCATTTAATTGATCTGGAGAAATCACCAGGCCAATACAATTTTTTCTTGGAATTTCAAACAATTCATCCGGTGGAGACACTTCTGGAACTAACGGGACATTAGCTACTTTAAACCGTTTATGTGCTAAATACATGGATAATGGTGTTTTTGACGTCCGCGAAACGCCAATTAACACAATGTCTGCCTGTGTAACCCCTCTTGGATCACGACCATCATCATATTTAACGGCGAATTCAATCGCTTCAATTCTCCGAAAATATTCTTCGTCCAGCTTTCTCATGACCCCTGGACTACGATGAGGCTCTTTGTTAAACCTTGTCTCAAAGGCGTTCATTAATGGATTAAGTAAATCAATCGCGATAATTCCTTCTTCTTTTGCTCTTTTATCTAAATATTCCTTTAAAGGAGGAATAACAATCGTATAAGCAATGATCGACAGTTCGTTGCGAGCCAACATAATGACATCTTCAATATCTTCAATATCATCCACATATGAATTTCTGCGAATGTCCACTTTGCTGCCGTTGAACTGTGTTGCGACTGCTTTTACGACAAACTCAGCTGTTTCCCCAACCGAGTCAGAAACTACATAGACCACTTCTTTTCGCTCCAATACTTTAGCAGCTCCCCTCAAGTGTTATTATCCTTCAATGATTTCTAAATAAGCTCTTGTTATTGTTGTTTTCGTGATCCGCCCTAATAGCGAATATGTATTTTTCCTACCCTCTACTTCCCTCACAACAGGTAAGGAATCAATATGAAAATTAATCATTTTCTTTGCCGCTTCCAGCAACGTATCTTCAGGATTAATGGTCGTAATATTTGGCATCCTCGTCATAATCACACTTACTGGCACTTCTTGAAGGTCTCTATTTCCAAGAGCCGCTCTCAGTAAGTCTTTCCGAGAAACCACCCCACTCAAATGTCCCTCTGAATCTACCGCGTAAAGCGTACCAACATCTTCTAAAAACAATTGAACAATAGCTTCGTAGACAGAAGTTGATTTCTCCACGACAATCGGATTGGCTTTAAAGTCATTCACTTTTTGTTGAATAAACCGTTCTGAATGACGCATTACTTGCAAGTCTTTGTTATAAAAATAACCAACTCGAGGCCTTGCTTCTAAATTCCCAGAACTCGTTAAAATGGCGAGATCTGATCTTAACGCTGCTCTGGACACCGAGAGCTTCTTCGCGATTTCATTCCCAGTTATGGGCCCACTTCGCTTTACCATTTGCAGGATTTCATCTTGGCGATTAGATAGTTTAATGATTACCACCCTCTTTTCGACAATAAGTGTGTTATATTTTATAGAATATCTACAAAAGTGTTATACTTATTTTTATATAATGTATCACATTCATCCGAAATAATAAAAAGAAAATTTGACAATATATCAAAATACCTACACTGTGTAAGAAAAAAGTTGTTTTTCATCAAAATTACGGGCGTGTTTCATGTAGCTACAATAGCAAAAAACACCAGTGCTCACTGGTGTTCTAACTAGTTCTTAATAATGTAATTTAAGCCGACTTCATAAATGGCTTCTTCCTTAATTGCTCAAGCATTTGTTTCGAAAGCGCTATATACCCTAACGAGTTCGGATGGACGCCATCGGAGGATAAGTATTGCTGGTGGTTGCTGTTGATCACTTTTGTTGTTTGCATCACTAATGAATAATCTAAACTGCTGGCTAATTCATAAATCTTTACGTTCCATTTTGGAAGCAGTTGATCGGCAATGTCGTAAAGTTCATGATTTTGTTCAAGTGGATTATACATTTCTAAAAAAACGATAGTCGCATCTTCGTTCGTTTCTCTAATTTTTCTAGAAATCTCAGTTAAATTATTGATAAATGTTGATTGCATCGAGTCAAACGATTGAAATACTTTACTGGAATCCATCCCTTCCATCGTTTGCAGGATATCATTCCCACCTACATTAATAGTAATTAAATCCGCGTCCTTTATTTGTTGATCAAACGTTCCTTTTTGAACTAAAGCGTTTAGCTGCGAACTGCTCGCACCTGGGATTCCTTCATTTTGCGTAATCACCTGTTTATTTGTTTGTTGCTCTAATTCTTTTGAAAAGTGATCAACAAAATTCTCTTCTCCTTCCGCTCCAATACCGGTAATAATCGAATCACCAATCGCTAAATGGTTTAAATAAGTTTGATCAAGCGTCCGGAAATGATCAATATAGGTGAGGTCTTCTTGTGAAGCGACAGTAACTGACTGTTCTTGCATTTGATTAATTTTATATTTAGGATAATAAATCCATATGGCAAGTCCAATGACTACACTAACTAAAAGGGATAACAACGACAAGAAAAACTTCTTCATGCGAACCTCCTTTATATCATGCTAACTCCATTATATTGAAAATGAATCATTTCTCAAATAAGTTGAGCGTTCAAAGTATTATTAGACTATTTTGTACGGTTTTACAAAGAAACATACGAAAAAAATAATTTTTTCTCAACCTTTTTCCATTCATTCGAATAGATGTCGATCGTCCCATAGTTGTGTTAGAATAAGAAAGATATTTCTTAAAAGGATGGTCATATGAATGAATATAACTAGACATACAGTAGAATGGTTAAAAGACCCGTTTGGATTATTATCAGGAGATCGATACGAATTTCGTTTGTACGCTGAGGTAGATGAGGAAGATGAATTATATTCTGAATCTGGCTTTTACATTCGTGTTCTATACATGGTAGATGGTGAACAACAAAAAATTATTCACTACCACCTCTATGACCGAGCGACGGATCAAGTGCTAGATTTTGAATTAGAAGAAGATGAAGTAGAAATGATCTTTACCTATTGTCGTGATCATTATAGTGAAGCAAGTCCAGAGTCATAAACATACTAAAACCCCGCCTATGAACAGTTTTTCTGTTACTTAAGCGGGGTTAATCTTTATGATTATCTGCTTGAGCTTCCGTGATCCACACAACCTTTCGTTAATTGGCTTTTCTCATATACTCTTGCAATTGTTCTTCTGTTAAGTGCTTAATAAAGTGATGAAAGTTGATCGACTCCATTCCATAATTCTCACAAGTCTCCATATAATATTGATAAGCGATACGATACATTTCCATTGTTTGTTCCTCCTCTTCTGTTATATAACAACTTTTAGTTATTATTTATAATATATAACAGTTCTTCGTAAGTGTCAATGATTTAACGAAAAATAAATTAAATTTTCTGAAAAATAACCATATAAAAAAGGACTGGTCTTCATGAACAATCTTCTTCACTACATATAGTATTCTCATTAATAATGAATACTAAACATCATGAGGAAGATTGACATTTTGCTGAGACCAGTCCCTAGTAAATTATTTAAATGAGATACCCCATCTCTTTTGCTTTCACGGTCAACTCTTCTCTAAAATCCGGATGAGCAATTTCAATCAGGGTAGCTGTCCGCTCACGAATTGTCTTGCCGCGCAGTTTCGCTACTCCAAATTCAGTGACGATATAATCGACATCATTTTTGGAAGTAGTCACTGGAGTACCTGGTGCTAACGTCGGTACAATTTTCGATATTTTCCCATCTTTCGTGGCTGAATGCAAGCAAATAATGCCTTTTCCGCCTTTGGATCTTCTGGCGCCAATACCAAATTCCGCTTGACCTCCTGTAGAAGACCAATACAACGAGCCTGCTTTTTCTGCATTACATTGTCCTAAAAAGTCTACTTCAATCGCAGCATTAATTGCCACCATATTGTCAATTTCAGAAATAAGGCTAATATCATTTGTTTGATCGACAGGTAACATCAACACCTGCTCGTTTTCATGCAAAAAATCATATAGCTTTTGTGTCCCAAAAGCAAAAGTGGCTGTCGTCTTCCCTGGATAGTCGCTTCTTCCCATATTCGATACAGCCCCGCTTTTCACCAAATCAACGAGCTTATCAGGAATCATTTCGGTAAATATATTTAAATTACGGTGATTAGTTAATGAATCCATAACGGCATTAGGAATCGCGCCGAAGCCAATTTGCAAGCTATCGCCATCTTTAATTAAATCCGCGATATAACTTCCAATTTTCTCATCTTTTTCAGTCACTTTAGGTGTCGGTCCTTCAAGGAGCGGCCGATGATTTTCGACGAGTGCCGTCACTTCTGAAATATGAACTTGATTCATTCCGTAGGTTCTAGGCATATACTCATTTACTTCAAGTAAGATCTTCTTCGCTTTTTTCGCCAGCGGTGCGGCATAATCGCAGTTCGTTCCTAACGAGAAGTATCCATTCTCATCCATCGGTGCAACGGTGGCCATAACCACACGCTCATTAGTTATTTCTTCTAGTAGCGCTGGTACATCTGAAAAATGATTAGGTAATAAATCGACATCGCCGTCATGAAACGCCTTGCGATCTCCTCCTGATAAAAACATAGAGATGACCTTTAATTCATCTGGATGCTTCTTGATCGCAGGTCTAGCTGTTAATAGTTGAAAAAGGCGATTTCTTTGCAAATCTGTTCGTTTTTCCAAGGCGGCTAATAAGCCAGGTGGCTCACCGGGCAATAGAGGAACAATAATATCTTCCCCCGCTTGAATACAAGATACAGCTTGTTCAGCACTTGTTAATAACTGACTGTACTTTTGTGTCTGATCCACGAAACGACAACCCCTTTGTTCGACTGTTTAATTACTTATTTATGTAGAGCCACTCTTTCACATCAAGAGAAAAATTCTCTTCATCTTTTATCATATACTCCGTTAACGCTTTGTCAAGACTACCGTAAAGAATCACACCTGCTAATAATTGATTCATCCAATTCTTTTTAGCTTCACTTTCATCTAAATTATAATTCATCAAAACCGTTCACCTCACTGGTCTTCGTATAAGCACGTGATTTCTGCTCGAAGAAATCAGTTTTTCCAAGATCCACTTCTTGATAGGCAACGATCCAGCGCATTGGATTTGTGCGATAGCCTTCAAATGGCGCAGTGAACCCAAGCTGTTCAGCACGCTTATTCGCCATGAACTTAATATAGCTCTCTAATTCATTCATCTGAATGCCATCAATTTTATGGCCGATGATGTGTCTTCCCCATTCAACTTCAAGTTCAGCCGCTTTTCTGAACGTCTCTTGTCCGTATTGCTTTAATTCAACCGTGTCATATTCAGGGTATTCTACTAATATTTCTTTATATATTTTGACGAACAAATCAACATGAAGCTGCTCGTCGCGGTTAATATAATTGATCATTGTACTAGTTGCGATCATTTTTTGATTCCTTGCCAAATTATAAAAGAAAGCGAACCCTGAATAGAAGAAAAGACCTTCAAGGATGACATCATAAATGATCGAACGCAAAAAGTGGTCAATAGTTGGTTCTTCAGCAAATGCTTCATACCCTTTTGTCACAAAGTCATTGCGTTCTTGCAGAATCAGTTCACTTCTCCAATATTCAAATACTTGATCTTGGATATTTTTATCAGCGACGCTTGATAAGACATAACTATAAGAATGATTATGAATTACTTCTTGCTGAGCTAGCATAATCATGAGAGCTTGCAGACTGGAATCTGTTAAATAATCAGCCGCTCTGCCTGCATAATCCGTTTGCACACTATCAAGCAAAGCAAGTAAACCAATAATCTTTAAAAACGCTTCTCTTTCAGCTGGCTCTAATTGATCGAATTGCTGGCGATCCTTCGTCATATTTATTTCAAACGGTGTCCAGAAATTAGCGAGCATCCGCTTATATTTTGGATACGCCCAGCTGAATCGAACATCATCCCAGTTTAATATATTAGAGCTTCTTCCATTAATAATCCCTGTCGAACGGTTAGGTGCTTCATGGTCAATGAGTTTTCTTTTTTCTAGTTTCACGTTATAACTCCTCCTTACGAATGACAACTGTCGCATTCTTCAATATTTGAAGCGGTAGATCGAACATAGTACGTTGTTTTCAACCCAGAATCCCACGCGTCTAAATGTAAATTAAGCAAGGCTTTCGCTTTAATATCATTACGGACATAAAGATTAAATGATACACCTTGGTCAATATGACGAGATCGTCTGGCGTTTTGTTTAATGCTCCAATGTTGATCGATATAATAAACAGATTTATAATACCAAGCTGTCTCCGCTGTTAAATCAGGTGCTGTGACCGGTATTTTATAATCTTTCTTTTCTTCCATATATTCTTTGCGGAAAATCGGATCAATCCCGGCTGTCGACCCAGCAATTAGAGCCGTTGAAGAGTTTGGAGCGACCGCTAATAAATAACCATTGCGAAGGCCAGATTCTTTCACTTGCTCTTTTAAACTTTGCCACTGTTCATTTGTATAATCTTTTTGATCAAAGTAACTGCCATTCTCCCAATCTGATCCATAGTAAGCTGGATAAACCCCTTTTTCTTTCGCTAGATCGGCACTTGCCTGAATCGTCAAGAAAGCAATTTTTTCATATAATTCATCACAATATGCAACGGCCTCGTCTGATTCCCATTTCAATCCCTTTAACGCCAATAAATGATGCCAGCCAAATGTCCCTAAACCAATTCCTCGATACTTCTGATTCGTTAGCTCTGCTTGCGGAACAGAAATATCATTAATATCAATCACGTTATCAAGCATCCTTACTTGAATGGGAATCAGTTGTTCTAATACATCATCACCTACCGCTCTAGCTAATGAAATAGATGATAGATTACATACAACGTAATCCCCTGGGTCCTTCGTTACAATAATTTTTCCGTCCTCTGTGATCTCTTCCGTCACAACGGTTGGACTCATATTTTGGCAAATTTCCGTACATAAGTTACTCGCATAAATCATCCCCGCATGTTTATTCGGGTTAGCTCTATTCACCGTGTCTCGATAAAACATATAAGGTGTGCCCGTTTCAAGCTGTGAGATCATAATCGCTTTCATAATTTCAATCGCCGGCACGACTTTTTTACTTAGGGCAGGGTGTGCACAGCACTCTTCGTATCGCTGCCTAAACGTTCCGAAGCCTTTCTTCTCATCAAAAGCGTCTTCAAGAGAATAGCCCATCACTTTTCTCACTTCATGCGGATCAAATAAGTACCAGTCATCACGTACTTCTACCGCTTCCATAAATAAATCTGGAATGCACACTCCTGTAAATAAGTCATGTGTCCGGCGACGTTCGTCTCCATTATTCAATCTTGTTTCTAAAAAGGAGAAAATATCTTTATGCCAAACATCTAAATAAACAGCAATCGCTCCTTGACGCTGACCGAGCTGATCTACAGAAACAGCTGTGTTATTTAACTGCTTCATCCATGGGATCACACCAGAACTAACATGCTTAAAGCCTTTAATGTCACTGCCTTGACAGCGAATCTTCCCAAGATAGATGCCCAATCCTCCACCATTTTTGCTTAATGTGGCAGCATCTGTATTAGCATCAAAAATGCTGCGAAGACTGTCATCCACCGTATCAATAAAACAGCTAGACAGCTGACCGTAAGACTTCCCAGCATTCGCTAATGTTGGAGTTGCCGTTGTCATATATAAATTAGATAAAGCCCAGTAGGCTTCTTTGATCAATTGCATGCGATGCTGCTTTGGTTCATTGATCATCAACGTCATCGCGATGATCATCCAACGCTCTTGTGGAAGCTCGGCTGTTTGTTTTTCATGTGTTCTAGCAAGATATCGATCACTTAATGTCACAATGCCAATGTATGTAAATAAACGGTCTTTACTTGGATCAATCACTTCGCCTAATTGTTGAATTTCCTCTTTTGAATACTCCGTTAACAGCTTTGGATGATAAATGCCCTCATCAATCAATAGTTGAATCAGTGATAAGAAGCTACCGTATTGATTAGTGTGGTCGCCTCTAACCACTGCTGCTTCTTTATATAAATTTTGCAAATAAAGCTTAGCTGCAGCAAATGTC
This sequence comes from Bacillus sp. FJAT-52991, assembly GCF_037201805.1. Taxonomy (GTDB): domain Bacteria; phylum Bacillota; class Bacilli; order Bacillales; family Domibacillaceae; genus Bacillus_CE; species Bacillus_CE kandeliae. The sequence continues at coordinate 1,566,413 of NZ_CP147404.1, read as the reverse complement.
CAGTCCGGCTCTTCGCTTGAAATTCTCTCAACAGCCGCTTGTAAAAGTAAGCGTTGCAATTGTTCCTCTGACCAATGTTCTTTCTCAGAAGCTGCCCCTTCTATCTTTTCCTGTACGCCAGATAAGTCGAGATTCGGATATTCCACTCCGATCTCATCTATCATTTTCTCGACCCCTTTTAGCATTGTTTCGTTCATTTTATTTGCTCCTTAAGAAATATTTTTTGTTTCGAAAGAGGTTTTTCCAAAAAAAGAAAACAAAAAACCACCTTTCTATTAGAAAGATGGGATCAGAGCGAAGAAATATTAAACATTAATCAAACGGTCATAGAGAGCCCTCTAGCTCGTCGATTAATAAGCAATTGATATTTTCCTCGCGCTTTCTTCCCAACTCCCGAAGAAGAGTAAACGCTATAAAAAGGCAGGTCTCCTGACTTGTGCTTCATCCTTCCAAAGGCCCTTCCCGTCTTAGGACAGTGGATTTACCTTGGTCGTCTGCACTTACAGTTGCGGGTACAGTTCCGGACTTTCACCGGATTCCCTATTATGCATATAGCACCTTTTTACTGGCTTCATACTAAATATAGATTTTAATTATAACAAAACACTAAATATTGTGCCTGAATCATTATAACAATGGGTCATCATTTTCGCAAGTGATGATTTACTATTCATCCTTTTTGATAATAATTTCATCTTGGTCCGTGGCGTCTACCGACTGTGGAATAATCGCGGTTGTTCTTAAAAAAGTTTGTTTCTTTTCTTCGGTAACAGGACAATGTTGTTCAAGCGGCAACTGAAAAGGAAGAACGACTGTTTCTCCAGAAAGAATTTCTTTGTCTAGATGAATAGTTAATTGGTTGAGTTCCTTTTCATGAATAGAAAAATCACTGTCATCACGAATTTCTTCAAATTGATACACAATTTGTAACACAACAGATTGGATTGGCACCGCTACCTGTCCTCCTGTAATGATCACTTCCCCGTCTACTACTTCTCCAGCTATAAAGTGCCTTTTTGGGATCACTGTATCAATTTTGACGCTGCCAATTCCTATACTTGATAAAAATTTTTTCCACATCATACATTCTGCTCCCTTCACTCACGATTTTCCTGTATTCCACTTTATTTTAACGTTCCTCTTCTTCATTTGCACTTCGTTTTACTGCTAGTACATGATTTTGGTCATGTTTTTACAGTATATTTAGGGTGTGAATAGGAATCTTTTTATTTGAATTTTGCACATAATGTTTTTATAAAAAACAAACTCAAAATTCTTTATTAAATATTGGTTGGAACCATTTAACTCCTTTTTTGTTAAAGGACCACATTTTCATATCTGCAACTAAATGGCTCGCATAAGCTAACACCGCTGCTAGGAAACTTCCTTCTAATCCGACCGATTGTTCAAAATGCCAGGCAATATAACCGAAGAAAATGACACCGATGATAGAATGAGTTAATGATCGATGCGATAAAAAAGAAGAAACGATGATAAAGCCACTTAAAAGCATAACCCAATAAATATCAGCCTGCCAGCCGACATAAGCTATGATTGCACCAGTGAGAAATAACATCGTTCGTTGTTTAATAAACAATCTCGGAAGCAATAATAAACACACTCCGATCAGGAACCCTGCCGATTTCATAAAGCCTGCTAAATGCAGATAACTATAGCCGATTAAAAGAACGCCACATAAGGCAAAAAACAAAATGAGCCATTTTTTCGAAATCGTAATTCGATTAGATAACTTGCCGTTCACATCAAGATCCGGTGCAAGCCCCGCGACTGCCCCAAGACTAATAAGGGATACTGTTGAGAGCGGATCTGTTTGCAAATACAGCGCCGTTACTAATCCTGCGGCTCCTCCAATGGCTAAATGAGCTGATCCCTTCATTAAGATACTTCCTTTCCTTTATCATTTCGCCTTATTATAACAAACAAACGTTCTCTTTCCTATTAAAAAAAGCCGTCTCTCAATTTTTTAAGAGACAGCGTGTATGGCGGTAGATCATTCGCTACTGCCCGGCCGATAACAAAATTGCCTCCCCGCAAAAGAGTAGCTAATACGAGGAGAAGGTATGGAGAAGGCCGTTTCATTTGATCACCACTTTCAAAAAGAATGAATGTTCAGTATTTAATAAATAAAAAGCCAGGCTCTACCTCCGCAACTTTTCTCTCTTAAGGAAAGTTGCGGAGAAACCCGGCATCTTTAGGAGTCATTATTTCTTTTCAACTACTTGAAGAAGCCAATCTTGAACCATTTCAATATACTCTGCAGAAATATCCATTTCAGCAAGTATGACACCTTTTCCAATAATCTTTAAACCAGGTACGAGAGCTGGTTTTTTAGGATTCATAGAATATACGACTGTATCTACATGATGTAACGGAATTCGAACATTCGTAACTAATCCCCGGCTTACTAAATATCCGTTTTCAATCTTGATGACATTCTTTTTCCATGAACATTCCGCATCCGTAACCACACATTCTAAAGCTTGCTCTTCATCCGTAAAAATCGTCATTTGAATACCCCTTTATCTAGCAAGTGTTTTGGCAATCTTACGGTATCAGCTTTTACTCAATTTGTAAATAAAACTAATTGTTGAGAAAATATAATCTTTTTCGTCTTAATAAAAGAGAGATCTTGCCATAGATACCCATTACTTATTCATTAATTTTTCAGCTGCTTGTAGTGCCACTCCATGCTCAATGTTACAATTTTCTTCCTTTAACACATCCTCTAAAGCTGCTAGCATATATGTAACATTTTCTTGGCGAGCATTGTACCCCATCAAGCCGATTCTCCATACTTTTCCTTTCAATTCCCCTAAACCGCCGCCAATTTCTAAGCTGTATTTCTCCAACAGCCGTTTGCGAACAGCCAAATCATCTACACCTTCTGGAATATTTACAGAAGTTAATTGGGATAAACGATGTTCTTTTTCCACAAGCAGACTTAAGCCCATTGCTTCAAGACCAGCATGAAGGGAATCCCCATATCGCTTATGACGTGCGAATACATTTTCCAAGCCTTCATTAACGATCAACCTTAACGCTTCACGCAAAGAGTAGATCATGGTGATAGGAGCCGTATGATGATAAAAACGTTCGCTATCCTCACTCCAATATGCTTGAATCATCGATAAGTCTAAATACCAACTTTGCACCTTTTGTTTTCGTTTAGCCATTACATCAACAGCACGAGCGCTAAAAGTAACTGGTGCTAATCCTGGAGGTGCACTTAAACATTTTTGTGTACCACTATAAGCAGCATCTACCCCTACCTGATCAATGTCAGTCGGACAGCCCCCAAGACTTGTGACCATATCACATACGAACAACGCCTCATGTTCATGAACGATATGACTAATCTCTTCTAACGGCTGTCTAACACCGGTTGAAGTTTCCGCGTGAACCACTGCTACTACTTTAATATTTTTATGCTGTTGTAGCATTTCTTTGATTTGTTGTGGATCAATGATTTGTCCCCAAGGTGCCTTTACTTGAATGACTTCTGCGCCACAACGCTCGGCTACATCAACCATTCGCTCTCCAAAAAGCCCATTCACCCCAATAAGAACTTTGTCACCAGGTTCTATTAGATTGACAAAAACTGTTTCCATCCCTGCGCTTCCTGTTCCAGACATCGCCATCGTTGCTTTATTCTTTGTTTGATAGACTTGGCGCAACAATTCCATCGTTTCATCCATAATTGTTAAAAAAGCGGGATCTAAATGTCCTAGCAACGGTGTCACCATTGATTTTAATACATGCGGATGAACATCACTTGGACCGGGCCCCATTAAAATTCGTTTCGGTGGTAAAAGTTCATTAATCATCGATGTGCCTCCTTTTTCATTTATTATAGTATGTCATTTGCTAAAACACAAAAGAATCCAAGAGCACTAAAATAAGTTATAATAATATTATGTAAAATAGATTGCTAGTAAAGCTTCCATTTTAATCACTTAGTTAAAATGGAAGCTTTTATTTCGGAGCTACACTATTTTCTATTTAAATCTTCACTGAAGTATCATCACTCACCGTTGTTAAAGAGCGCCAAGCTTCAATAACAAGTACGATGCAAAGTACAAATAAGATAAAGGAAGCCGAAGCTAAAAAGTAATTCCCAGTTGTAAAGTTTTGCTGCATTAACACGATTAAGGCAGCTAATGTCACAATAAACATAAAGATCATTGGTACAATAATAAACCAAGCTTTTACACCTGTTTTAATTAGCCAAACACTCACTGCAAGCAACGCAATCGCTCCAAGCATTTGATTAGCTGAGCCAAACAAAGGCCATACCGTACTCCAAGTGCCTGATAAAGCGAGAGCCCCCGCTCCAACGACGACAACAATCGTTGCCACATGATTATGAGTAAATACCTTCGCACGGCTTTCCGCAAATTCCTGCACCGCATATTTTCCAAGGCGAGTTGCCGAGTCTAAAGTCGTCATTAAAAAAGCTGAAGCAGTTAGCGCAGTAAACGTAGTCGCTGTCACCTCAGGAATTCCCCAATGGGACATAAAGAAACCAACACCAGCTGAGAATGTACCAATAGGACCTCCAAGCTCTGCCATTCTAGCCGTAAATTCCTCTTGTGATAAATAGGCGACCGCTCCAATGGCAATGATCGCTAAAAATCCTTCTAACAGCATACTTCCATACGTAATAAATCGGCCATTCTTTTCATTATCTAACTGTTTTGCTGTTGTTCCTGATGAGACGAGGGAGTGGAACCCAGAAACGGCTCCGCATGCAATTGTAATAAATAAAATAGGGAATAAAAATCCTAATGTTTCATTATAAAAGCCTGTATAGCCAGCCAATTTAATTTGTGGATTAGCTAAAATAATTCCTAAAGCTGCCCCACCAATCATTCCATATAATAAGAATGAATTGAGATAATCGCGAGGCTGCAGCAACATCCAAACTGGCATGACAGAAGCTAAATAAGCATAAACTAGTAAGATGGCTATCCATACTTCACCGCTTAATTGGAGCGGATATTTGATCCCGACCCAAATACTAAGAAACATAGCAGCAACCCCTAAAATACTGGCTAATACAAAATTCATTCGCATTTGATTCACTAAAAACCCAAAAGCAATCGCAATACCAATAAATAAAATAGATGCTGTGGCAGCTTCAGGTACGGCAACAAATGTATCTTTAACCAAAATAATAAATACGCCAACAATTAAGATCAATGTCGCAATCGAAAAAGCCAAAAATAAAGTTTGTCCTCTTTTCCCCATATATTCCTTAATAATTGAACCGATAGACTCAGCCCGATGACGTAAAGAAGCTTGCAATGATGCATAATCATGAACACCGCCGATAAATATACTGCCAACGATGATCCAAATTACAGCCGGAATCCATCCAAAAACAACAGCTGTGATCGGGCCAACAATTGGCCCTCCCCCTGCAATCGTTGCAAAATGATGTCCTAATAACACTGGTTTTCGTGCAACCACATAATCCACTCCATCAGCCATTGTAATAGCCGGTGTTGGACGATTCGGATCTACACCCAATTTCTTATCCAGAAATCTTCCATACGTAAAATACGCAATGATAAAAATAATACCTGCAATAGCCAATAATGTTAATAAACTCATGCTTTTTCTTCCTCCTTTAAATAATGATATAAAGGCTCAATAAAGATTTTTCCTTTCTTATGCATATATATTTCTTTTGTACTATGGTCGAGGATTGCGATATACATTTCCACCCATCCTTGCGTACCGAATTTTAAAAATTTCAATCTTCTGACTTTTTCGATCGTACGAATGACTTCTGATGTAACGGACCGGTTCGTAATAATAATTCCTGTAAACACCGTGGACATATGTTCTCCATGCTGCGGCACATACTCTTTTATAGAATGAATCATGTCCGTCATCAGCTGATCCACGTATTCTTCACTTACTTGTAACTCAGGAGCTGCCACAAAAACAATTTGTTGATTGTCCACTCCCCACACTTTAATTTTCTTCGTAAACATATAACGCTCATCTCTTCGATTATAAACAGCTGAAAAGGCTAAATTTGTACTACCAATCTTTCCTCCCCGTTCTACATCAAAAAAAGGAACATATATATTTGCTAATTCATGCACAACTGTTTGAACATCCTTTACTCTCTCCATAGCTGACACCTCGCTAAAACCTTTTCACACCTTGCACCTGGATCCTTGAAAATAGAGACAACGAAATAGTCACTCGATTTCCTTTAAAATCCAAGCCATTTTCAATAAAAAAAGTAAGACCTTCTTTTTTATAGCGTTGAAATCTATTTAAATCATTTGGCTCTCCTAAACGAACATCTAATTCTATAATACTTACACAACACCCTCCAATATCGAAAAAACCAATTGTCAACACAGACCCATGACGCATTAACCACTTTTTTGCTTTTTCATTAATAACAAACTCCAAATGCCCCCTCCTTTTTTAAATATTTCCATAGTAATTACATTATATAAAATAACCCTCAAAAAATACACATAATTTTCCGAATAATCAGTTTTGTATGACGATTATTTAAAACTTTATAGTTTTTTACAAAAGAAAGAGGCTGCCCAAAAGGACAGCCTCTTTTCATATACAATGATTATTGTTTTTCTACGTTAGCAGCTTGTGGTCCACGTGGTCCTTCAACAACTTCGAAAGATACACTTTGGCCTTCTTCTAAAGATTTATAGCCTTCGCCTTGAATAGCGGAGAAATGTACGAATACATCGTCTTGTCCTTCAACTTCGATGAATCCGAAACCTTTTTCTGCATTAAACCATTTTACTTTACCTTGTAACATGTAAATTCCTCCTCGCGCAAATGCGCTCAATCATTTCTTGCTGTTTATTGCTATTTCAAGACGAAAACAATTTGAAACAATGCTCTCTTTTGAAACGAACTTAAACAACTGAATTAAATATAACACCTCACATAGAATAAAGCAAGGAGAATTGTTCTATATCATTGATTTTCTTACAATAAATACTTCTTAGCTGAAAATAGAATAATTCCAAATAACACGAACTGTTTAATAATATTCAAGCTGTTGTTCTAAGTCGTCAGCAGAATAGTACTATTGGATTAATTTTCAGAAAATTTAAATTTGTCGTTTACAAAACAACCAACCGAGCGTATACTGTATTATAACAGAAAGCAAATAAAAATACTGTATTATAAAAGGAGAGAGCGAAATGATGATGAGTCCAGTAGAATTTTTTAGAACAATGCCTCAAAAAATGTGTCCAGAATGCGGTGAACATATGCATGAGCAAGCGGAATCTTATTTGATGGAATGCGATCGTTGTCTATCCAAAAAAGATGAATAATATTTCCATCACACTAAACAAGGGTTGACTCATAAGTGTTCATTACACTTAAAAGAGTCAACCCTTGTTCTTTATAAACCAATTTGTTCAGCAATCGCATACAGATGTTTCGGGATATCAAAATCTGGCTTTCCGTTTGGATTGATCCACATTCTAACAATGTCGAGTTTATCAAGGCTTAATGATACTTGGTTGGTCATTGATTTAATTCGATAAATGTTAGGATTGGCCATAATAAAAATGGTTGGTGCTATTTCCGTTTGTTGAAACCTCATAATTTTTTCCATTTGATCTGCCACATGAGTTCTCAGCTGGCTATTATCGAAAACAATATCCCCTTTTTGCTTTTTGCTTTTTGATCCTTTCGCCTTAACAATGACTGTCCAATGATCTTTTTTCGCTACCACATCTGGCTCTGTTGGAGAGAGGGTGTGTTCCACTTGCCATCCCATTTGCTCAAAATAATTGACCGCTGCTAGGATGACTTCTTCTTGATTCAATATGCATTCATCTGGCACTTTTAAATCAGCCATGCTCACAGGCATTTTTTTCACCTCAGTTAAAGTCTTATCTTTATTAATGTCATTCGACGTAGACAATATTTTCCCTTCAACTACAGCTTCTTCATTTTATGATTTTTTTCAGCCATTTCACTTTATCTCCATATGGAGGAAAAATCATCGAATGGCTCAGCTTCGTGCTTTTCTTCATGACGCTTTTTTGATGTGAAAAGGTATCAAAGCTATGCTTTCCATGATAGCTATTCATACCTGACGGCCCCACTCCACCAAATGGTAAATAAGGACTTCCCACATGAGATAATGTGTCATTCACACAGCCTCCCCCAAAGGAAATAGAGGATAAGATATTCTTTTCTACTGCTTCATTTTCTGTAAACACATACAACGCAAGCGGTTTCGGATGTTTATTTACTTCTGTAATCACGTCATTTAGCTCTTGATAGCTCAATATCGGTAAGATCGGTCCGAATATCTCATCCTGCATCGATGCATCCGTCCAATCGGCAGAATGCAAAATGGTCGGTGCAATAAATAAATCCTTTTGATCACACTCGCCACCATAAAATATTTTTGATCGATCTTTTTCCATGATCTCCACTAAACGATCAAATTGTTTTTCATTCACAATTCGACCATAATCCGGACTTTCTTGAGCATTTTTTCCGTAAAAATCAATGATTTCTTTTTTTAATTGCTTTAGAAAATCTTCTTGAATATTATGATGAACAAGTAAATAGTCGGGCGCTACACAAGTTTGTCCAGCATTCACAAATTTTCCCCAAACAATTCTTTTCGCTGCCGTCTGCAAATCCGCTGTTCGGTCAATAATCGCTGGGCTTTTTCCTCCAAGCTCAAGTGTTAACGGAACGAGATGTCGGCTAGCTGCCTCCATTACGATTTTCCCTACTGGCACACTTCCTGTGAAAAAAATATAATCAAATGGTGCATGAATAAGCGTAGAAGTGGTTTCTTTCTCTCCCTCAATCACTTGAATATAGCTTGGATCAAATGTACGATTAAGCATTTCTTTCACTAGAGCAGACGTATAAGGTGTATTTTCAGATGGCTTAATAACAGCACAGTTACCTGCCGCGATCGCTCCAATGAGTGGTTCCATTACAAGCTGAAATGGATAATTAAACGGACCAATAATTAAGGCGACGCCGTACGGCTCTGATTGAACCCAGCTCTTTGCCGGCAATTGATGGACAGGCGTTTTTACTTTTACTGGAGCCGCCCATTTCTTCAAATTCTTTGACACATAATTGATACTATCTAACACTAAGCCTATTTCTGTCGCATATGCTTCGAACTCACTTTTTCGCAAATCTTGATAAAGCGCCTCCATAATTTTCGGTTCATATTGGACAATCATATTCTTTAATTGTCGAAGTGCCTTTAGTCGAAAAGCAACGTCTTTCGTTTCTCCTGTATGAAAGAACTGTTTTTGCCTATCAATCATCTCGTAGATTTGTTGTTCGTTCATAAAAGTACCTCCTCATTCAAAATCAATTTTTCTTATCTACTATCACTTTACTCTTTCCCCTTCATTTTTCCTAATAATATGAGTGCCGGATTTTTTCTAAAAATTCGATTATGTTCTTTTCTATTTAATTAAAGTATTATATGATGATTAAATATTAAGAAGAGAAATGGAGATTTAATAATGAATCAAACCGAACAATGGACATCAAAGATTGGCTTTATTTTAGCCTCAGCCGGTTCTGCTATTGGGATTGGAGCGATTTGGAAGCTCCCTTATGTAGCTGGAACAAGTGGTGGTGGCGCTTTCTTCCTTCTCTTTCTTTTGTTTACTGCATTAGTGGGGCTTCCTTTATTACTTGGGGAGTTCGTCATTGGTCGGAGCACGCAAAAAGAAGCGATTCGAGCTTATGAACATATTGCTCCTAAATCATTTTGGCCAGTGACTGGATACATTGGAGTTATCACAAGTTTTATCCTTTTATCCTTTTACAGTGTTGTTGGTGGTTGGATCTTACAGTATTTATTGTTTGGCCTAACTGGTAAACTTCAAGCGACAAGTGACTTTACTGCTCTGTTTGAAGAAACCATCGCATCCCCGTTTTGGTCAATAGGCGCTCAATTAGCGTTTTTACTCATTACGATCACCGTTGTCTCACGTGGTATTCAAAATGGAATTGAAGTTGCAAACAAATATTTAATGCCTGCCCTTTTCGTCATATTTATTGTCATTATTATTCGCTCATTAACATTAGACAATGCGATGGCTGGGGTGGAATTTTTCTTAAAGCCCGATTTCACTAAGCTTACTTCTGAAGGCGTATTGTTTGCCATGGGGCAATCTTTCTTCTCATTAAGTGTTGGGGTCTCGGTGATGGTCACGTACAGCTCCTATTTAGATAAAACACAAAATTTACCTAAATCGGCTATTTCTATTGTTAGTTTAAATATCCTTATTTCTTTGCTTGCGGGATTAGCCATCTTCCCAGCCGTTTTTGCACTCGGGGTTGAGCCGACAGCAGGACCGGGATTATTATTTATCGTTCTACCTTCTATTTTTCAGCAAATTCCTTTCGGCTCGGTGTTTTTAATCTTATTTTTAGCCTTGTTTTTATTCGCTACACTCACATCTGCTTTTTCAATGCTAGAAATTATCGTTGCTGCGATTGCCAAAGGAGATTCAACGAAACGAAAGAGACTTTCTTGGATTGTTGGTTTGTCGATCTTTATCGTTGGTATTCCTTCTGCCTTATCATTCGGTGTCCTTAGTGAGATCACCTTTTTTAATAAAAATATTTTTGATGCGGCAGACTTTCTTGTCAGCAACATTTTAATGCCAATAGGTGCTTTTTTAATCGCTATTTTTATCCCATTGAAAATGGATAAACAACTGCTGATCGATGAGTTATCTAAAGGGGCAGGAAATGTGAAAAGTTGGTTTGCTTTGTGGCTACTACTGTTACGTTTTGTTGTACCAGTTATTATTATCATCGTCTTTCTTGACGTTATTGGTCTTATTTGAATGCTCAAAAAATCGCCCTTCATATGAAGGACGATTTTTTTATTCTCTCAATTTCTTTAATGGTTCAATCGCTGGTCCTTCTATTACTTCCCCTGCAACAGAATATCGAGAACCATGACATGGGCAATCCCATGTTTTTTCGGCAGCGTTCCATTCACATTCACACCCTAGATGCGTGCATGTCGTATCGACAAGATGAACAGTACCATCTTCTTCTTTAAAAGCTCCCGCTCTCGTTCCATTCCAATTGATTACCACGCCTGTATTAATAGGAAGATCTTCATCATTTTGGAGAAAGTAATCAAGTTTGCCTTTAATAAAATGGCCCGCTACATCGCTATTTTGCTTGACAAAGTTTCTCAAGCCTGGGTCCGCTTTAAAACGTTGCGGAGAAAATAGCTCTTCATAACGATTTTGTTTATTTAAAATTAAATCAGAAATCAGTAAGGACGAGACGATGCTTGACGTCATTCCCCATTTTTTAAAGCCTGTAGCCGTGTAAATATTGTCAGCATTATTTATCTTGCCAATGTAAGGAAGATTATCTAATGTCATTAAATCTTGTGTGGACCAAGTAAATAACAACTCTTTAATTCCAAACTCTTTTTCCGCAAAATCAATTAACGCTTGATACCGCTCTTCTGTCGGCTGACCTTGTCCCGTTTTATGCCCTTCTCCACCAATGAGCAAGATTTCCTCCCCTTGATACATAGCACTTCTAACAGAACGGGTCGGTTTTTCAGCCGTTATATACATCCCGCCTGGAAAAGCTTTTTTCGGCTTAATTGCTATAACATAGGAGCGATTAGCATACATTTTCGTGAAATAAAAATCGCTATCATAAAAAGGAAAATGGCTCGCAATCACAATATCATTGCCTACTACTTTCATTCCCTGCTTCGTAATGACAGCGGGTCTTTCTCCTTTTTCTATATCTTTCGCCACCGTATGCTCATAAATTTCTCCCCCATGCTCTTTAATAAACTGTACTAGCGGATGCAAAAATTTGATCGGATGAAATTGTCCTTGACCATTCATTTTCACTGCTTGTTTAAAAGGCGTTTTCCAAGGTAACGTGTTAGCTAGCTCCCCATCAATGCCCAGTTCTTCATAACTTTGTGCCTCTTGCTTAATCGTTTCTGTTTCCTGTTCCGAATTCGTATAGACGTAAGCCGTGTCATCCATCCAATCACAATCAATCTTTTCATCCTGTATCGTTTGTTTCACCCAAGCAATCGCCTCTTGATTAGCTTCATAATATAGCTTCGCCTGCTCTTTACTGAAGTTCTGCATTAATTCGGAATAGATGAGGTTATGCTGAGCCGTCATTTTAGCGGTTGTATGTCCTGTCGTTCCATTTACTAGCTCTGTTCCTTCGATTAACACCACTTTCTTCTTTGCTTTCGTTAACAAATAAGCTGTCACAATTCCTGTAATACCTCCACCAACAATAACGACATCTGCAAATACCATCTGATCAAGAGTCTCAAATGAAGGCAACTTTACTTCTTGTTTCCATAATGTTTTTCTAGTCAACTTGATTCCTCCTGTTATGTTCAGCTATATATTATCATTCCAAATTAGTAGGAAAAGTATGCCAAAAAAAACAAGGAAGGTTTACTCATCATAAAAAGCCTTGCTTCTCCACTGTGAAATATCATGCTTCATTAATAATGAACACAATTTCAATCTAGGAAAACACAAGGCTCTTACTATCAAGTCTAGCTTCTCTCTTTATTCAGTTGCTTTTTTCAATGTCTCAATATTTTTTTCCATTAAGGTGATGTAGTTGTCCTTATTCGCTTCATCTTCTTTTGTTAATACCGCTAGATTATGAATTTTTAAGGCTTCTGCATTTAATTCATTTTGTACAATCTTTGCTACTTTTGGTGTGACATTTTGCTCAAAAATCACATATTTAATGTTTTGTTGCTTAGCCGTCTCGACCATTTCTTTTAATTGCTTCTGTGAAGGCTCATTAGTTGGAGATAAACCTGATACACTAATTTGCTTTAAACCATAATTATCTTCCCAATAACCAAAAGCTGCATGAGACACAAGAAATTCTTTATGCTTGGCATGATCGGCCATTTCATGAAAGTCTTCATCTAACTTCAATAATTTTTCTTTTAACGAATTAAAATTGTTTTCAAACTCAGACTTATGCTCAGGTTGAAGCTCCACTAACTCATCTTTCACCACTTCAGCCATTTGTATCGCTAATGTTGGGTCAATCCATACGTGAGGGTCCACACCTCCATGATTATGACCATCATCGTGCTTATGTTCATGAGTGGTGTGATCCTCATGTGTCGTTTCTTCTTCATGGCCATGCATTTGTTTATGAGCATTTACATCAATTTCTTCCCCCACTTCGATCATTTTTACTTCTTCATTTTTCATCGACTCTTGTATTTTATCTCCAAACGGCTCTAATCCAAGCCCGTTATACATAAATAAATCGGATTGTGCGATGTCGATCATCGTTTTCGATGTAGGCTCATATGTATGTTCATCTACACCTGCGGGTAAAATGCTCTCCACTTCAACAAACTCTTTTCCGATTTCTTCAGTGAAAAAAGTTAGGGGATAAATCGTTGTATATACCTGTAATTGTTCTTTTTCCTGCTTCGTTTCTTCTGCCTTTTCAGTTGAACATCCAGCTATAATAAGCATGATTGCTGATATCATCGTAGCCATTGAAAGTACTCGTTTCATTGATCGTCCTCCTCTTCATAACTGTTAACTGTAAGAAATTATATCGAAATGATTCCGTTTTGTAAATAGTAATTGTTACGATTTAATAAAAAAGACCTCTCCATCTTTGTGAAGAAGCCTTACATTTATTTTCTCCGTTTTATTACTGGGCTTCCTTAATCTCTTTTCCACCATTTAATAAAAAATCAATAGAAGCCTCATTAAATTCTTTGCTTTTTTCCACATTGCATACGTGGCCACAATTATTAATTAACGTAAACGTGGCATATGGATCTTCAGAAATATCCTTTTGAAGCTGCTTAATAAACAAATGGTCTTCTGATCCTGAAATGTATAGTTTCGGCACTCCTTTTGAGCTTTCTGGAACACCTCTATACACATCTTCTACTGTATCAACTAGGTTGAACCAAGCAAGAAAATCAGGTCGCTTCATTTTCGTGGCCTGGCTAATAAATAATGATCGCGATCTCCGGTTCATTTTACCTGGCATAATGATATAAGCACAAAGCTTATAAATCCATAAAAAAGGAGTGAATGATTTAATCATCTTTCCTATCTTAATCAAAAATTTTGAGAAGAGGTTAAAATGCGTAATCGCTCCTCCCATCACTGCTGAATACACCCGTTTTGGCGCTATTTTAAAGATTGAATGAATCACAATCGTTCCTAAAGAAATGCCGATGAAATGGGCTTTTTTGATTAATAAATGATCGAGGACCTTTAACACTTCTTGGGCAGCTACCTCAATATTAAAATTTTTCTCGTCTTCTACACTTGGGCTCTTTCCATGTCCTTGAAGGTGCACAGCCAGTATATTAAAATGTTTTTTCAAGGATTTAAGATTACTATAAAAGATGCTAGAATTTCCACCCATACCATGAATGAGCACTACATATTTATCCGAATTAGCATGTTCATATAACTTATAATCTAACAATGAATTTAACTCCTTTACTAAATGAGAAAATTGTCGATTCCTTTAAGGATACATTATTTTATTGCTCTATACAATAAAAAAGCTGAATCTAATGGTTTGAAGATTCAGCTTTTCTTATTATTTTGTTAAAATCAGCGGTTCACCTTTTGTAATCACAATCGTATGTTCGATTTGAGCCACTAGGCTACCATCAGGTGTTTTGTAAGTCCAGCCATCTCCACCTTCAACAATCATTTCTGCTTTTGTTGAAACGAACGGCTCAAAAGCAATGACCATACCTTCTTTTAACAAAGCATTATCCCATGGATCAAAATAGTTCAAAATATGATCCGGTGCTTCATGAAGGGAGCGGCCAATTCCGTGTCCTGTTAAATTTTTGATGACCGTAAACCCTTGTCGGCGAGCTTCATTCATGACAGCTTTTCCAATTTGATTTTGCTTAGATCCTGCTTTTGCTTTCGTTAAACCATGTTCAAAGGCCATTTCGGCCGCTTGGCATAATTTTGTTAAAACAGGGTCCCCTTCGCCAACAACGAAAGAAATTCCTGTGTCTGCAAAATATCCATCGTAAGATCCTGAAACATCAATGTTTACAAGATCTCCTTCTTGAAGTACCCGTTCTCCAGGTATTCCGTGAGCGACTTCATCGTTGACACTAATACATGTGAAGCCTGGGAAATCATACTCACCCTTTGGACCAGAAACGGCCCCATGCTTTGCAAATAATTCTCCACCTAATAAATCTAATTCTTTTGTCGTCACACCAGGCTTTGTCGCTGCACGCATCTCATCACGTATTTCAGCAACAATCTTGCCAATTTTTTTTAGAGCTTGAAGCTCTTCGTCATTTTTAATAATCATGGAACTCTTCCTTTTTTAAAATATCTCTTTTATATTACTATACAGAAATAGGATGAACTTGAAAAGTCTTTATTATTCTTATATTATATTTATTGCAAACGCATTTCGTTACCTTTAATTGTGTAGCGAGAGAATATTCGATACATTTTACTTATCATTAGCATGTCGATACTAAAAATATTTACTTTAGGATTAGAAATGAGAATGAAATCAAAATTATGGATTTTTATGTTAGTGTTATTTGTTGTTGTAGTTGCCATCAATTCTTCTTGGATAAAGAATTGGATGCTTCTTAACACCTCTCGGACAGTCGAAGACTTTGAGACATTTGATTCTACTAGGTGGGAGGTTAGAGAGGAATTTCCACTTGGGCACGGCTATTTATTAGCGGATCAAGTGAGCCACCAACCTGGAAAAGTGGTTCTTTCGCTTTCTGATCAAGAGGGAAACGGTGGGGAGATTCGCACGAGAGAAACATTTCAATATGGCCGGTTTGAAGCCACCATTCAAGTAGCTGATGCTCCGGGGTCCATCACTGGCTTTTTTCTTTATGCACCACCCGATCTTTATCATGAAATTGACATTGAGATATGGAATGATTCTAGCGGAAAAGTGCTGTTTACCGTTTATAAAGATGGAAAAGAAGCGAAACAAGCTACTTACCAATTACCCTTTGATCCAACTAAGGATGCTCATCGTTATAGAATCGATGTGTTACCAAATGAAGTGAGCTTCTATATTGACGGAGAAGCAGTACAATCATGGAAAGGGCAATTCAGTTCAAAGAAAATGCAACTAATGATCAATAGCTGGTACCCTACTTGGTTGAATAAGCAAGTAGCAAAACAACCGAAAACAACAATTGAACAAGTGAGCTATTAAAAGGATACCCACTTTTGAGTGAGTATCCTTTTGGTTTGCATATAGCGAAAATGGTTCAGCTTACACTCAATTTAGATACAATCGGTAGTATTTCTTTTGGCTTTTCAGCAATATAATCAGGGTTTGCTTTCAAAGCCACTTCAGCAGCATCATAACCCCATCCGGCCCAGATGACTTTAATGCCCGCTTTACTGCAGGCGGTGATGTCTCGCTCTTCATCACCGACATATAATGCGTCAGACGGCGTCAACTTATACTTATTCAACAGCTTTTTAATCATTTTGTCTTTGCTAAAAATAAACTTAGAACATAAAATTTCATCAAAATAATCCACTTGATGTGTTTTTAAAGATTGACTAATAATATCCTTTGCATTTGAAGAAATAATAGCTAGCCGGTAGCCTTTCTCTTTTAACTCATCTAGCAGTTCCTTAATACCAGGAAAAAACTGAAAACCAATATTGGACTCCCTAACATAACGATAAATCTTTGGGGCGGCGAATGGTATGTTTCGTAAAGGAAAATTTAAATACTTGCATCGTTCAGGAATAGACATCTTGCTTAAAGGCTCAAGATCAGATTCCTGAACGATCCGATAACCTTCCCGTTCTGCCATTTCATTATATGCTTCAATAAAAAGCGTTAATGAGTTCGCTAATGTTCCATCGAAATCAAATACAATATATTTCGGCATGAGTCACACCACTCCTTATTTGATTGCCTCACTTATCCTCAATTATATCAGCATTTCCAACCATTCACACCGATTCCGCTTTTAATTAACAATGAATTAACAAATAAAGTGAATCGATCACGCGATGACGCTCATCTATTGACTGCTTGCTCAACATGGCAGAAGAAGCGTAGGCATGTTAGCCTTTGTTCTTCTTTTATCAGTGGGGGATGAAGAAAATCCCCACTGATTGAAGTTTCACTTTATTAAATGCTTCTACTATTACATTCGTTCATTTATTCTTCGTATATAAAAACGATCATAACAAAATATGTTAAACTATTTTCGTAGAGGGAGGGAAAAGTATGGATTGGTTCGGTGGGAGTAATGAGCAATTTCATTTTCAGATGTTTTCAGCTAGTCATATAGCTATTTTACTTATTTTAATTTCAAGCATCGTTTTTATGTACGTTTTTAAAAATTATTTAAAAACACTTGAACTAAAGTATGCGGAAATTGGCATAGCACTTTTTTTATTAACATTGGAAATCACCTATCATGTTTGGATGATTGTAACGGACAGTTGGAACCTCAGCCATTCACTTCCATTAGAATTATGCAGCATTAGTTTATTTTTAACCGTTATTTTATTAATAAGTCAAAAGAGAATTGCCTATGAAATCTTATTATTTACTGGTTTATTAGGTGCTTCTCAAGCGTTATTAACACCGTTTTTAACTTTTGATTTTCCGCATTTTCGTTTCTTCCACTTTTTCATCACTCATATGATTATTTTTTGTACACCGCTTTATTTTACTTGGATCAAAGGATATCGACCTACCATTTATTCTGTTTTCAAAATGATCATCTTCTTAAATGTGCTCATGCCTTTTATCATGATCATTAACCGAATCGTTGATGGCAATTATTTATACTTACACCATAAACCAAAAGGGACTAGCCTACTCGACCTTTTAGGCCCTTACCCTTGGTACATCGTCTCCTTAGAGTTCCTCACCTTCGGATTAAGTTTGATTATTTGGCTCATGTTTAGAGAAAAGGAACGAACAATGAAGGTAAAAGGAACATTTCAGCGAGAACTTTAATCAACCAAAAGAGCATCGAACTCTTATCAAGAAATAAGTTAAAAAAGATAGCTAAATAAAAGGACATTACATATTTTACATGGCTAATATGTAATGTCCTTTAATAATTATAGTATAGTTAATCCTCAGATGCTTCTTTCCTGTACAGCCTGCTGTTCACTCAGCTTGATGAACAGCTGATTCATTTCAGAGATCGTCCTTGCCTCTGGATACTTTTCTTTGACCTTAGCAATTACCCCCGTCACATGAGCCGCGGCAAAGCTATGCCCTTGATAGTTAAATTTTTGCAGCGGTCCTTCTAACTCTCTAGGAACGCCTGCTGTTTGAAAATGAATAGGATCATTGGGCGAAAAATGAAAGACTCCTCTTCTCCCACTCTTAGCGCTTCGAACGGCATAAACCGAATGATAGTAGCCTGGCCAATATAAACCATTTTGTTCATCACATGCTGATACAATCAAGATGCCCGCTTCATTCGCCTGCTCACAAATGTGACGAAATGCTGGAATATCTTGATTGACGCCTAAGCTAAGATTTATAATATCCATTCTCTGCTCAAGACACCATTCAATCGCTGCACATAGCACTTCAATATACGTAGTGAGTCGATCATGAAAAATTTTCACAGCCCATAGTTCCGCCTCTGGAGCCTGCCCTTTAATGACTCCCGCAACAGCGGTTCCATGTCCAAGATCATCTTGAAAGCTTTCTTCCATCACAATCTTGCCGACATCATTCACCCGAAAGGCTATACCTCCAGTCACTTTCCCAATATGCGGATGCCATTCATTAATTCCACTATCAATGTGAGCGATTTTAATGCCCTGTCCATTTCCCCACTCTTCTTCATCCATGCTAAATGGATACATGTTCACTCGCCACCCTTCCTCTCATCGGTTTCCATTCAGTTTTAGATAAATCCACTACGCGATCTAGCCATGCTAAATGATCATGGCGATGGGTGATGAAAATGACGGTTTTATTTTGCAAATGCTCTTGCAGCCGCTGAAACAATTGGCGCTCTGATTCTGTATCCAAATGGCAAGTCGCCTCATCAAAAATATACATATCAGCCTCTTGCAGTAATGCTCGAGCCAGCAAAAGCCGTTGCTTCTGTCCAGCTGATATCGTGAGACCACGCTCACCAAGCTGTGTATTCATCTTCTTAGGCAATGAATGAATCCAGCTAGACAACCCCATTAACTCTATTACTTGTTCCAATTCAATTGCTGTGGCTTGTTTCTTGCCTAGTCTTAAAAAGTCTTCAATCGTCGTACACCAAACAGGGTGATCATGTGCGACTAAGCAAACTTTGTTATACCAACTTGCTTTAGAAAATTCACTGATATTTTTATCGTCTAAGTAAACCGCCCCTCTGACAGGTTCATATATTTGTGCTAGTAACTGAGCAATGGTGCTTTTGCCCATCCCATTCTCTCCAATAAGGCCCACTTTTTCTCCTGATTTAATTTCAAGGTTAAACTCCGTTAAAATTGGCTGATTGGGATGATGAAAAAAAGAGACCTGGTCAAAGCGAATCGTATGAAATAGCTGTGGAACATCTTTCCCCTCGACTTGAATATGTGGAATATGAAAGAAATCGTTTACACGCTGAATCGATGCTCGACCTTTTTGAAACTTCATATACAGCTGGGCCATACCTTGAACAGTGGCGAATAGGCTAGCTTGATACGCCATAAAAGCCAGCAAAGTCCCTAGCGTCATCTCTCCGCGCATCACTTGTTGCCCTAAAAATGATAGCATAAAAACAGCTGACCCCATTAAAACGAACTGCGGAATTCCTTGTGCCCAGGCATTCGTAAACATCACTTTCATATTTTGCTTATTAATATCCTCTAGTTCCTCTTTAAACTGCTGTTTCAGCTGTTTTTCGATATGGGCGGTACGGATAAAATTCATAGATGAAAATGTCTCGTATAGAAAACTTTGATTTTTCGCTGATACTTTTCGAAATTCCATTTGGTTGATAAAAATCAGCCGACGAAACTTTTGAACACCTATCACTAATAAAGGCATAAACAGAAAGGATAACAATGTTAAACGCCAGTCCAAAAATAATAATAATGCCACGTTAAAGATGAAAGTTAAGCCAATGGTGAATAGCTGCAATACATTTTCTGTGTAAAGACGCTGTATTTCTGTTATATCCTCGTTCATTCGAGATAAGATATCTCCCGTTCGATTTTTGGTGAAGAAATCAAACGGGAGATGCAACAGGTGATGATAGAATGTTGTTCGCATATCGACCATGATATGCAAACTCATTCGAAAATAAAGAAACTTGGTGAAGAGAGCCACGCCATAACCAACAGCTGCTACTGCAATCGCTAATGTTAAAGTAAGCGAGAATGAATACCGTTTAGCAATCAATACTTCATCAATGAAAAACTTCCCAATCATTGGCTGTATCGATGTAATAAATGTCGAGAGGAGCCCCATGACAAAAACGAGTAAAAAGATGAAACGATATGGTTTGATGAAAGAAAAAATATTCATCTTTTTTCACCTCAGCGATAATAGCACATAAGCCCAGAATCACAATATTGAGGCTGATTGCGAATGTTTCTCGCTAGTTGCTTTACTTCCTCTTCCCCTGCTTGTTTCCGAACATGATCGACCACCGCTTTAACCATCTGTATACTAGCCAACTTTCTATAAGGCGCTCCTTCACGGCCGACAATCTTTAGCGAATCGACACCTAAATGAAATAGTTTTTCAAGAGAACATAAACCACAAGGTCCAAGCGGCAGTCCATCAGAAGCAATTTGACAATTACAATCATTAACAAACCAAACAAACTCCCGATAATCATTTACTTGCTCAATCAACTTCTCCATTTCTCGGGAAGACAACTGCTTATTTCCATCCGCATGAAAAGCTTTATATTCCCATTGTGACTGTGCACAGAAGGCTCCTGCTGAATGAGTGGTCATACAAAAGCTTTCTTCATAAACACAACCGTCATTCAAAATAAACACCTCTAGCTCGATATCTCCAGCGGATTCTTTCAATTTAGGAATTTCATTTAATTGAACACTTCTAGGGAGAACGATTCTCTCCACCCCTATTTGCTTATACAGTTCAATACTCCCAGTATTCATCGGGGCGGCTAAACTGCTCACATGTATAGCAGCTTGAGGCACTTTCTCCTTCATGGCCATCATTAATCCTAGGTCACTGACGATAAACGCTCGAACGCCAATTTCTTCCGAACAATGCTTAATTAAATCGATCAACATCGGATATTGTTTTTCCATATAATAAGGAGCATTTAACGTTAAGAAAATCGGGATGTTATAGCTTTCTGCTTGTCGTACCGCTTCTTGTAAATCTTGAAAAGAAGGAAAGCCGGCGTATGGATTACGCCGGTTGATCCATACACCTGGTGAGTACTGTTTCATCCATTCATTTGGAGTAATGCCACAGTAAAATTCTTCCGCTCCATTTTCAGCTAACATCTCTACTTCTTCTTTCGCTCCAAGCGGTGCTAAAATGTTCATTTTTTCCGCCTCCTTTAGACAGGAATCCTGATACTATATACAGCTCTAGCATTTTCAATCGTTTGCAAACTAGAAAATCCTGCCTTGACCAATCCTTTATCATGGCTATAAAAAGCGGTCGTTCCTTTTTGAAATACACGGCTTTTCATATCTGTATGAAGTTTATTTTTCAGTTCAAAAATATATAGCTGACATTGTTGTTTACATTCTGGATCGCCACGGAACTTATCCGTTTTATCCGTATCCATAAACCCCACCATACAAGCGCTTCCGCTAGCGACACAGCCAAACGGAAAATGCAAGCCAATCGTTTGCTCGGCCTCGTTCGCGCTTAATGAATTTCCTTGAATTAATTGATCAAATTCGTATCCAGTTACCTTTCCATCAGCTAAAAACTGTTTAAAGGCTGTGGCAAACAAACCTGTATTCTTAAAAAAGTCTTTTCCTTCTTCCGGCGCATTGCTTTCATTGTAATGATGCGCCACGCGCGGATCGCGAATCGATTTATTTAATAATCGGCCAATAACTAAGTGAAGCTTTGGAAAATGTTTTTTCGTATAGTAATAGACGCCCCAATCATTGATGATCACTTCAATCGTTTCCTCTTGCTGCTCGGCCTCTTCATTTAAAAAAGCTAATAGCTCATGAAGTTGCTGATATTTTTCCTCATGTACATATGGAGTAGCAAAAGAGAAATCTAGATCATTTTCTGAGCAAAACGCCAACGCTTTCTTAAGATTTTTCAAAGAAGGAATGCGGTATTGACAAAATTCCGACCCAAACACGATTCGGTCAGGGGTAGATACGTCTCCAAACACCTCCTTCCACTCTTGAAAAAAGGTCTCCTGAAGTTCCGCTTCTATTTCATTTTGCGATTCAATGGGATTCCAAGGTTCTTTCACATGTTTTAAATCTCTTATGGATTGAATAGCCACAGCAAATTCCATGAACCAACCTCCTCTGTACCTTTGTCACATTGCTACGATTCTTAGAAATCACCTTTATCATTTGTTTTGAATTTTAATTACTTTCAGATCTAGACTATCGGTCGGGATGGTCAGTTTTTTCTCTACCTGTAAGTCTTTATTAGCAATAATAAAGTCATTTCCCGCACCGCTAAAGTATAATTTTTCCTCATCCGCACTTAAATTCACCCCATACATACTTCCAACTGGCGGTGTGGCCTCCTTCACAACCTTTTGTGATTTTATATCCACCTTATACCATTTATTTAAAGTCGTATAAGCAAACTCCTCTTTTTGATCGATCACAGCGGAAAACATTCCGATAGGTTCGCGATCGTATTCAAGTGTTTTCAATTCTCCAGACTTTAAATTCATCCACATAATCCCTTCCGTTACTCGTCCGTCAGGGTACTGCTTCATTAACGGAATAGAGTTAATTCCGTTCTCACCCCGTGGAAATAACATCAGGAAGTTACCTACCCCATCTTCCTTGTTTTTAGGATGCTTCACTCCTTCTTTTAATGTTAGTTTCATATTTTTTAGATTTAATTCATGAATGTCATACCCCCAAACATAGATGGTATTCGGATCTCCTTTCTTAAATTGAAGGACATGTGTGCCATAAGGAGCCTCCACGCTACGCTTCTCTTCTTTACTAGCAATATCAATTTCTATGATCTTGCTAGGGTGAGTTTTAAAACTATTCCGTCTTTTCTCCCCTTGGGTCACGAATGCATACGCTTTTTTCCCATCAGGTGAGATGGTGCTTCCCCATACACGACGATCTAACAAACCTTGATCCGTTCTTGCTTGGAGATTAATTTCAGACGTTATTTTATTTTGCATCGTATCTACTACATAAAGCGATTTCCGGTCATTGGCTAAAAATAAGCCTGTCCTGCCATCTTCTGAGAAACTCATATCTCGAACAGGCCCTTTTACTTTGATACTTTCCATTACTTTCGGAACAGACGGATCAATAGGGATGATTTGTCCATACCCTGAAATATAGACTCTTTCCGTATAATCTTCTTCTGCGCTACTGAGAGAACTTGTGCTTCCGATGATTAGCAATAAAGCTAGTATGAAGAATGTAGCTGTTTTCTTGACCATTAGTTGCTCACACACCTCTCTTTTGTGACACCACTGATTTTCTCTAAAAATGTAGGGTTTTGTTGAGAAATTTTCACATACGCTTTCAATCCGATCGTGATCCATTCATGCATCCAGTTACAGTAATGGGCATTAGGGGCTCGGTAATCTCCTTGTCTTTCCATCGCCTCATAATAACAGCCGCCAGAGCAAATATGTTTTAACGCACAAGATTGACAAGTAGGCTTACGATCCACATGAAGCTCGTCTAACATGCTCGCTCTCTTTTTCTGATCAATTCCAAAGAAAATATCTCCCATCCGGAATTCTTCATTTTCATTGAAACGATGACAAAGGAACAAACCGCCATCCGGACTGACCGCAAAAAAGCCTAGCCCCGCTCCACACCCATACGCTTTATTCGTTCCGATGTGCAGTTCCTTTAAAAGATTTGTTAAATTTGAAAATCCAACGTATTCATTTTTTAATGCATGTTCAACAAATAAATCAGTCAGTTCTTCAAATTGGCACAATAACTCCTTTAAATCTTCATCATCTAAAGCAAGATTCATGTTTGTCTCAGTGACAGGGGCAAACCCCACCTCGTAGAACCCTTTAGATAAAAGATGTTTTAAAGATGTTTCCAGCTTTTCAAAGTCTTTAACGACTGTGACGCGAGTGCCGATTGGAGCAGAATGGTGAATATTCATTAGTTTTTCGACGTTTTGACTGACACGATCATACGAGCCTTGTCCTCCAGCCAGCGGCCGATGTCGGTCATGAGCTTCTTTTGTTCCATCCATACTGACAGAAACCATGACTTTGTACTCGTTGAGAAAAGCCATTTGTGCTTCTGACATTTTACTTCCATTCGTTGTTAAAGAAAAACCTACGCTTTTCCCATGTTTTGTAGCTTGTAATGTTGCCTGCTCCACTACATATTTCAACGTTTTCCAATTTAAAAAAGGTTCTCCACCAAATAAAACAATATTCACTTCTTTTTCATCAAAGCTGTTTTCCATTAAAAATTGGATGGCTTGATCTGCTGTGTCAACGGACATATACTTTTGTGGCGCCCCGTATTCTCCATCTCCTGCATAGCAATATGTGCAGCGTAAATTACATTCATTCACTAAATGAAAAACAAGCGTTTTAACAGGCATATTGGCAGTTGTTGACGGCGGGGCAGGAGTGCTGGAAAAACGCTGTTCATTATAGGAGTCTCGTTGAATCATTTCCATCTGCTCAAGCTCGGTTAACACCTCAGCAAATTGTGGATTCTTTTGCAACAAATAATGTTCTGAAACAGTCCGTGTATCAGCTACACGTTCTCCATGTTCATTAAATGTTTGAACCATATTTTTAGATAGCTCATCCAATTCAAGAATATTTCCTGTTAACCCATGAAATAAATATTTCTTATTTTCGACTTCAAATTGAATATAATTAGTTAGTGCGACGTTTGCGATAGCGGCCAACTCCTTTATTAGTGAACATTATTCACATAGTCTGGTACAGTAGAGATATGATGTGTTGTAGCTGTAAAGCTTTTTCCATCAATCGTCACTTTTGCTTGTACCGTAGCACTTCCTACGTTTTCTTGAACAAATTCTCGAGCCTCATTTAGCCCTTCTGCTTTCGGTGTATATAAACCATTTTTAGCTAGTTCACCAATGTATGGACGATCATCCCTTGAGGCATTCTTTTCTGGATACGTTAACAACGACCACTCCGCATCCACCGGGCCAAGATTCAAGTCATCTTTTGACTCTTTCTTCCCATCTTTGCCGTTGCTGTAAGCATAAGCGACATATTGAATGCTCACTTTATCCATCGGCCCTGCTCCTCCCATTCGGGAAACACCGTAAGCTGGTTCAACTTTTATATAATCTGCTTGATCATATAACATCCACTTTTCATGAACGTTAACCTTCTCCCCATTTAAAGCAAAAGCTCCTATTTCGGCTTTCTGGTCAACTTTCATTTCAACTTCTGCTTGATCATCAGATATGGCTGTTAAACTGACTACTTCTACTCCTTTAGGTAAGGATAATAACTCTTGTTTTAATTTCTTTAAGTTCATCCCATAAAGGGTCACTTTGTTTGTTTCTCCTTTTTTCAAAGCAAAAGGTTCTGCATGAAAAATTTCTGGTGTTTCTGATTGAACTTTGTAATACGTCTCTTCTGCTGTAATACCAAGGTCATCTACTTTAGACCAATCACCTTTAATGACGTTTTCACTCGTTACATTGTACGTGCCATTTATTTTGTTCTCTCCCTGCTTATAGTGCGAACGTAACATATATCCAGAGAACATCTTTGTATCTCCGCTAAAATTTTCTTCCTTTCCATCTTTAATAAAGCGGACTTTCTTCTCCTCTGTGTAACCTTTTTCTGACTTTGAAAATTCACTGTCTCCAATGTAATAGCCGTTCGTTCCTTGAAAACCAGCTACTTTCCACTTTCCTGTTACATCGTATTCTTTTCCTTTCCATTTCTCCCAAGCCTCGGATTCTTCTCCATAATTTTTTGCTAAAAATTCAAGTGCTTTTTCCGATTCCTCTGGCCAGTCCATATGGCGATGATTTAAATAAATCGATGGATACATAACTAGATGAAAATCCTTCAAATTCTTCCACTCTTCTTCTGTTCTTCGCTGAGCTTCAAACCTTCCAGCCGCATGGCACCCAATACAACTTTGAGCAACACTTTCGTTTTCAGGCATAGGTTCGGAATAAGATGGTTTATTCGCTAGCCAATATTGCACCTTCTCTGCCTCTTCAGGAGCTAATCCTCTTTCTCTACTTAAATCTGTTACTAGCTGCTCTCTTTCTTCATCCGTGATTTTCAAGCCATGAATTCTTTCCATTCTTGAAATGGTTTGCGCCCATCCTTCCGGCGTTTTCCGCATGTATTCAATTCGTTCCAGTTTACCGGATTGATCTACTGCATGGCAGCTGACACAACTTTTCTCTACTTGCTTACTGACAAGTACATCTGATGAGACAGTTTCTCCTTGCTCGCTTTGTTGCTCTTCGATGGCAGAATCCGAACAAGCAACTAACAACCATATAAAACCGGCTATAATACCAACCATCATGATATATTTTTTTCTCATGGCATAGCTCCTTCTTAAGGTTTCACATACGTTAATTTTCGCCAATCATTCGCAGCGACAGGGCATTCATCTGCCCAACTGCCGTAATTCGTTAATCCATCTGGTACTTGGGCTGCCCACCAGCAATCACCGTAACATCCATAAATGTCTTTATAGTGCGGTTGGCATACCCCTTCTAAACTCATTCCCGAAAAGTCCGTTTCCCATCCTGGATCAAACAAACTCGTACATCCCATTGGAAGCAACGCTAATCCTTGTACCTCTGGCTTTTTTTCAAGGTCAACCGTTTGTTCAATCATCTTGCCTTTGAAATTCAAAGGTTTAATATGTTTCATTAAAACTACTCCTTTCTTCATTGTAGAAAAGCTGGCCCGCTATAAGCGGACCAGACTCTTCCAGATTATTCGTTTAAGTCAACCCATACACTTTTCACTTCTGTGTAAGCATTTAAAGCGTAAGAGCCCATTTCCCTTCCTAAACCGGATTGCTTAAATCCGCCAAATGGACTCGCTGCATCAAGAGCGTTATAGCAATTGACCCAAACCGTTCCCGCTTTAATTCGCTGAGCTAAATAGTGAGCTCTTTTTACATTTTCCGTCCATACGCCTGCCGCTAAACCAAAATCCGTGTTATTGGCACGCTCGACTAAATCATCTAAATCATCAAATGGCAAGGCAGAAACAACTGGTCCGAAAATTTCTTCTTTCGCAATCGTCATGGAATCGTTTACATCAGCGAAAATCGTCGGTTGAACGAAGTATCCTTTATCAAACGGTACTTTTCCACCTGTTAAAATTTCCGCTCCTTCTTCTTGTCCTTTTTGAATATAGGACATGACGCGCTTTTGCTGTTCGTCTGAAACGAGTGGTCCCATTTCTGTTTTTGGATCAATTCCTTGTCCTTGCTGAATTTTTTCAGCATGGCTTACCATATCTGCTAGGAAATTATCATATTTCTTTTTCTGAACAAACAGTCTAGAACCTGCACAGCACACTTGTCCTTGGTTAAACATAACACCGAATAAAGCACCTGGTACCGCTTTGCTAAGGTCAGCATCCGGTAAAATAATATTTGGGGATTTCCCTCCTAGCTCAAGCGTGACTCGTTTAAGTGTTTCCGATGCTTGTCTCATAATGGATTTACCAACCGGTGTAGAACCAGTGAAGGCAATTTTATCGACTTCTGGATGGTTCACTAATGGGGCTCCTGCGGTTTCTCCAAAACCAGGAACTACGTTGATCACACCATCAGGAAAACCGACTTCTTGAGCGAGCTGAGCTAAATAAAGAGCCGATAATGGCGTTTGTTCTGCCGGTTTTAAGACGACTGTACAACCTGTTGCCAGTGCAGCTCCTAATTTCCACGCTGCCATCAGTAATGGGAAATTCCAAGGAATAATTTGTCCAACTACCCCTACAGGCTCATGACGAGTGTAATTCAAATAATTTCTGGCAACCGGAATCGTTTGTCCCATGATCTTCGTAGCCCATCCAGCAAAATAACGAAAATGTTCAATCGCAAGCGGCACGTCCGCTGCGGATGCTTCACGAATAGGCTTTCCGCTATCTAACGTATCAAGCTGTGCTAATTCGTCTTTATGCTCTTCCATTTTGTCAGCCAATAAATAAATCAATCGGCTTCGTTCCGCTGCACTCATCTTTGACCATGGCCCACCGTCAAACGCTCGTCTTGCGGCTTGAACAGCTTGTTCAATATCTTGCTCCATCGCTTCACTTACAACGGCAAGCACTTCTCCTGTTGCTGGATTATATGTTTCAAATGTTCTTCCTGAAGCGGACTCGACCCACTTTCCATTAATGAATAGCTTTTTCGTTCCTTTTAAAAACTCCTTTACACGTGGTGATACGTTGATTGTTTTTTCCATTTAAATCTCCTCCTTATTTTTATTTAGAAACGATCAATAATAACTGATCCTACAGTTCCGTACTCATGCATAGACGCTAGCACATCGCTTGCTTCTTCTAGAGAAATCGTTTTTGAAATGAGCTTTTCTGGATGAAGCTGGCCGCTTTCTACCATCGCAAGCAAGGCTTTATATCGATGAGGCTGCATTCCTAACGAACCTTTTATTTGCAGTTCTTTCGCAACAATTAAGTCGGTCGGCAGTGCAACCATGCCCCCCTCTTCTTTAGTCGTTAATCCTACTTGAACGTGAGTACCTCTGTTTTTTAAACTCATAATCGAATTTCGGCAAGTTTCAGCAATACCCAATGCATCTAACGTAATATCACTTCCGCCACTGGTTATATCCATAATGGCTTCAACCGGGTTCACTTCCCTTGAATTGACTGTCTCCACAGCTCCAAGTTGTTTGGCCATTTCTAGCTTTTGATCATCAATATCTACCACAATTGCCCTAGCTCCTAGTGTCGAAGCTACTTGAAGAGCAGCTAAGCCTACTCCACCACCTCCGTAAATGGTAAAGTAGTCGCCAGCTTTTACGCCTGAAATATCTGTTACTGCGTGGAAGCTTGTCATAAATCGACAACCTAAGGAAGCAGCCGTAGTGAAATCAATGGATTCTGGTAAATGAACTAAATTTTGATCGGCTAGAGGCACTCTAGTAAACTGAGCATAAGAGCCATTGCAAACAAAACCGAAAACCGTTATATTTTCACACACATTTTGATGTCCCGTTTGACAACAATCACAACTCCCACATCCTAGACTAAAGGGAATAACGACTCGATCTCCTTTTTTGAAACGCTTTACATTTTTTCCGACCTCTTCAATCACTCCCGCAAACTCATGACCGAGAATATGAGGCAATTCAGGCTTTAAACCCATCCATCCCCAATCACCAACCCATCCATGCCAATCACTGCGACAAACTCCATTGGCTTTCACGGCAACGATCACATCATCAGGGCCGCACTCAGGGTCCGTCACATTTAAAACTTTGAGCGGTTTGTTGAATTCCTCCATTACGGCAGCTCTCACCTTCATTCCCCTCCTTAGATTTTTGACAACTCACCCTCTAGCAGTTCAATCCTTAAATGTCTATGAGCTCATCTATATAAATGCAAATACTATGCCAAAACAAAAAGATTGATTATTACATATTTTCAAACCATTTAGAAGCTCGATTGTTCAAAAAAATAAACAAACTGTTCAAATGCGTTTGAACAGTTTGTTTATTTTCAGTAGGATATATTGTATTTTCTCAGACGATTATACAATGTGCCTCGCGAAAACCCGAGCATCTTGGCAGCTTTTGTTACATTAAAATTCGTTTGCTTCAACATTTGAATAATGTTTTCTCGTTCATGTTTTTCCCCACTTATGTCTTGTAGCTTATTTGTCAACACAGATGGAATGAATACATGTTCTTGCAAATAATCTGGTAGGTGATGCATTTCAATTATATGCTCATCCACAAATAATATGCTGTATTCAATCACATTACGAAGCTCTCTGACATTGCCCGGCCAGTCATAGGTTTGTAATACCTTTACAACCGACTCACTGAATTGGATACGTCTAGCCGGTTGACACTTTTCTAAAAAATAATTGGCTAACAGAAGAATATCTTCTTTTCTTTCTCTCAGCGGAGGGATTGGTAAGCTGATCACACTTAATCGGTAATAAAGGTCTTCTCGAAAAGTACCCTCTCGAACCATTTGTTTTAAATCACGATTTGTAGCTGCAATAATTCGAACATCCACTTTTCTAGATTTATATTCTCCTACTCTTAACACTTCTTTTTCCTGTAACACTCGTAAAAGCAATGGTTGAACGGTTAACGGAATTTCTCCAATTTCATCTAAAAATAAAACACCGCCATCAGCCGCTTCAAACAATCCTTTCTTTCCTTCTTTTAATCCTCCCGTAAAAGAGCCGGGGGCATAGCCAAACAATTCACTCGCCGCCAGTTCATGGTTAAGAGACGAACAATTAAATGTAATAAATGGCTTCTCTTTTCTTCCACTTAATTGATGGAGCAATCGACTAAACACTTCTTTTCCAGTACCGCTTTCTCCAGTCAGTAAAACCGATGCATGGCTTGGAGCAACCTTTTCAAGTTTTGATAATAAAGATTGTAATGGAGCGCTGTGACCAATGACTCCGTTTTCTATTTGAAATGTTTTATTCGTCATCTTAGAAGTCATTGAAGGAGATGTTTTCTTTGGAAGTTGAACAATGATCCCTATTACTTTTTGGGTGTGAACGATAGGGTGTATTTTCCCATGAGGTTGTCCATGTAAAAACGGTATAGATTCATTGACTCGATCTACTTTTCTGTTATTTTGTAACTGATGGAAATATGTAATCCAATCAAAATCAAATTTCCATATATAATGAAAAGGTTCTGAAGCACGATTGGAAGCAATCATTTCTCCTTGATCATCGAAAACAATTAGCCAATCATTCTTGATTTCTTTTCTCTTTTCATTAAAACGCTCTTTAAGTACATTATATTTTTCATACAAACGATTCATCATATCTAACTGAACTCCTTCAACAATCGCCTTTGTCAGCAATAAACTTTGTTTATGGAAATGTTCATCATTGCTCGTCAAATCAAGGATGCCTATTACCTTCTTTTTAACTGGATGAAAAATCGGGACACCTGCACACGAAAATGCTTTCCAAGCATCGCAAAAATGTTCCGCTGTATGAATCGTCACCGGCTTTTTTGCAGCTAATGCGGTGCCAATGGCATTGGTGCCTGTCACTTCTTCCTGCCAATTTGCTCCTGGATAAAAGTTGGCTTCCCGTAATTGATCATGTAACTTTCCTTTCATCCTTACGCCAATCATTCTGCCGCTTTCATCCGCTAACCCTAAAGCATAGCAGTCTTCAATCTCCCTCTCCATTCGGGAATAGACGCTTGAAAAAGATTGATAAAGGTCACCACAGTGTTTGATTTTTTTAATATCCTCCTCGGTTAACACAAGAGGTGCAGAATTAAGGGTTTCTGATACTTTGCTTTTTCGACTTCTTTTCCAAGATTCAGTAATCGTTTTCGATACCTCTTGATTCACTAAACGAAAATGACTATTCCTCATTCTGAATAACCCCCTTCTACCATTCTTTTTCCATACTTACACACTTGAATTAAGAGTATCTCATTCGCAATATTCCGTCAATTAAAGCGACAAAGGATCACTCCATTAGACAATCTTCTTCTATATTGGCGATTGTTTTTGACTCATTCGTGCAAAATGGCCATTTGCACGAAATTAAAAATAGAGCAAGAGATGGATCTCTTGCTCATTGAAATTATTTTTGCGCCTTTAATAAATCCCGAATTTCTGTTAACAGTATTTCCTCTTGAGAAGGTGCTGGTGCTGCTAGTTCCTCTGCTTTTTCTTGCTTAGAAGTTAGTTTATTAAACAGCTTGATAAAAAGAAAAATGGAAAAAGAAATAATTAAAAAGTCCACGATTGTTTGAATAAACACTCCATATTTAACAGTCGCCTTATGATAGGTAAAGGCTAAATCAGTAAAGTTGACTCCTCCAAGAAGTAATCCAACAAGCGGCATGATAATATCTTCAACAAGCGACGTCACGATTTTACCAAAGGCTCCACCGATAATCACCCCGACTGCTAGGTCAATAACATTCCCACGCATAGCGAATTCCTTAAACTCTTTTAGCATAAAATCCCCCCATTCAAGAATAATTCCTCTCTAACTATAGCAAAAAATAGAGAGAAATAAAGAAAAATATTTTTTAGACATTGTCTAATTTAACAACTCACAATCAACAAAAAAAAGCAGGCGATCCACCTGCTTTTCATTCACGATCTTGTTTTTGTTCTACTCTCTCTTCTATTCTTCTAAATCTTTCATTTCGTCTTTTCTCTGAAAAAAACAACCCTGTAAATAGAGCGATGAAAAAAACGGGTATAGCAAACACAAATAGTTGCATGAAGCCATTCACCATGTTCACTTGTCCCACTCCCTTTAGTCTTTTCTTCTATTTTACCATAAATGGAAGTGAGCCCTTGCTCTTTTTCAATTTATCCGCATTAACAGGCTATAAGTCCCTCACTGATTGAAGTTTCACTTTATTTGATTTCATTTTTACTCAATAGATTTGACATAAGCCGCAATTTTATCAATTTCTTCAGCTGATAGCTCGGGAGCATTGTCGTAATTATGTCTCGTCACAGCTTCCTCAATGGTTTTCGCACTCCCATCATGAAAATAAGGTGCCGTTGCCCATACTCCCCTTAAAGTAGGTGTATCAAATTTCTTGTCATCTCGTTTATTTGTAAACTGGGCACGTCCATCGCCATCTGAAGGCTGATCTTGATCAGATCCTGTCCCAATGTCATGCAGAAATTGAGTATTGTCTGTCGAAAGGTTTCCGTCTTTTCCAATAGCCTGGACACTATCTGTCATCATTTTTCCCCCATGACAGCTTAAACATTGACCTTTCCCTTCAAACAATATTTTTCCTGCTTCGGCATCCGCTGTTAGCTCACCATTTTTTCTATATGGACTTTTAGGTACAGGGAATGAATTAGGATCCTTCAAATAAGCAAACATCGCATCATACATATGCTCTACTTCTTTTGGAAGAGGCTTCGAAGGATCATAATCCATCATCCCTCCCATTTCTCCTTGGACGGTCAATAAATAATCTGTGAAATCATCTCGACTTCCATCCCACATAAACAAACCTGTTTCCGTAGTTAATACATTAGACGGAATATTTCGAGGACCTTTTACTGTACTAATCGACAATCCATTGATTTCCCCATCCGCATGACAGGAAATACAACTCATCCAATTATCCCCGGTAATATCAGTTGCATATTCATCGCTATTTCCGCTGTAAAAAATAGTTTTACCTTCCCTAACAAGAGGGTCTAACGAATCTTTTTCAATTAGTTTTATATTTTCCCCAGCCATTTTTGCTCGCCCATAACTACTGTCTCCTCCAGTATCTATGGTAGCCAAATCATGACTCATCGCATTATGAACAAACAGCGTCTTTCCATCTGGGGATAAGACGGCCCCTCTTGGGTTATCCCCTTCAATTCGCCGCAAGACCTGCACCGCATTTCCGCCTCGTTTTAAATCAAAAACAACAAGATCTTCACTCCCGGACATAACAACATAAGCTTTGCTTCCATCCGGTTGGAAGACGATATCATACGGGTTTGATACAATCATCGTTTGGTTTTGTCTATCAGTCACATTAATTTCTTCAAATAGCTCTTTTCGTTCTTCTACTTTCTCCTTTTCCTTTTCTAAATCAATCACTGAAATAGCTGGAAAAATGGTTTCGTCAAACTGAACAGGCGTATCTGTATTCGTCAGTAAGTGAGATACCCAAGCTGTTTTTCCATCCGGAGAAATAACAAATTGTTCAAGTGTATTCGGTGTTCCCTGGCTTTTCTTTCGATTAGACTGATCCGGAGATGAAGCTAATGTAATCGTATTGGATACTTTGTCTTTTACTGTATCGATTACCTTTATTTCACCATTTAAGTAATTTGTCGCGTATAGTTTTTTTCCATCTTTTGAAATGGCCAATGTGCGAGGTCTATCACCGACTTCGATGTTCTTTACTTTTTCAGACTTCAAGTCAATGGCTGAAATATTATTCTCTCGGTAATTGGCTACATATAATTTCTTTCCATCCTGACTCGTCATTAGTCCGTATGGCTCTATGCCCGTTTTAATAGAATCGACCACTTTTTGTTTCTTTACATCAATAACGTCTACACGATTATCATACCTGCAAGAGACATATAAAGTTTCTTCATCAGGAGAAAGTACTAATTGAACCGGTTGCTTACCTACTTCAATTTCGTTTTTCACTTTTTTCGTTTTACTGTCAATCATCGTTACAGTATCCACATCGATATTCGCTGTAAAAATCATCTCTGATTTAGTTGACATAATAATATCATTGCTACTTGCTGCTTGTTGACGAATAATATCTTCTTTTTCATTTGAACATGCGACTAGCGCCCCTATCATAAGGAGCGCGAGCGCAAATAAAAGGTTCGTTTTTTTCACGATTCATACCTTCTTTTATTTTTCTTTTACTTCAACAGGTACAAGCACTGGAGAAATTCCATATTTCCCATGTCCTGCTTGAATTTGTGGTACATTGTCTCCATCTGTGTTTCCAGACTTATCATCTGACTTGTAGAAATCACCTGTATCCCAAAATTCACTTGTTTGCATTCCTTCTTCTAGTGAAGGACCATCAATGACGAGATTATAGAAGTCATTATAGCGATTAATAATCGTTTCTACTTCTAACTCTTTATCTGTTTCTTTCGCATTTTGATTACTTAAATTTTGAATGGCAATTCGATACACACCAGATAAAGCACCCGCTGTCTCTGGATCCCACTTCATCTCGCCTTTTTTCGTTTCTAAAATGTTCAATTCTTCGTTGAAGAACTCTTTTTCCATCGTTACGTATAATTCGCGAGCTGCTGACCGATATTTTTCATCCTCTGTTGATAAATACGCCGCTGTTAATCCTCGAATAGCCCCTAATTGTGCTTTCAATGAAGCTTCTTCACTAGCCCCTTTTCCAATTTCATATTGGTCAGCGACTAAGCCATTTTCAAGCATCATTTTATTCAAAATAAAATCGGCTTGTTTTTGGATCATGTCTTTCGCTTGCTTCGCTTCTTCTGTACCTAAACCTTCTGCCGCTTCTCCGCTCGCATAACCGACTGGCAATCCATCAATCGCCCGTTCAAAAATACGCATCGCTTCCATCGAATAGCCCGCTTCAAACGCATCTACTATGTTATTTTGAGATTTGCCGTCATGCTCCGTTACAAACGCTCCTTCTTTCTCATTAAAATGCATCGCTTTCATATTTTTAAATACATGTAAAGCGACATCTTTATTAACAGAGAATGGATCATTAGCTAATTGATCATTTTCAGCCATTGTGTCAATATTGGCTGTATTCGCTTGTGGAAACGGTTTTCCGTCGAATAAAGCTCTAAATGAAGGAGCCACGTTTTTATTTTCTTGACGTTGGTCTGTCATACCATAAAATTCAGCTGCAGGCCAAAGCATCATCCATTGGTCATGTAACTGACTCGTTGCATCGACCACTTTTAATGACTCGGCATTCGCCGCTTGATAATTTCCGTTTTCTTCCACTTCAATCGCATGAGGTAAATAAACAAGGCCTTTTGATGGATCATACTGACTTCCAAGACCAGCCTCTGTTAATTTTCCTGATTTCGCATCTAAAAATAAGCTCGAACGAATATATTGTAATTTATTCCATATTTCTTCCGTTAAAATTGCCCCTTGCATCCCATCTGCAGAGCTAACCCCAAGAGCAATATTAGGATCATCATCATCATTAGCCGTTTCTCCAGCTAACTCTTCATCTTTGTCAATCGTATGGAAACCACCCATAAAATCTCCTGCCCATAAAGCCTGTTTTAAGAATACTCCACCATAAGCGGCTGGAGAAAGGATTTTGTCCATTTTGTCACGATCCCAACGCAAAGATTCAAAGTTTACTTGATACATAGGAACATAAGTCCCATCGTCATTAGGTGCATATTCTCCAGTATCTACTTTTTGAGTATAATGTGGGTCTCCTGTTGCATACTCAATAAACGTCGGATACATATTCGAAAATATTTCTTCTCTCGGATATCCCACGGCATCAGCTAACGAATAAAAGCGCTCCCCTAACACTTCTTCAGGCTTTTTACCTGATTCTTTAGCCATTTCTTGAACCGCTGGGCCATGTACTAAATGTAATCCTAAGCCTGATTTTTCTACAACTTCATACATCGCCTCCTCTGAATACTCATAGGATTCAATACCAGCAATGTAATCAAAAGGAGTCGGCTGATTAATTTTCTTAGGGTCTAAAACATCAAGATCAAGTCCCAGTCCCTCTGCTAAAGGTTCGCCAGACAATTCAAATTCGCTGTATGCAAACATATTATCAGCTGTATCAAATGTATAATCTTGCACTTCTACAGTCGCTTTCTGCTCTTTATCATCCGTTTTACTATTACTTTCAGACGTTTCACTATCTTTTCCACAGCCAGCGATAAACATTGATGCGGCAAGAGATAGGCTCGTTACAACTTTCCACGGCATTTTCTTCATGATTCTTTTCTCCTAACTGTTTTCAACTATTCACATAAATTACTATTTTTCATTCTACTACTACTGAAAATGATTATCAATATCTTTTTTCTATTATTAGGCGATTTTTATACGTCTTATTTGTATATATAAATATTCATAAAAAAAAGAAGCGAATAGCTTCCTTTGTCAAAAGATTACTTATTTTCTTTATATACAGGTAAAGAAATAATCACCTTTGTCCCTTTACCTTCTTCGCTTTCAAAAGAAATGGTTCCTTTATGATTTTGGATAATTTTAAAACTCACCATTAATCCAAGACCGGTCCCCTTTTCTTTATTAGAATAGAATGGTTCACCGAGCCTAGCAATCCGATCCTTTTGAATTCCGATCCCTTCATCTATTAGTTCTATTATCACTCTATTATTGTCATACTTTGTTAGCATTGTAATAATCCCGCCATTAGGCATCGCTTCTAAAGCATTCTTGATTAAATTGATGATCACTTGTTTAATTTGCTTCATTTCTCCAAATATTGTTGGTAAATTAGCAGCCAACGTATTAACAATATTAGCGTTATGAAGTAATGCTTCAGGTTGCATAAAAATCATGACTTCATTTAATATTTTATTCAAATGAAGTTTTTCCATTTTCAGTTCTTGATGAGGTTTGGCTAACATTAAAAATTCATTCATAATAAATTCAATTCTTTGTAGTTCCGACAAAATAATGTCGCTATACTTTGTTGGACTTTCCTTTCCCCACAGCTGGACAAATCCTTTAATTGTCGTTAATGGATTGCGAATTTCATGAGCAATCCCAGCAGCTAATTGTCCCACAGCCCCAAGCTTGTCTCCTTTACGAATTAAAATATCTTTCTCTTTCAGTTCAGTAATATCTTCCAGAACACTAATGATACGCTTCGGCTGATTCGCTTGATTGGAAATAACTGTTTGTCTTGATCGAATCCAACGAACCTCACCGCTCGGTCGAATCATACGAAACTCAAACTCATCAGGTGCTTCTTTAAAATGAGTAATTTGATGGATGACATACTCACGATCTTCTGGATGGATCGTTTCAATATATTGAAAGTGATTTTGATACAAATCCGATAAAGAACGTTTCCATATTTTCTCAAATGCCTTACTTACATAAAGCAATTCAAACCCTTCTACATTATGCACGCAAAATACTTCATTAATATTTTCTGTAATCTCCCTTATTTGTTTTTCACTTTCCTTTAATTTTTGCAAATTCATTTGATAATCTGTAATATCCCGTGTATTTACTGCAAGGCCTGTTAAAGATGGAAACGTACAGATTTCAAAATAACGTTCATAAACCTTACTGTAAACTTGAAAACGTTGGGACTCTTGCGTATTCATGGACTGCTTATAATAATGTTCATAGATGGTTCCTTTTATCTCAGGAAAAGCATCCCAGAAATTCTGCCCGACTAGGCCCTCTTGATTTTTCCCCCACATATTTGCAAACACATCGTTGACATAAACAATATTCCAATGATCATCCACAAAGAAAAAAGCTTCTATAATGCTCTTTAATATATTCTCCAGACGATCATTTGTTTTTCTTAGCTCCTTTTTCCGATTGATTAGCTCTCTCTTCGCCTCCACAAGCATGGAATGATCTCTACTAATCACAGAAAGGGCGACAATCTTTTCTTCATTCCGGATCGGTGAGGCTGTTATACTCACAGGAATCATGGATCCGTCTTTGCGCAATCTCATCG
This sequence comes from Bacillus sp. FJAT-52991, assembly GCF_037201805.1. Taxonomy (GTDB): domain Bacteria; phylum Bacillota; class Bacilli; order Bacillales; family Domibacillaceae; genus Bacillus_CE; species Bacillus_CE kandeliae. Next base: position 1,527,836 of record NZ_CP147404.1, on the reverse strand, counting down.
TTTCATAGTTGACCATTTTTTGTTCAGATAACACTTTTGTTCTGATCTGTTGAAATTCACTGTAAAGAGCATCTGGAATAATAGGTAACGTTCGCCCTTGTACTTCCTCATTTGTCCACCCAAAAATCTTTTCAAAGGCTTTATTAACAGCGATAACGTTTCCCTCTAAGTCTATAAGATCGACTGCATCATCTGTGTTTTCCCAAAACGATTGCAAGTATTGGTTCGATTGAATTAATTCACTTTCTAACCGCTTTTGTCGGCTAATATCCTGCCCAATGATTAGAACCATTTTTTGTCCAGCCATTGAAGCAGCATTCCAAGACATCCAAGCATAACCACCCTCTTTACAAAGACAACGATTCTCAACAGTTATTAATTTCCCGCCTCGTATAACTTCTTCAAATTGTTCGCGTGTACTTTCTTGATCAGAAAAATGGATGTATTCAGAAAAATGTCTCCCAATAAACTCATCCTTATCATAACCTAACACTTCAACTAACGCCGGATTAACAAATTGAATCACTCCATCATGATCAATAGCTAGAAACATATCTTTTGTCATTTGTATAAACCACTCGAATTCTTCAGTAGAAACGAGTGAAGAATTAAAAATCACATTCCCCACTTTTTATACCCCTTTCTTTATAAAATGTTAGAAACTCTTTTGTGGTAAAGGGGCAGAGCTACCATCATCACTCCGCTCATATAACCTCTTAAAAAACAAACTATTTGTTATAGTTTCAGTTCATCAACTACCATTAAATTTAGCAAGAGCTTTCGAAAAAAAATTAACGAAATATTGATACTTTTACAAATAAATATTATCAAAAAATAGGAGGGAAAAATAGAGTAGCCATTTCTTCTTTTTCGCAAAAATACTTTTAGTTAAAGAAAAGTCATGACGCAGCTATATTCGTCATGACTTCTTTTCTTTATTTATGTGTTTCTGGTTTCTGGTTTCCGTTCCCAACATTCAATCCCATTTATACCTTCAATCGAATCGGCATAGAAAACGGGGTCTTTCCCTTCTTTTCGTTGCTTATTATAATCTTTAAGAACCGCCATGGCAACTTTATATAACATCGCAATAGCTATTAAGTTAATAAAGGCCATGATCGCCATGAATAAGTCTGCTAAGTCCCATACTAAATTGATTTTAGCCACTGCTCCAAAGTAGACCATTCCAACAACAGCCACACGATACACAAATAATACGGCTGGTGACTTTTTGATAAATTCAATATTTGTTTCCCCATAATAATAATTCCCGATGACCGAACTAAAGGCAAATAAGAAAATAGCGACAGCAAGGAAAATATTCGCCCAGTCACCAATATGCACACTAAGTGCCGATTGAGTCAGATTAATAGAAGTAAGTCCTTCTTTTGTATACTCACCAGATAAAATAATAATAAAAGCAGTAGCGGAACAAATTAAGATCGTATCAACAAATACGCCTAATGTTTGAATCAACCCTTGCTTTACTGGATGGCTGACATCTGCTGTTGCGGCGGCATTTGGAGCGGAACCCATACCTGCTTCATTTGAATATAACCCGCGCTTCACTCCATTCATAACCGCAGCACCTAATGCTCCTCCAGCTGCCTCTTGCAAACCGAAAGCGCTTTGGAAAATTAACATAAGCATCTCAGGAACTTCGGTAATATTCATGAGCACAATCCCTATCGCCAAAATTAAATAAAGAATAGCCATAACTGGGACAAGAATTTGTGTGACATGTACAATCCGTTTAACTCCACCGAAGATAATCACGGCTGTTAAACCAGCAAGAACCAACCCGATAGTAGAAGTAGATACGTTAAATCCTTGGTTAACTGCATTGGAGATCGTATTTGATTGAACTGCATTAAAGACTAATCCGAAGCAAAACGTGATGGTAATCGCAAAGATAATTCCCATCCATCTCTTGTTTAGTCCCTTCTCCATATAATAGGCAGGACCTCCACGGAATCCATCTTTATCCTTGACTTTATACACCTGAGCTAATGTACTCTCAACAAAACTAGATGCAGCTCCGAGAAAAGCAATCAGCCACATCCAGAAAACAGCTCCAGGTCCGCCTGTTGCAATCGCTGTTGCTACACCAGCAAGGTTTCCTGTTCCTACCCGTGAAGCCGCACTAATGGTAAATGCCTGGAAGGAAGAAACCCCTTTTTCCCCTTCTTTCGAAGTAGTTGGCTTTTCAAAAATGACACGAAACATTTCCTTAAAGTAACGAAACTGAACAAATTTACTTTTATATGAGAAAAATAGACCTAATCCTATTAACATCGCAATCATTAAATAGGTATACAAATAATCATTAATTTTCAATACATACTGATCAATGACATCTAAAAACTCCATATAAAATCAACCTCCTTTTCACTTGCATTCTACTCAAATTTTAACCTATATCACCTTATCAAAAAGATAGATTCCAATCAAATGGATTTTTTACACATCATACAAAAATAGGGCTGTGTAATTGTACACAGCCCTACAGAATCCATTTATTGTTGTGGATCAATCAATCGCCATATATTGGTGACTACACCCCTTTCTTTTTCATCAATCACAAATGACCCATTGGAATAACGATCACTCTTCTTTAACGAGTGAAAATCAAATGTTTCTATTTGACCTTTTTCTGTTTGTAAAACTGTTTTTTCTGTTGATTCAATGAACTCTATTCCAACCACTCGATGAGGATTGGCTTTCAATTCCCGAAGCATAATGACACCTCTAGTCGCTCGAGTAGCCACTTCAAATACAGACATATCCATTTTCTTCACAGCGCCTCGTTGAGTAACTAAAAGAACCGATGGATTGGATGACGCTTTCGCTACTTTCCCAGCAACAACAAAATCGCCGTCTTTTAAATTAATTCCCTTCACTCCCGCTGCTCGTGGACCAACAATGTTCACTTCTTGTTCAGCAAATAATAAACCGTAACCAAAATTTGTAGCGATAAACACATTGCCTTCTCCATCCGTCAAATGAACATCGACGACTTCATCATCACCTTTTAAGTTGATTGCTACGAGCGCCCGAGAATAACGCTGAACTTTATACTGTGAAAGCTCTGTTTTCTTAACCATTCCGTTTTTCGTTACAAATAATAAAAATAACGGTTGCGTAAAGTCTTTCACAGAGAATACGGAAACAACCTCTGCCTCTTTATCGATCGACACAAGACTGGCCAAATGCTGCCCCAGATCTTTCCATCTAATATCTGGAAGTTCATGAACTGGTAAATATAAATAGTCCCCTTTATTTGTCAACACTAGCAATACATCTGTTGTATTCACTTCCGCTTGGTAAAGAAGATGATCCGTCTCTTTCATCGCAAGGTCAGCCCCACCGGAAGCTGAATAGGAGCGCAAACTTGTTCTCTTAATATAGCCATCTTTTGTCACAGTCACCATGACATCTTCGCTTGGAATCATGACTTCTAAGTTTACTTTTATTTCTTCGATTTCTTTTTCTATCATTGTCCGGCGCTCATCATTATAATTTTTCTTGATGGCCCGAAGCTCGGCTTTAATGACAGACGCTAGCTTTTGCTCGCTGGCTAAGATAGCCGTTAGTTGGTCGATCAAAGAAGCTAGTTCTTCTGCTTCTTTGCGTAAAGCTGTAATATCCGTATTCGTTAATCGATATAACTGCAAATTAACAATGGCTTCGGCTTGTGGCTCGGTAAAATCAAAGGACTGCATTAAATTTTGTTTGGCATCTTTTTTATCCTTGGACGCTCGGATCGTAGCAATCACTTCATCTAAAATAGATAACGCCTTGATCAAACCTTCAACAATATGTGCCCGGGCTTTTGCTTTCGCCAGTTCAAATTCGGAACGTTTTGTAACCACTTCTTTTTGATGGCTAATGTAGGCATCAAGTAATTGATGTAACCCCATTAAAGTAGGACGACGATTATGGATCGCCACCATATTAAAGTTGTAGCTAACTTGAAGATCGCTCGTCTTATATAAGTAATTTAAAATTCCTTGAGCATCTCCATCTTTTTTCAGCTCAATCACAATTCTTAAACCTGTTCGATCGGTTTCATCACGAATTTCTGATATTCCCTCGACTTTGCGGTCTAAACGAAGTTCATCTATTTTCTTCACGAGATTCGCTTTATTCACTTCATAAGGAATTTCAGTGATCACAATTTGCTTACGCCCGCCTCGAATTTCTTCAATTTCAGCCTTGCCGCGGACGACTACTTTTCCTTTACCTGTTTTATAAGCCTTTTCAATGCCATCGATCCCTTGAATAATCCCTCCCGTTGGAAAATCAGGGCCTTTAATGACCGTCATTAACTCTTCCACCGTACAGTTTGGCTTATCCATTCTTAAAATAGCCGCATCAATGACTTCTCCAAGCTGATGGGGAGGGATTTCTGTTGCATAACCAGCAGATATTCCAGTGGCTCCGTTGACTAAAAGGTTCGGATACCTCGCCGGAAGTACCGTCGGTTCTTCCGTTGTATCATCAAAATTCGGGATAAAATCAACCGTTCGTTTATCAATATCTTTTAATAATTCGCCTGCAATCGAGGAAAGTCTCGCCTCTGTATAACGCATCGCAGCTGGAGGGTCACCATCAATCGACCCATTATTTCCATGCATTTCAACGAGCAAATTTCTCACTTTCCAATCTTGGCTAAGACGCACCATCGCGTCATAGACCGACGTATCACCATGCGGATGATAATTACCAATTACATTACCAACCGTCTTGGCTGATTTTCTAAATCCCTTTTCATGCGTATTTCCTTCCGCATACATCGCGTATAAAATCCGGCGCTGAACCGGTTTTAACCCATCGCGGGCATCCGGTAGCGCGCGTTCTTGAATAATATATTTACTATAGCGACCGAAGCGGTCACCTAATACTTCCTCTAGTGGTAAATCTTGAAATTTTTCTTTCTCCATTTACTTATTCCTCCTCGCCGACTGAAAGGTTCTCGTTTTCTAAAATGTTGCCATCCTCTTCCATACCGAATGCAACATTTGATTCAATCCATTTGCGGCGCGGTTCCACTTTATCACCCATTAAAGTAGTGATCCGACGTTCGGCTCTTGCTGTATCATCAATTAAAACACGAATCAGCGTTCTCGTTTCAGGATTCATGGTGGTCTCCCATAATTGGTCGGCATTCATCTCACCTAAACCTTTATAACGCTGAAGCATGCAGCCTTTCCCTACTTTTTTCATCGTTTCATCGAGCTCATCATCCGTCCATGCATATTCAACGACTTCTTTTTTGCCGCTGCCCTTACTCACTTTATACAACGGCGGAAGCGCAATATACACTTTCCCCGCTTCAATAAGAGGTTTCATATAACGGTAAAAGAAGGTTAGCAGCAACACTTGAATATGTGCTCCGTCCGTATCTGCGTCGGTCATAATAATGACTTTATCATAATTGACATCTTCCACAGCAAATTCCGGTCCAACTCCGCCACCAATGGCATGAATGATCGTATTGATTTCTTCGTTTTTAAAGATATCCGCCAGTTTTGCTTTCTCTGTGTTAATCACTTTTCCTCGAAGTGGCAACACCGCTTGGAAGCGACGATCACGACCTTGCTTTGCCGAACCACCTGCCGAATCTCCCTCCACTAAATACAGTTCATTTTTTTGTGGATTTCTTGATTGGGCTGGTGTTAACTTCCCAGAGAGAACTGTCTCATTTTTTTTGCGTTTTTTGCCGTTGCGGGCATCTTCTCTCGCTTTGCGAGCCGCTTCTCTTGCTTGAGCGGCTTTCACTGCCTTTTTAATTAATAGAGAGCTAATGTCCGGATTCTCTTCAAGAAAATAAGACAACTGAGCAGAGACGACTTGATCAACGGCTGAGCGGGCTTCACTCGTTCCTAGCTTTCCTTTCGTCTGTCCCTCAAATTGCAGAAGCTCCTCAGGAATTCTGACAGAAATAATCGCGGCTAATCCTTCCCTAATATCTGTTCCTTCCAAATTCTTATCTTTTTCTTTTAATAAGTTCACTTTGCGAGCATACTCATTAAACATTCTCGTCATTGCTGTACGAGCACCTGCTTCATGAGTTCCCCCATCCTTTGTGCGAACATTATTAACAAACGATAAGATGTTTTCAGAAAAGCCATCATTGAATTGAAAAGCAAATTCGACTTCAATGCCGCTTTGCTCCCCAGCAAATGAAGCCACTGGATGTAACGTGTCCTTTTCCTCATTTAAATATTTAACAAACTCTTCGATACCATTTTCATAGTGAAAGATCTCTTCTGCTCCATGGCGCTCATCACGCAACGTGATTTTCATCCCTTTTAATAAAAAAGCAGACTCTCGTAACCGTTCACCAAGCGTATCAAAATTATAATTAATCGTACTAAAAATTGTTTCGTCCGGTTTAAAGTGAATGATGGTACCTGTTTTCTTTGTTTTTCCTATTTTCTCTAATGTCGTAACCGGCGTTCCACCTTTTTCAAAGCGTTGCTCATAAATAAAACCATCGCGATGAATGGTTACTGTCAGCCATTCCGATAGAGCATTGACGACAGAAGCACCTACCCCATGAAGTCCTCCACTCGTTTTATACCCACCCTGGCCAAACTTCCCGCCAGCATGAAGAACCGTTAAAATTACTTCTGGAGTAGGTTTGCCCATCTTGTGCATTCCTATAGGCATTCCGCGCCCATGATCTTGCACGCTGACTGATTGGTCTTTATGAATTGTAATATTGATTTCATTGCCATATCCAGCGAGCGCTTCATCGACTGAATTATCGACAATTTCATAAACTAGATGGTGTAACCCTCTTGCATCCGTAGAACCGATATACATTCCCGGACGTTTTCGCACAGCCTCAAGCCCCTCAAGAACTTGAATGGCATCGTCATTATATTCAATCATTGTTTTTTTTCTTGACACAAATATTCCCCTTTCTAGCCTTTCCATGGGGAAAAGCAAAAAACAAACAAGTGTTCGTTTTTTATCTTATCATATTTTTCATAAAAAGGACATCTCTGATTAAAGTGCTTTTGATTAGCACACTCTTATGTAAAAGAACTATGACTTATTGTATGTTTAGCAAAGACTTAAATCAATTATATTGTAGGGGAAAATAAGACATCTGTCTAAAATCCGTTCGATTCCACAATTAAGTATAACAAAAATAGTTAGTTCAGCTTCTCTTACTCATTCATATTCCTTCATTTTTGCTATTTATCCCGCATTAACGGGCTGTAAGACCCCCATCTTAACATGGCAGAAGAAACGTAGGCATATAGGTGGGGATCAACAGCCCGTAAACGCCCGATCCGTTCAACTAACAATGAGTGGGGGATGAAGAACCCCCCACTCATTGAAGTTTCACTTTATCACTATCACACTTCCAGCTTTCATTACTCACCACTTATCAACTAAATCGTTCGTTCACGGGTCATAACACCATTGTCTACTACATAAATTGTTATAAAAAGGTGGGGTCATATGAACTTTAACACGCTTTGTCATCAATACGCTCAAATATTCAATGCAAAGCCAACCATTGAACATGGCGTTTGCTCCATAGAAATGCATCGGGATCTCAATGTAACCATTCAAGGCCGCCCAAGCCGTGGAGATCTTCACGCAGAAATCATGTTTGAATCATTGGATCATCAAGGGAACGCACTCAATCTTGGTGAAACTGTCATTCTTGAAAAAGAAGTTCCCCTCTTTACAAGCGTTCTTGTCAAGAATGGCATCCTTATTAGCGCATTGCATAATCACTGGCTATACACAAAGCCAACTATCCTATATCTACACTTTCAATCGATAGAACCACCCCTTTCCTTTGCACGCAAAATAGCGGAGGCTTTTCGAGTGTTAAAAGGAAGTTAGTGACTAATTGATATAACGAAAAAACGGGCCGCCTTTTTATAGGCGACCCTCTTTTCTTCTTATTCGACCTTGATGCATAGTAGGTAGAACTCACAAAAAGATGTTTTAAGATATCACGTTTCTTCTATAGAATAGCACAGATAACGAAAAAGCTCTTCAACCGAAAGGGCTTTTTCGTTTCATATGAACTGCAATAGTACTTTAGAAAACATTGATTTTAAGTTTATGCAAACCAATTAAACAGGTTCACCTGATCAAAGAGGTATATTAATCATATAAAAATAGAATATATCAAAAATTTGTATATAATTGTTTTTAATAGCACATATTCAATATTATACCAAAGGAGTCGGTTCAATGAAAATTCACTCTATTATTATTTTGACATTACTTTCAATATTCATGTTGACAGGTTGTTCCGGTTCGGGTTCAGATTCAGGCTTTAGCACATCTAGTGAAATTGCAGACTTTCCAATTCCTACAGAAGCTAAAAAGCAAAACATGATAGTCAATTAAAAAATACGAATATCAAAAAATATCAAAGGTATAACTATTCGAAAGCAGACGAGATAGGTAGCATTAACGAAAGTTATTTAAAGGAAATTAAAGATACAGGATGGATTGAACTGGAAGAAGAACAATTAGGAAGTGTTCGTTTTTTTGAAAAAGATAAGAAAAAAGTAGCTATAGATACAAAAGACGGCTATATGATTTTAATGGAACTAAAACAATAAATATTTTGTTTTAGTAAAAACAAGCCCCTTTCACAATCGGCCAGGGGCTTTTGCCAATTTAGAAATGCTGTTATATCAAGAATTGAAGTAGCAATGGTTTATTACTTATGTCGATTTAAAACAAAGTTGTACCGCTTGTGAAAAAGAGGAACCGAAATAATCTAATTTCGTTTTTTCTTATTGAACTATAGTGTTAGATGGAGATTTATCACCAATATTAGACCATCCAACAATTTGAAGTGTAGGCTTTCAAAATAAGAGACATTACAATATTAAAGATGATAAGATGGATGCTATGTTAAAGGATAAAAATGGTGGAGACGAATTTAAAACTGTTATCAAGTTGGGGAAATATGAGACGTTTAGATATATTTATTAACTAAATTTGTTATTCAACTAACGGGAGCTTTTGTACATTTTGTTTTTTGAAAGTAGGACTCACAGATTCATTGTAAATATAGGCATCTAGCCATATTTACAATCCCACTTTTTCTTTTCAGGTAATGTATCAAAAGTGTAGGTGAAAAATAGGTGAGGTAACTAGTACATGTATCCTCAATTTCCATACACTGTTAATGACAATACTCTAATCTAAAAAGGAGGAAATTCAATGTATCATGGAGATTGGGGGCATTTACATGGCGGATGTGGTAGACCACCGCAATTTTGCCCTCCTCAAGCATTACCAACTCAGTTTGATCCGCCACTGGTATCACCAACTAAACAATTTGTTAAAACCAATTTGTCCAATACTGTAGTGTCGCATATTCATCCTTCCCATACCACAAACGTGAACAAACATATGATTAATCATCAACACTATTTCCCACACACAGAATCAGTAGTAAATGAATGTTATGAGCAACATACAATGTGCGGTATTCCACACAACCCTTGCTGCCCTCCAGGACACATTCCATTTGGGCTTTAATCGTACGCTTTCCTAAAGAGCAAATTGCAAATCTTTTATTAGTCAGAAGAGGTTCTTCTGGCTATTTTTTGTTTTTTCATACCCGCTAATATTTTCCCTATAGATAATTTTGTTTTTTTTCACTTCAAGATGGATAGACTAATTAATATTATTTTTAAAACATGGAGTGATTATTTTGCTTAAATTACTGATCTCATTTTGTACTTTTTTAATCAGTTTCAGTTTCATGTTCTCAGTTCCCCAAGCACATAGCAGTAGCCGTAGTAAATATGAAACGTCAGGACAAGTGATTTGGGAAGTAAATACAAAAGAAAAACTTGTTTCTCTTACTTTTGACGATGGGCCAAGCTCCACTTTTACTCCGCAAATACTTGATCTGCTAGCTAAACACAACGCAAAAGCTACCTTTTTTATCACTGGAATCAATGCAAATAAATATCCTCAAATGTTAAAAAGAATGGTAAAAGAAGGTCATGAACTCGGTAATCATACTTACAATCATTTTTCTAACAAAAATATTAGTGCTAAAAAGTTAAGTAATGAGCTCAATTTAACCTCTCGTGCCATTAAAAGAATTACTGGAGTGGATACTACACTTTTCCGCCCAGTGGGAGGTACCCTTAACGATACAATTGTGAACACCGCTTCACAACATAATTATCTTGTGGTTATATGGTCTTGGCATCAAGATCCCAAAGATTGGCGTCGTTCTTCCGCATATACAATTAGTAACCATGTCATAAAAAATTTACAAAATGGGGATATCATTCTCCTTCATGATGCTGGAGGCAATCGAACTCAAACAGTTAGAGCACTGAATACAATCTTGAATGATCTAGATAAAAACGGCTATAAATGTGTCACGGTTTCAGAATTAATATATCGATCTGAAATAAAGAAACAAGACAATAGACATATGTTTCCTTATAAATCAAAGTCACTTTTAAATGGTAATTTACAATTCGATTAATTAGGTTCTTTAAAATGCTCAGTTCCCCTTATTATCAGCCACTTAAATATAAATTTATACCAATTATTGATAAAGGTAATTCTTAAATAAAGCAGCCCATCTTCTTGAAGCTAGGACATTTCATCCTAGCTTTTTTGCTGTTCTAACTCCAATTCTTTCAATGGACTTCGGCATTAATCTTCTTTTTCAAAACTCCAACCACCGTCTAAATAATTTGCACTCCAAATGCTGTTCTTCCAAATTTACACTTTCTTAACGCTATATTTTGTGTCTAACCTGACAATAGAAACACACATATAAGGAGTATATATATGAATATTTGTCAAAGATCCGATTTTATGATCATGAATTGACTCCCATTGAAAAACTAAAGACAATAGGCCGCCTTTTCTCGAGGCGGCCCTGTTTTCTATGTTTTATTTCGTTAACGCGTGTCTAACTTTATTGGGTCAGATCAGTACTTGCTTTCGCTCATACCTAACTGGTTATATACTTCATAATCATAGACATCATCCTCTTTCATGTAACGACTGACTATGATCGATCTCTCCATATATCCCAATCTATTTACAGCCATAGCAATTCTCTTAATAAATTTTGACCGGTGTACCTCCATGTCTGCGCGTTTAATTGCAATATCTTCAGTAGTAGAATGAAATGAATTATTCGGAGATGGAGGGACCATCGAATACTCTGGTGTGATCTTAGGTGTCATGTCATCTGTGGTCGTCAGTAACAAGAATCTATACTTATTTAATTCACTTTCAACCGCTGCCTTTGTTGCTTCTCTATCAATTTCTGCTAGAAAAAGATCTAATTGTTTACTCATTGTTCCACCCGCCTGTCTATTATTTATTACCTTTTATAGGCGCCACCCTTGCCTCGCCTTAACACTTACATGTTCTCACCCATAAGTGACCTTAACTCTCTTTCAGAAAGCCCATTGCACTTTTTCTTTTTATGTTGTCTTACTGTCATATGATCTCTTTTCCAATTGCTTAGCTGGTCTTTGAATGATGGTCTCATTGTTTTCACTTCCTTTAAATAAAAAGGACGCAAACTAAGAGCATTTCACTCTCAATTTGCGTCCTCAGGTTTTCCTCTCTTGGACCTATTCAGTTACACATATTATAGCAAGTTTTTCATGATATTTCCTCTATACTGCTACCTTTTGTAACAAAATGCGGAAAGTTTCTCTACCCTTAGGAGTAATTAACGTCTGGACATCCGCTTTACCGTTTCTTTCCCACTCTTTTAATTCAAATAATGATGGAACATATTGTGAATATGGCTTGAGCTTTTGTCGTTGATCTCGATACACATATTTCTTTTCTAACAACCAGTTAATCAATTTCCTTTCTCCCACTTGAAGTTCTTTTGCTGTATCACGGAAATTAGTTAATAAATTTCTATCCACAAGGGCATCAAAGTACTCTGCTTTTGGTTGCATCACAGAAATTTCTTCATTTTGTCTTCTGACAGTTTCTAGTGTGGCTCTAAACATCAATTTAGTTTGCGGATCAGCATGCTTCAAATACGTATCAACAAACAAATCATCGTTGGCCACATATCCTCCCGTTTTTCTAATAGTGGGAAGTACGTCGTGATTAATCCAACGTTTGAATGCTTTCGCTTCCGGTTTTCTACTTCCGATAATGAGTGAATATAAATCCATATTCATTTACTACATTAACAGGACCTCGGAAGCCCTCAGTTGAAATGAGGGCTTTTTCATCCTGGGCCAATCGCTTTAAAGTCTCACTCGGATTACCAATCTCTAATACATCACAGACATCTTTAGCAACAAACCAAATGTCATCATTAATAGAAATCGTTCTTATTTGATTGTCGCTATAATGGAATACCTTTTGCAGACTGTTCATTTAGATGCCTCCTTGAATCATTAGAATAAAACTTGAATTTTGCACATTATTAATTTTGTTTATTGTACAAGTATTTTCATCTTCTCAGTGGTTTCCATGAACCAAGCTTTGTCACCTGTTGCTAAAGCTAAATTTGCCAGTGCTCCATAATCCTCTGATTCAAGTTTTATATTAGTAGCGATAATCTCATTAACCATGAAGTTGTATCGTGTTCGACATATTATCACTTGCACGTATACAGTACCGATCACATCTATAAACCCAACGCCTTTTGATGTTTCAACCCAATCACCAACTTTTAATTCAACGTACTCGGTTGGTTCTTCATCAACTTTGTTCATGTAGTATTCAAAGAAGAGACGCCCCCGATCTGTTAAAATAGATTTGCTGATACTTTTTTAAAGGCCGGGAGCTTTCTCGGCTTTTTTCTTTTTAAAACTCTACTTTTACCTTGAGTTTTATCGGAATTTCTTGGGCAACATGAACACTTCTGTTTCCTGCTTCTACTAACTCTTTCACTTGATCCTCGGCTTCATCCAAGTACTCAAAACATTCAATTGTATAACCCCTACCTAAAAATTCGAGAATAAGATTAAGCTGTTTGTCCAATCAATATTGACTCTGAATTCATAAAGTATAATATCAAACAACAAAGGGGGGAATTACTTTATGCGTCATAAGGAGAAACATTGTCACAAACATGAATATAAAAACTGTGAGCATAAATGCCATTGTCACCATCATGAACATAAAGACTGTGAGCATAAATGCCATTGTCACCATCATGAACATAAAGACCATGAGCATAAATGCCATTGTCACCATCATGAACATAAAGACCATGAGCATAAATGCCATTGTCACCATCATGAACATAAAGACCATGAGCATAAATGCCATTGTCACCATCATGAACATAAAGACCATGAGCATAAATGCAATGGATGTATTTGTGATCAACTAAGAAAGCTACAACCACAGACAGAAGTAGATGTTTTTTTATCTAGTGGCCGAAGATTAGAAGACGTAGTATTTATTAACTTCAATCAGAATAATTGCTGTGCCTTCTTTTCGGATCCTGAAACAGAACCAGGCTCAACTCTTATTGTAGACTGCCAAAGAATCGATGCTATTCGTATCGAAGCAGATTAATGTAATGAAAAGGCCGGGAGCTTTCTCGGCTTTTTGTATATTTTTTCTCAAGTGGGAAAACCTTTTATTAGGCAGGACCCCCTTTTTCCATACAGCCAATATGCAACCACTTAAGTCAGGAGCGATCCTGGCTTTTTATTTTCTTCTTTGCAATTCTTCCTGCACCAAATCCAGAATGTAACGTTGTTGCTCCACATACACGTCTACTGGATCGCCACCAGCTATATGAGAGCCTATCCGATATTGCGCATCTGCCACTAGCAAATGTAGCCCCTCAACCGACAAACTCTTAATCTGCGATTCTATTAAAAGGCCCAATTGGATCACTCCCTCACATTTACTTTTGCTTCAGTTCCTCAATGATCTCAACATCCTCATTCTTGAATACAAGTGAGCCGGCAGGTTCATATTCTTCATTTTCCCAATCATTCATAAACTCTTCACGCTCATCAACATACGTACCAAACACTGGATCTTGTTCTACTAAGTAAACAAACTCTCTTACTTTTTCATCAACATCATGACCCCATCCAGCTAATGTATAACCTTCGTATATTCCACTTTCCATAACGACAACTTCAATCCCGTCAACCAAATTGTAAGCTTTAATCCAGTTTTGGATTTCTTCCTCGCTTGGTGCTGATCCATCAAACTCGTTTCTTACTTGTTCAGAAGTTTTACCTCCTGTGTTTAATTTCGCTTTAAATAATTTAATATTCACTTATTTTCCTCCTTCGTATTTTCATCAAGATACGACATTATCTAATAGACTCAAAATGTTCTTCAAAGAAAGGACTCCCTACATCGCACATTGGTAATCCTCCAAGATATACGGTTAAACCGTTATCGACTCTGATTGGATTGCGTCTGACAGTATAGTAATTTCCTTTTCGAAATCGCTTCTTCTTGCTGTGATAATACGATTCACATACGCAATCTTTTTTAGCTCTCACTCTTAGTTGATCCGACATCCGATTCCTCCTCATCGGACTACGTCATTTCCACTAACAAATTATTCGCCGACTCTTTTATAGCTTCTAATATTTCTTTAACTGTCAATCTTTCATAAGCATCTAAGACATCATCTGGAACACTTGGGTAACTTCCTTCCAATTCAATCAAATTAACTAAAAAATCACCTTTCGTGCTTGAAAGCCAATCTACGACAACCAATTGATCATTTGTCATTCTTTCTGCGTCTAATTTTTCAATTACAGCGTTGGTGACAAAAGTGAACTTATCTTTTAATTTTTCAACCGCATTTTCAGCACGCTTTTTTGAGGTATAAACTTTTACATTTTTGTCATACTTATCATCAGCTACTCCTGGAAACCATACATCGTCACCCCGATACCTTCCTCCTGTCCAATAGCCGATAAACGCACCCCTGTCACCGCCGAACATGGGGTCTTCTATTAAATGAAGCACGTAACTGTCCTTGTTCATATAAACAAAACCACCCTTTGTCTCGTATTCTGTGTCTAATACGTCACTTCCTAGCCGCTGATCCCACAAGATAACCAGCGAGCATCATTACTCCTCCCGTCACTATTATTGCGACTGTTTCAAGCGTTGTGATTGTTGTCATCGTTCTACCTCCAATAGCTCTGAGTTATCAGATGTATTGCCGATTATTTCAATTTCAGCTCCTTCTTGAAATAGCTCCCAACCATCATTACCGTTCATACTTTCAACGATATAAGAGCCATCGATGAATTTCACAATACCTATATCATCAACTGTCACTCCTGGAATAACTCCAACTGTATGAACAATGTCTTTCTCAAAAATTTTGTTTCCATTCTTGTCATCCTTCACCCCTGTGAACTGCCCAACAGTCTCTGAGTCAACTTCATGTATCACTTGATTATCGTCATATATGACCACAGCCCCTTGAGGTATTGCTTGGATCAAAGAGCCATATAACCATTCACCAGTGACCACTGATCGGCCGCGAAACTCGATCTCTCTCATTCTGCCTTCCTCCCTACCTAGCAATCTTCCATCCATTTCTGAGCCGGCTATTCAGCTCATGACGTTGCAACCGTTCATACAACCATACCGACTGACCTTCCTCTTTCCGAAAAAGCAGATAGTAACCTGGCTTGCGTTTAGCTTTTCTCATCTCGCTCCCCCACGATCTTCTTTTTCATCTCATCCTTGAAACAAGAATCACACAAATGCTCGCCTCGATCCGTTAGAC
Source organism: Bacillus sp. FJAT-52991 (assembly GCF_037201805.1). Classification (GTDB taxonomy): domain Bacteria; phylum Bacillota; class Bacilli; order Bacillales; family Domibacillaceae; genus Bacillus_CE; species Bacillus_CE kandeliae. Next base: position 1,512,091 of record NZ_CP147404.1, on the reverse strand, counting down.
CTTTACAATTAACACACCTTTTCATAAGAGCCTCTTTGTTTCAAATGAGAAAGTGATTCTGCTCGTTGAATGATTAACGCAGCCTTTCTCTTGCTCAATGCTGCTACTTTCTTTGAATGCTTGGTACAAGAAAGCAAATAATTAACTTGTTTCAACTCAGATTCGATAGGCTGAAGTTCCAGCCATTTTTCATTTTCTTGAACTTGATCTAACATGCTTAGCGCTAGCTCATTTCCTTGGGCCGCCGCTTCTTTAACTCCTTCATTAACCGCTTGCATCAGATTGAATAGCAACATCCGAATTGCCCCTCTCCAGTTCATTAATTAAACAAGTGACACATTTGAAAACAGGTTCTTTCTTTTCGAAATCGAATTCCACTTGGCGGCAATCAATTACTTTAACCTTCTTCCTACCGCAACTGCTGCACATTAAAAAATCCATGTATATTCCGTCCTTTTGTAAACTTGTACCAGTAGCTGTGTAGCACTGGTACAAGTCATCCTTCATACTGTAAGTAAGTTATTTATTTAAGGGAGTAATGTCTGGCTGTTGTGTTCCACTCTGACACTCTTGCCTTTGACGGTCTCGATCACCGTCTGGCCATGTTCGACAGCGTAAAAAGAGCACGCAGTCCCTTTTTTTCCGTCAAGGATGATCACCTTGACTACATCTGACTCCAACTTAGATGTAACGGTTAGATCTTCATTTAGTTCAAGAGCTTGTACTTCGATTGACATTTGCTCACCCCATATGTGTTATAATTAATTTGTATCTTTCTTGCGGGGCTGGGCTTGTTGCTCAGCTCTTTTTCTGTTTTGTGGCCAACGCCAGTCTGCAGCTCGCTTCTCTTTAAAAACAGGAGACCGTTTACTGTTAATTCGTTCAATGTGCTGCTGCAACTCTTCTGGAGACAGAAACGATGTTTTCACAGTATTCATGGCTTTCACCTGCCTCTCGAAAAAGATCATGCTCCCGTTCACATTTAGTCGAGCAATAGAAAACGTTATCTCTATGTGTTACTTTGAATAGCTTTTCGCAAGTGCCGCATTGACTTATTTTTCCGATCATTCTGCACCTCACCAGTTCTTAAACATGCTATCCAGCAAACTTTTTGAATACCGCCCAAAGTTGCCTTTTCTCTCACTTTGCAACTGGACCAACTGATGATCTCCAAAGCTCCTTTGCTTACTCACGACGAAAACAAGCTGAAAACGTAAGCCTTTGTTGAACTTTGCGGAAAGACGCTTAATTGGTCTGTAACGACGTCTCAATTCAATTTCTGTGATTTCCATAGCACCAGTCTTAATCATCAAAATACTCCTTTCCTAGTGACATTTTTATTTTTTCCAGAGTCCGAGGACCGATCCCATCAACTTCTAGCAATCTCTTAAACTTGTACTGAAAAAAGCTAGTAGATTTATTGATTCCATGATTAAGCCCCATTCGATAACCTTCTTCAAAAGCGCGCTGGAATGCGGGGTTTTTAAATCGCAATTTATTCCCGCTCATAAACTCTCATCCTCCTAAACAACTCTTCTAAAGCGCTTGCTCTTAAGTTTGTATAGCGTGCAAGATAACAGAGTTGTCCAAGTGTTAACTTATTCACGACTACGCCCCTCACGACTTCTTTTGATTCTTGCTTCTAGTTCTGCACGCTTTTTCTCGAACTCCGCATCAGCTTCCAGTTTTGCTTTATCACTTTCAAATGATGCATCAGGCACTTGTTGATCTTCTTGCACTTTCAACCAAGCTGGAGTTCGTTCTTCCCGAATAGGTTTACCGCTATAAGATTTGCGAGACTGTTTTTTCTGTGTTTGCTGCTGTTTATAAGCTAATCGGGCAGCGTTAACTTGATCAACGGAACGAAACTTCTTCTGATGCCAGTCTTTAAGAATGGCTTCGGTATAGCTCCAGGTGCATTTCCCTTGTTCAACAGCTAAAGTCATGGCGTATAAAACAAGTTCGTCTGAAAGATCTTCACACCAAGCAGAAATTTTTTGAGCAATATGACCGCCAATAGTTCCGAATCCATTTTGTTCAAAAAATGAAAATGGATTTGGGGCAGGCGCATCTTCTTCCACTTCTTTAATTGAAGTACTCTCTGTAGTACTCTCTGGTATTGCTTTGGTCAAATTGACCCCTTCGATAGACCATTCTGACCCACTCGATAGGTCACTTTGACCTGACGACAGATCATTTTGACTGTCCATCGGTTCATTTTGACCTAATGCATCGTTATGCGTTTTCTCTTGATCTTCCTCAGGTACTTCACTTAACTTTTCAAGAACATCAAAATCAATTGAATACCACTTTGTTTTGTCAATCGGGGACTTATTAAAATTCCCAGTGACTAAAAGATTCAGCTTTTCTAAGTTTTTAATAATTCGTTTGAGCGTACTTTCTGACCAGAAAGGAAATTGCTCCTGCCACTTCGCTATCGTGTTATACACCCATTTCTTCTCTTCGTGGATGTGATTGCTGCTGTTGATCCAGTAGTTTAACTGCTGAAGAAACAGAGCTTCATTTAAGCCGATTTTTGTGGCTAATGATGGTAGCACAAGTAACGGCCTTTCATCTAAAAGTAGCTTACTTCCCATGTCCTTCACCCCGTGTTCTTTTTCACAAAAAATGCCCACTTACCTTGAACCTTAACTAATCTCAACTCTGGATGTAGTAGGCGAAAATACCTTTTAACTCTAGTAACATAGTCATTCTTACCCTTGGACAAACGAATGACTTCACTAGGAATCTCATAATAAAATTCCTTCATACCACACACTCTTCTATGTACATGTGGTATGATTTTTTTATACGTTTTTCTTTTTGTATTGCTTTGGCTTGTTTACGGCACTCTGTTACGTTGTCAGCGAATATTAGTGCCGTGAACAATACCAAGTTGCTCTTGTCTACAAACTCCACTTCAAACAGCAAATCAATACCTCCTTCTCCACTCCTTACCAATGCTTATTCAAATTTTTGTAATAGTCGAATCGGCCGTTTTTCTTGAGTTTGGCCACCTTGGTTGATATGGCTCCTTCTGGTCGTCCCAGCGCAAGGGCCATCAGCTGCATCCCATCCGTCTCCCAATACTTGCATAAGTATTCAAGATCAGACTCAGAATAAGGCTGCCCATGCTTTTGATGAAACGCTGGATGAAATTTCATTCGACCAAAGACATCAAATTCAATTGGCTGATTACTTACTAGCTCCATTTCTCACACTCCTTCCCGATGGTTGATACCCATCGATAACTCCCAGAGATCCACTCTGATAGTTATCGATGAGCACCAAAACAGGTGCACATCTTCAACAAACTACGACTTACTACCTTCCTTTGAAAAATTCTTTTCTCTCTTTTTCGAATGCCCTATGACTTTTTCTTACTTTGATAAAAACAACTATGATGATTGATAAAACTAACACGAAATATACTGCAAAAAATATTAGATAACCTATTACAAAAGGACTTATGGTATCCCACAATTCACTAATTGGAGTATCTAAAATTCCCTTAATCGTCATTTTCTTTTCTCCCTTCTCTATTTTGCTACTTCATATTAAATTGGATTTTGTACTATAATAGAGTTATCGTTCTTTTTTCCAGGCTCTGCTCCCAGAAGCTGTTCAGGTAAACACCCTAGCAAAAATTATTAAAAAGGGAGCTGGTATCATGAAAAATCTACTTAAACCACTAAAAGCTATTGAATTGAACCTTCCATTCGTAACTTTTGTATTTGAGAGAACAAATTCAGAAACCATCGCTAGGGTGTCTGGAAAAGAGAATAGATCATTCACAAATTGCTATTTAACCTTTCATAAAGACTAACCAGTGTGTCTTGCTACGTTTATTTCCGAATAACGGCTTTTGGTCAAAGCACTTTAAAACATCTTTCAATTTAATTTGATCCTCGTTCCACTTAAAAATAAGCGTTCCGTTTGGTTTAAGAACCCTCATACACTCGCTAAACCCTTGCGCTATGTCGTTCTGCCAATCTTCGCCAAGCTTTCCGTATTTCTTCGCCAACCAAGAATCTTCGCCGACTTTTAATAAATGTGGTGGATCGAAAACGACTAAATAAAATGAATCATCTTCAAATGGCATATTCCTAAAGTCTGCGACGACATCAGGGTTCACTTCTAGCTTTCGCCCATCGCAAAGTGTGTCACTTAATTGGCGATTGTCCATAAACACTACGTTGTCATTTTGCTTATCAAACCAAAACATCCGACTGCCACAACATGCATCTAAAACACGTTCCATCGCTTTTCTGCCCTCCCCACATCATGTTTTTATATAAGGCATATTTATATCGCTCGTTTCTGCATTTCTAAAAATGTGTTATAATGTTCTTGAATTCAATTTCCCTATGCGGTAAGCTTGCCAGAGCTTATCGCTTTTTAATTGTCGCTTTCATATTTGACTTCCTCACACGCAAGACACCAATAGTAGCCAGTGACGAATGATACAAAGACTAGTATTGCTATGATCATTTTTATCTCCCTCCCACCGATCTCACTTGAAGGTAATTCCTGCAGAAATCGATTTTTATTCCCTTGTCTTGAAGTTCTTTCACCAACTGGACCAAACGCTTTTTCTTTTCATTCACTAATGTTTGTTCCACTTATGACCACCACCTTTTCGCTTTCGTGGATAGCCGCCATTGCTTGAATATGCTACGCATCGAAAATCCGTATTCTCGACAAAGAATGGCTACGAGGTTGATCATGCTGGCCGCTGCATCTAACAGTTCCTTGATCACCTGTTTGATCTCTTCTTGTTCTGCGCTATTACGAATGTGTGTCGGCTTGGCCCAACAAACTTTTTCCATGTTTTCCAGTGCTTCATATGTTTCTTTCTTCACCATGTACTTCATGGCACTTGGATGCTGATCTATGTAGTCGCCATCAAAAAAAGGAATGCTTACATGCCCAGTTGTTTCTTCCCAACTATCAAAATAAAATTGTGGATCATCTAATGTATTGGCCACCCCTCTGAAATGATCTTTAGGAAAAGGGCGTTTGCCAGTTTCATATTTAGCAATGGCTTCACGTGAGCAAAACACCTCTTCTCCCTCAGATAAATCTTTTTGAGTGAATCCAACCCGCTTTCTAGCTTCAGCAATTTTCTCTCCTATTTTCATATTTAATCTCCCCTTCCAAAAAATGAATTCACATTAATTCGCTTGCTGCTGGCAACTGGAAACTTGAATTTCTTTCAGCAACAAGTCATACAACGATGTGATCGCCATCGTCTTCTCTCCCCAAACCCTTACCAACTCAACTGAGCGATGTTCGTTTAAATAAGATAGTTCCGCTAGCAACGCTGGAATAGCAATCCTCTTTTCAAGCAGGTCCAGATCAATTGGCAACATCATAAACTGCTCACCCCTTTCAAACAGAAATGTTCTTCATAAAGAGACTTCAACTCTACGAACATTTTCATATCAAATTCTGAAAAACTATCACATATGCTTACTCGTTGATCTTTCATGACTAACAAATTTCTATAGTGAAAATCACCAAATTCATCCTCAAAGAGCAAACTAATACTAAAGAACAACAATTTATTAGGATTAGACTTAGAATCGAAACGTCGTACTTCGCCAGCTACAACTTTCTCAGATTGATCTGAACAATGCTCAGCAACATAGCCAATCAAGAAAGCTAATTCTGGATACTTTAATTTGTCAGGATCAAAACCTATAAAAGTGTGTGACATTTGGTCTCCCCCTTCGAATATCTATTTTCTAATCTTGTTAACGCTCTCTCCCTCCCCCCTTGTGGTAAAATTTTCATAAGAAGGAAGTGATATTATGGCTTCATTACCGATTCCAGCAAAGATATACTTCAACGATTTTTCATTTGACCTAGTAACGTATTCAATTAAAAGAAATTCTGAGGTTATTGCATCTGCTCAAGGATTATCGAACAAAGACGAAGACGGCACTCACATTGGCTTTTTAATCGATACCGATATAAAAGTAGGTGATGTGTTAATCTCTCCGTACAATGAATCTTTTGTTGTGAGCCGCATTGGATACGATACTTATAACGGTAACCCTGAAATGATCAAAGCCTATTACTAATCTTTTCAGCAACTTGCAGATAGAACTTTCTTGCACTTGAAGATACAAAGCTTAAAACTCTATGAAAATCTTTAAGTGAGTAGTTTGCTAGTTCAATAGAGAATCGAATTTTTACTTTTGTTCCATGCTCAAAAATCTGGGTGAATTTAACATCACAATTTATCTCTTCATCCCCTGTTCCAGCAGGGGGTGTTTTTGCTGTTCGCTCGCTCATTTTTCATACCTCACTTTTTATTAGTTTTTCAAAGGACAATTTCTTCATCCATTCATTTAACCATTTGGTATAATATTCCTATAAAGGAGGTTATGATTATGTTCTTTTACAAAAGTCCAATCGGCACGTTTAAAATCGGCATAGATAAAAGGGTTGGAAAATACGCACTTGTTATCAACGATGTTATTTATGGTCACTATCCAAACACACTTTCCGCTGCTGACGATGTGTATATGCACGTAACGGGCTGTTATGAATGGGATAGCTTGGATGGAACCATTGAAGACGTGCCCACGGATATTTACGAATGGGAAAAAGTTTAACTGTTTATTTTTTTTAAGTGATGCAAAATTCTAATTGAATCATTGATTGTTTGAAGTACGTTGAAATTCACAGCACTCGGTTTCTTGATAGCTTTTTCTAAGAAATCTACATAAAGCAGAGAAACCTGTTCGATTCTTTCTTGTAAAACTTTATTTTCAACCTCTGTTTCAGCAGGGGTTGTTTCTTTTTGCTTTTCCATCCCTCTCACCTCCCCTCATTCCGTACCACCAACCCACTCCCCATGTGACAAACCATTCTGTATGCTATGGAGGCACGCCGATCAACTCATTGATCGTTTCGCTCGTTTGGTATCGGAAAAAAGACGGCTTCTCATCGTGTGCAGAAGTTGGCTGATCGGATCGCTCCGGCGTCTCTTGTTTTTCAAGAGCAACTGCCTCCTTCTCTTGGGAATGATCTTGCTGCTGTTGCGGATCAACTGTACGTGACTCTTTTACTCTTTCAACCGCCGCCCGACTCTTTTTATCCAGCGCGGCGAATTCAACAAGTGAACTATGAAGCTTTGCCTTCACCGGAGTACGCTCATTTTCAAAACGGATATAGAAACCGTCCTGATCTTCACAAAGAACACGCTGAACATACTTGCCATTGATCCAAACCTTTACCTTTTGACCAACCAGCTCTCGGGCTTTTTTAGTTGCGTTCATTTGGAGACCCCCTTTCTTATATAGCTTTTTTGGTTTTATCATCATTAATTTTTGTATGAGATTCTTGTTCGTTTTGAGCATAAAAAAGATAATCGACGCTTTCTTCAAGAATTCTAGAAATCGCAATTGCATCTTTAGTACGCGGAATAGAAACCCCGTTTTCCCAGTTAGAGACAGCCGCTTTGGTGTAACCTAGCATTTTTGCAAGTTCTTCCTGAGTTAAACCCTTTTTCAAACGGGCATTTATTAAATTGCTATTCTTCATTTCATCACCTCTTTGTATGAGATTCTTGAACTTGTTAACCTCATTATAAGTACAAGAATCTTATACGCCAACTATTTTATATGAATTTCTTGTACTTTATTTTTCTTTATCTCTTATTGTTGTACAATTAACTTGTACCATTAAATAAAAGGAGCGTTGTTTATGCTATCAAAAAGACTAAAAGCAGCGCGTTTACGTAAAAAGCTTACCCAACAAGAGCTGGCCGACCGCTTAAAAACAACTAAAGGAACAATCAGCAATTACGAAAACGGGCATAGCACACCTTCAAATGAAATGCTTAGAGAAATAGCTCTTGTTCTCGAGATCAGTACTGATTATTTACTCGGTGTAACAAACAGCGAAAGCTCAACTTCCAATAGCCTTACAGATGATGAACGTGAAATGCTTGAGTTCTTTAAAAACCCGGAGCTCAATTTGTTTTTTAAAGATATGAAGGAGTCCCCTATAGAACAACTCGAGGAACTTCGAGCGATCTGGGAGATCATTAAAAAGAGGAATGCAAATAAGTAACACGCTGCGGCGTGTCTTTATTTTAGCTATATGATGGTACTATTTTCATGATATGTATAGATTAGTAACTTAATGAAGGAGTGTTATTGATGGAAAAATTCACAGAACAATTACGCAATTTGTCAGCACGTGTTGAAAAGTTAAAAGACTCTATCACTACAGAAGAAGCAACAAAAACAGCACTCGTTATGCCGTTTTTTCAACAACTTGGCTACGATGTATTTAATCCATTAGAATTCAACCCTGAATTCACAGCAGACGTAGGGATTAAGAAAGGTGAAAAAGTAGATTACGCTATCTTACTAGAAAATGAACCTGTTATTCTCATAGAATGCAAAAGTGTTGATCAACAGTTAACGAAACATGATTCACAATTATTCCGTTATTTTGGAACAACGTCATCTAAATTCGGCATTTTAACAAATGGAATTGAATATAGATTTTACACTGACCTTGAAGAGCCAAATAAAATGGACGCATCCCCTTTCTTTTCTTTTAACATCTTAGACTTAAGAGATATTCACATTAATGAGATAGCTAAATTTAGGAAAGAAAATTTTGATGTAGACAATATTACAAGTACTGCTTCAGAATTGAAGTACTTAAATGCTCTAAAAGTGTACCTAAATGAGCAGTTTGATAATCCGACTGAAGATTTCGTAAAGTTTCTTGTTAATGAAATCTATGATGGCATGAAAACAAAAACGACTCTCGAAAAATTCACACCTATCATCAAAAAGGGTTTAAAACAAATCGTTAATGAGCAAGTAAATAACAAGCTTAACGCTGCCTTAAAATCAACAACAGAAAATAAAGTGGTCGTAGACGAAGTAGAGATTGAAGAAGTTCCTGAAAAATCCAAAGGAGAGATTGTCACAACGGCTGAAGAGTTAGAAACTTACTCCATTATGAAAGTTATTGTGAAAGACATTGTTCCGACGGATCGCCTTTTCTATCGTGACAACAAAAGCTACTTTAATATCGTCTTAGATGACAACATCCGCAAGTGGGTCATTCGTGTGTACTTTGAAAAGAGCAGAAATTACATAATGCTTAATGACGCAAGCACAGATAAAGAACGCACAACCATTGAATTTAACCAACCAATTGATTTGATTGATTCAAAAGACCAGATTAATAAAGTTGTAGAGCAGTTTGTATGATCAAAGAAGGCACGCTGCGGCGTGTCTTTATTTTAGCTATATGATGGTACTATTTTCATGATATGCATATATTATCTATTGTTAAACATCTACAAAACACTGCAACTATAGGAGATTTATTTTTTATGATTCTACCAATTAAATATAGGAATTGGGTATAATCAATGGAAATTTTTTAATTATATAAAACAATTCTTAATTTCGGGAGGAAAAGAATGACTATTGCTATTACACAAATGATTGCTCATGATATTGACTTAACAAAACAGACTCCATCACTTGCATCACAAGTAATAAATTTAGCTGGGGTTCCTGCTGTCGTTTTAGAATTTTTTACCGATCATATTGCAACTTCCTTAAACGCTCGTCAAGTAAAGGCAAGTAAGTTTACAGAAGGTAACAATTTTGTTCAATCTCAAGTAATTAATTTTGCATCAGATATTTCTAACACTCAAGAATTCATAAAAATTTCTCATAGTTTAACTAATGAACTATTTAGAAACATGAAAACTACGTCCTCTACAAGTCATGGCGCACTCTTTTTTCTAATGTATACTTATCAATCTGGTTATTATTTAGCTGTTATGAAAATGGATCCTAACCAAGGAATTCAAATTGATAAAAGTGACTTTTCACTAAAAGTTCAAGAGAACATGCTTCCTAATCCCAATGATAAACTACACAAATGTGCTTTCATTAAACTAGTGGATGATTTCTCAGATGAAGAAGTTCACCTACATGTTTTAGATCGCCAGCAAAAAGCTGGTGAAGTCTCAAAATATTTTATGATTAATTTTTTAGGAGCCACTGAGATCCTAAATGATAAAATTATGACTGATAGAGTAATTAAAAAGTTACAAGAAGAGACTCTATCTATTGTTCCACAAAAAAAAGCACTAGATTTTTATGTTGCTGTGGATAAAACGTTCGCCAATGGAAAAAATATTGATATCGACTTAGATTTAGAAAAACTAATCACTCCATTTGTAGAAGAAGAAAAACAACGAGCTGATTTTATTGAAGGCTTTAAAACATCTTTAAGAAGTGAGTATGAAGATGTTAGCTTCCAGTTTAAAAGTGAAAAAGATCCTACTACAGTCTGCTATCAATCATCAGATAAAAAAGTTAAAATAGAATTTCCAATAGAGTTTTTTAAAACCTATATTACAGTGGACGACTCTCAAAAAGACAAAACGATCATTACAATTTCCGAAATTGAGTTAAAACAAAAAAACAAATAGAACGGGAGATGAGGATGGGTGTTTTAAATGAAATACTATCAGCAATTAAGAACATATCACTCTTCTCAGAAATTACAGAATGGAAAGAAACAGATAAAGATTTATTTATAAAATATCAATGTAATACAACAGACGCCAAAACTCTTTTTACAAGTAATTGGCTTGATTTACACATGCAAGAACAACATTACATAATAACTTTGCGCCACAACGGCCATATGATTACGTATACTAATTATCGTTCAATGGCCCCCTTTTTGGACGACGGAATTTCGAGCGAGATCGACTTAATTTTCGATAAAAATATAATTGATCGGGGTAAAAATGTACTTATTTATTTTAGTATGAAATCTTTTTTAGATAAATTAAAGCAAAAAGAACTCGATTTTTTTAATGTAGATCACATGAAAAAGTTTGTTTTTCTACCTATTTCTAATAGTGTTGATAATGGGTTACTAAAGCTGGTTCCACTAGAATCTTTTGATGAAGAAGAATTTAACATTCCTTTAGACGAACCTGTTTTGGAACAAGCAACTACAGTCCTCAATTTGTATACTGACATGCATTCTGATGATAATAGTCCTCTACCTTTAACATTTGCATTTAATAAGGTAGAGCATCCAGATCTGCAAGATACCCTAAATTTTATTGTTGTTTATTTAACTACTAAGTTTCTTGCAAATAAATATCATGATAAAAAGTTTACCTTTAAAGGTTATCAACGTATTGAATTACTACTAGATGATTTCTTTAAACCTGAGCACTATCAAGATTTTTTGCAACTATTCAAATTTACATATGATGAACATAAATATGATGACAAAATTGAAATAGTTAGAAATGTCATCACTCTATATTTAAGTGATTTGGATGATTTACAAAAATTTGATTCTGTTTTGCCTAAAATAAGAGGAACTATCGAGGCCAATTTTTCTGCATATATACAGAAGCAAATAAAAGAGTTTTTTGATCAAAGAAAAGAAGTTGTTAAAGAGGCTTACAATGCATCTGTTGAAGCAAAAAGCGAAGCAGATAAAATAATAAATTCGATTAATCAATCTCTCTTAGGATTAATTACTGCTTCTTTATTGGGGGTTCTAGCATATTCAAAAGGCGATAAGTTTCTCTTTATTCTAGCTTTGTCCTTTCATATAGTATACTTTATAATTTCGTACTTCGTTAACATGAGTAATTTTAGGTCTAAAGAAAGTGATATTGAACACAATTTTAACTTATATGTCGAGCAATTCTCTGTTTTAAAAGAAGATGAGCTATCTACCATTAAACAAAACTATCTAACTTCCGCACTCAAAAAGTTGTCCAACCGGTTGTCTTTATACACTGGTGTAACAATCATTATTGTAATGATTATGTTGGCTGCTATTGGAATAGGGTATGATTTCATCAAAAAAAGCCAACCAACTGACAATGTAAATAACACTAAGATATCACAAGAGCATAAAATGAAATAATCCCCCGCCTTTTATGAGACGGGGTTTTATTATATACTAAAACAAACATATGTTCCTACTATTTCTTTTTGAGGTGAGCCAATTGGACTATTCGACTATTTTGGAAGACTACATTTTTTCTCTCTATCAATCTATTGGTATTTACAAGCCAGATCAATTAGACGTTGAGACAATCGCTGCTCGTTTAGGTGTTGTGCTTGAATACGATGATAAATCTAGCAAATCTTTTGAGTTAGGCGAGATCCCTTTTATCGTGCTTAATAATCAATTTATCCCGCAGCAACAGTGGCAAGATTTCGGTCATGAGCTTGGACACCTTCTTCGTCATTGTGGCAATCAGACAGTGCTGCCTTCTTCTTTTCGTGAGATGCAAGAATGGCAAGCGAATAACTTCGCCCAGCACTTCTGTATCCCAACGTTTATGTTAGAGAAAATGATGTTTCCTTGGCGCAAACAGGAAGTAATTTATACCATTGCCCAAGTATTTCATGTCGAATTCACATTTGCGGCCGAACGGCTAGAGCGTTGGCTCAGGCAAAAAGAAAGCCTCTACTTCTATGAAAAGATGGGTGAATATCAAAAGTAATTGTCCCTATTCCCTTCTTTCATTGTTCCAATTGGATACATACGCTAGATGAATACACATATTTGCAGAAAGGAGAGCTTTATTTTGACAATTAGAGTGATCATTTATATTCGCGTCTCTACTAAAATGCAAGAAGATCGTTACTCTCTTGCTGCTCAACGTGAGGAGCTTCGTCAGTATGCAGAGAGCCAAGGCTGGGAAATTGTGAATGAGTTAAAAGATGTTGACTCAGGTGGAAAGCTCGATAAAGTCGGCTTAAATGCCCTCATGGACGCTGTGGAAGAAGGTTTGACTGATATTGTATTAGTCATTGATCAAGACCGTCTCTCAAGGCTTGATACACTTGAATGGGAGTTTCTAAAAGGTGTGCTGCGTGATAATAATGTGAAAATTGCAGAGCCTGGTTCTATCACAGATTTGAAAAATGAAGATGATGAGTTTATTTCAGATATCAAGAACCTGATTGCTAAGCGTGAAAAGCGCAGCATTGTCCGGCGCATGATGTGGGGAAAGAAACAAAAATTGAGAGAAGGATTAGGCTGGGGCAGCGCTCCATTCGAATATCGTCATAACAGTGTGACCGGAAAATATGAAGTACTGCCAGAATGGTCGTGGATCATACCGATGACCGATGATTTATACTTAAATAAACAGCTTGGCTGTCGCCCAATCGCTCGTAAACTAACCGAAGTGTCAAAAACTCCTTCAGGTAAAGCTTGGACTGAGGACTTAGTAAGAAAGCGTTTGTCCTCAAAATTTTATCACGGAGTCATTGAAAAGACATTTGCTACTGGTGAAACGATAACAGTCGAAGATGTCCATGAAGCTCTACACTTATCAATTGATCCAAGAGGAAAGAAAGCAACGTCAAGAAAAGTATCGAGTTAGAGAAAATCAACTTACAAAAGTCCATATACTTCGCCGGACTCACATCCGCTGCGCGATCTGCGGAAACACTCTTTCTGTGCTTCAAAAAGGTACTAAAAATAAACCTAGATTTTATATTGAACATCAAAAGCGCGAACGTCCTCCGGTGTGTAGTGAATATCGAAAGTATTTTAATACGGATCGGATTGAAAAAGGAATCGAAACAGCCCTTAAAAGCATCCTGTCCGGTGATAAGATGGCGAATAGGTATTTGAACATAGAAAGTAACGAAAAGGAAATGAAGCTTTTAAAAAAGCAAATAGACCGTAATAAGAAGGCGTTAACAAAGCTGGAAACGAAATTAGAGAGACTGCTTGATTTATATTTGGATGGTGATATAACGAAAGACGAACTTTCTAAAAAGAGGAAAGGTATTGATGGGGAAATTGTTCATCTGACCGAAACGTTAACTGGTCTTATGAAAAAGTATGAGCTTCTGGAAAAAGAAGAATTAAATACGGAATATGTATATGAGTATTTATCAACGATCCGATTTTATGATGATGAATTGACTCCGATTGACAAGGTGAAGATCATGGGCCGCCTTTTTCCAAAGGCGACCCTGTATCCTGATCAGATCGTTCTTCACTTGCATATAAACGGCATCGTGATCGATGTTCCGATTAAAGCCGCTCCAGCTAGAAAGCCGCGTGGAGGCAACGACGCCCACAACATTAATTTTGTGGGCTTAGACTGTGCTCCACCTTTATACAACGGTTCATAATCACCGTTTTCCCTTTTCCCTTCAGAAAGTTATACGTCGCTTCATCTTCAACCCCTAATTGGGCCCAGAAGATATCGCAGTCGATTTCAACAAATTCTTTCGCGATGTCAAAGAGAAATTCTGAGCGGCGGAACACATTGACGATATCAACTTTTTCAGTAATATCCTTCAGTGAGCTGACCGCTTTTTCACCGAGTACGGTATCTACACTTGGATTGACAGGAATGATTTTATAGCCTGCCTTTTGCATCGCTTCAGATACCATGTAGCTTGTTCTTTCAGGGTTGTCGCTCAACCCCACTACGGCAATTGTTTTTGCTTGCTTCAATAACTTTCCTGTTTCTTCTCTTGATGGATTTTCAATCATTTGATCTCCTCCTTCATAAGGACATACTTCGTTCTTTCTTTAGTAGTTTCCTGCTTTAGATTTTTTTCTATGAAAAAAGATTAACCATTGTTCAATAGCTATAGCAGTGAGCGTCCCGAAAATTAGACCGTTATTTAAAATGGACGTCACCGCTACAGGAAACTCAGTAAATGCAGCAGCGGGAACGAACATGGCCCCTACACCGGTCAATAAGGCAATGCCACTGATCATTCGCGACTGCTCTTTATTTTTTTCCTTATCTAGTTCAGCAAAGGCAAATCCAGCCATTTTCGAAAAAATAACGAAGGTAACCGCATAACCAACCGGTGCTGGTAAAGCAGCAAGGATATTCATAGCTGGTGGACAAATACTTAATACAGCTATCAATAACGAACCAACTAAAAATGACTGAATCGACGCATTTCTCGTTTGAGCAACAAAGCCCGCCGCTCCTGAAATCGGAACCGATCCTATGGCCGAAAAACCTCCTCCAAGGATTTGATTAACTCCAGCTGCCAAGCCTGCCCTACGATAGCTTCCTTTTGGTTTGGAGCCCGTTACTTGCTTTATTACTTCTTCCATTACCCTAATTGAAGCAAGCATATTTGCCGTCAATAATAAGGTAATAAACATCGCGGTCACAATCGTTCCTGAATCAAATAAAGGTGGACCAAAAACAAAAAGATGCGGGAGTTGAATCCACCCTTGTCCATGATCTGTGATCGCAGGAGCTTGCCCAAGTATAATGAAAATCAGCCAACCACAAGCGAAAGAAATAATGACGGAGTACTGGCGTATCCAATTGAGTCGATGGGCGGAAAAATAATAAGCAAGCAAAAGCGTGATAAAACTTCCTAGCATCATCATCGGCTGAACAGTACCTGCTTCATTCGGCAAGCCAAGCATACCCTTCATAAAAGAACCACTTAATTGCAAAATGAGCAGAAGCAAATACACAAAAGTGACCGTTGGTGTAAATAAAGTCGCCAGTCGATTTAAAAGACCGAATGCTGCCAGCACAATAAAGAAAATACCTGAGACGATCATGCCGCCCTCTAAGCTTCGCAACGCCTCTGTATCAGAAGCGTAAATCGTTCCTGCAAAGCCGGCATAAATGGCAAACACACCCCACCAAAGTCCAGCAGGCCCTTCACTAATCGGCAAGCGATGCCCAAATAACGCTTGAATTAATCCCGAAACTCCTAATACAAACATCGTTCTTTGTACAAACATTGCCGTGTCTACTTCAGAAAAGCCGAATAACCCGGCAATGGCGATTGGTGCGACAAGGGAGCTAGCCAACATAAAAGATGCCCATTGTAATCCACTAACTAATAATTTCATCATTCCACCTATTTCTCAAAAAATTAACAGTAACCGCCTATTTAATTATTAAGAGTACGCCATATTTTTCAATCAAGCAATGAAAAATTCTCCTATTCTGCTTCTATGCATGGTAAAATAAAAAGCATATGTGTTACTTTTTATCATGATAAGTATTTAAAAGGGGTAGATCTATGCTTACCGGAATGATTATTATACTATCTTACCTGCTTGGTTCCATCCCATCAGGATTAATTATCGGCAAACGTTTTTTTGGAATCGATATCCGGGAACATGGAAGTGGAAACCTAGGTGCGACAAATTCCTTTCGTACATTGGGTGTAAAAGCTGGGCTGATTGTCACTTTCGCAGATATTTTAAAAGGAACTGTTGCTACATTGTTGCCCTTATGGCTAGATTCTACATTAGACCCTCTTATTGCAGGTACTATTGCCGTCATTGGGCATATGTTCCCTATTTTTGCGGGATTTAGAGGTGGAAAAGCTGTTGCTACGTCGGGGGGAGTTCTGCTTGCCCTTCAGCCTGTGATGTTTTTAGTGTTACTGGTTTCTTTTTTTATTACTTTATATTTTTCAAAGTATGTCTCGTTATCATCAATTATTGTAGCGGTTACAGCCATCATTTATTCCATTGTTCTAGGGAACCTATTACTTATCGTCGTGGTTGCAACACTTGCATTTTTTGTTATTTTCAGACATCGCGCTAATATTAAACGAATCATTAATAAAACTGAACCTAAAATTAAATGGATGTAGCAATAAAGTGAAACTTCAATCAGCGGGGGTTTTCTTCATCCCCCACTGATTGTTAGTTAAACCGATCGGGCGTTTACGGGCTGTTGATCCCCCTTCTGCCATGTTGAGGTGGGGATCTTACAGGCCGTTAATGCGGGATAACATGAATAGACTGTACCAAAAGTAGGCAACAGATGCTTTTGGTACAGTCTTTTTTAATAGTTCGGGCCTACCTTCAGCTCGCCTTCTTCATCTAAACGAGCATCGACTAGACTAGTCTTCTTTAAAAATGTATGCTTTTTCTTCCCTATTTGGATAACTGTATCAATATGAGCAATGTCTAAAATAATCCGACCTTTTTCAGAAACCTTGATAACCGTAGGCGCACCTGACTCAGAGCCTGCTTCCTTTGCCCGAACGATATTTTCAGCTTCAACGCTTCCCCCTTTAATATAACCAGTAATATTTATCTCTCCACCAGACTTTAATGTGGAATTATATACACCTTGCCCCCAAATGATAATATTTCCACTGCAAGATACTTGGCTGTTGATCGCATAAGGAATGGAAATAAACACATCATTATCTGCCGGTGTAGAGTAATAGTGAAGTAAATGTTCCGCTTCGTTCATCAATTGTTTCATTCTATGAGGGGACATGTTCTTACTATTTTTCGTCATAAAAGTAAGGTACAATTGATTGGCAAACTGAATCCACTCTTTCGGAAGTGCGGCTTGATGCTGCGAAGCCTCCCGAACAAACTCTTTAATGATTATAGGTAGCTGTTTAAAATTATTATCGATTAATAATTGAGTGGCTTGATAGATGGCTACTTCGCTCACCTCTTTAGAGACTTGCTTAAGTCTTAGCAAAACTGTTTGTAACGCGTTATCAAAATTTATTAACTGCTTAACAACTTCTTCAAGCTGTTGTAACAAGTTATCCGCCATAAGGTGCGTGTTTCCTGAGTTTACAACCGCCGCAAACACATTCTTTTCAATAATCGTTGATTTATTAGCGAAAAGAGAAGCACCGGACACTTGCCCTCGCACCTCAATATCTCCTTCTGCTTCCACCTTCATTTTCTCTTGAATTTTCCCACTAATTTCAACATCTCCTTGAAAACGCACATTTCCAGTGGAAATATCGACATCTCCTTCATGTATCAGACGACTTAGCACTTCCATTTTAACAGTCGTTCCTCTCACTTCTACATGTAATCGTCCAGACATGGAAGTGTAAATATCTTGACCTTTCTGATATATTCCATTACCAAGACGGACAGATACTTCTTTCACAGGTTTAGGCTGTACCTCATTTCCTTTCACATCCATCCCGGGTGTCCCTGGCTCGGGTGAAAGGATCGTAGCTATATGCTGATCAACCCTAACTTGTGGAATCATTCGCGTCTCACGAAAGTCGACTTTCCCAAACTGATCAATTTCGGGAGGGGTCATACCAATTTTATAATCAACATAAAAATCCACTTGACCGTCGTTTCCCTCTGTCGGTCTCGTTCCTGTTGCTAGTATCATCTCCTCTTCGGCTAGTACATCCGTCGCATACAATATGTTTTCTTCATTCATACCGAACGTAATTCCTTGACGATCTAATTCATGAACGATCCCCTCTTTAGTTAACCCATTAAAGTAGCTGATCTCCTCCCGAACTGATAAGCGAAGCCTCGGACTTGGTTGATGATCACAGACCTTATAGATGATTTGTTCTCCGGGCTCTATATGTATACTCGCTTTCATTTTGTCGTCATCGATTGTAAACTTGTAAAAAGGATCCTTTTTTTCAACAATAGGCTTAATCATTACTTGATCTGTTAACGAAACCGTCGTTTCACTCTCAATCATTTGATCATTTATATATACTTGCAGTTTCGGGTGAGGAACGAGCATGATACCTTCAGGCCCTGAAGAATGAATAATAAATTGTTCATTTTCAATGCCAGCTAAAGATCTTTGTAATGGTTTGTCTTCCTGTACCTGTGTTTCTTCTCGTACCTTTACATTGACTATGGCTTGTTTTTGCTTTAATCCCCATAATTTAGAAGTAGGGTGTTGCAACACTTCAACTGTTATTTGCTCTCTCGATACCTCTAATTCATCTAACGCTAATTGGATGGCTTCATCTACTGTCTTTGCACTTTTCTTGATCGTTTTTACCATGACACACCTCCTTATCTTATTATTATTCATAACGTTTTATGTGTCCATCGTATTATTTATAATTTTCAAAACGTGACTTTATAACTATAAAATAACGATTGAAAGCAGGGTATACAAATTATCAATTGTCTTCTCAAAATGGTAAACTAAAACTTGAGGTGAAATTACTATGAACATCTTTATCCATCCACAAGCCCTATCTTGGTTTAAACAGGAAGTGGAAGTGAAATCAGGAGAATTCGTTCGATTCTTCGCTCGGTATGGAGGGTCAAGTCCGCTTCACGATAGTTTTTCGTTGGGTCTGACAAAAGAAGAGCCAATAGAAGTTGGAGCAATGCAGGAATATGACGATGTTATCTTTTTCATCGAACAAAAAGATCTTTGGTTTTTTGACGGGCATGACTTGCATGTACATTACAACGAAAAATTAGATGAACCCGAATACAAATACGTGAAGCCTGAATGAAAAGAAGCGAAAAGGATATGTTTCTCCTTTTCGCTTTATAATTGAAATTTAGTAATATGATGCTGCAGTCCTTCTTTTTCTAATATTATTTTTTGACGTTCTCCCAATAGATCATAATGAGGATAATCCGCTTTCCGGTCATCAATCCACTCTTTTGGAAGTCCATATTGCTCCCCCCACTGAGCTAATTGATTCAAATTACGACAGCCCACTTTGGTGACTGTTTTACAATGCGGAAAACGATCATCTAGCCAATAGTGGGTTAAAAACGCTAGCTCTCCCCGATCAATCGCTCGTTTCCACTCTAATACGTCCTTTCTTTTTATTCCAAATGCCATTATTTCTCCATTCCACACATATTCTTTTTATGATTAGCCTCATAAGCTTGATGCCAATCAGGAAAAACTTTCTTCATCGAAATAGGTCTAAATGTATCTTTTTTGACGACAGTATGTACACTCTTTCCAGTCACACACACTTCATCTTTAGCATTTCTAATTTCATATCCATAAGTTGTACGAACTCCTGAATATTCTTCGATCCATGTATACACCCATGCGTAATCCCCATATTTAAAAGGTTTTTTATATGAAAGCTGAATATCAAGAACCGGAGACACATACCCCTCTTTTTCCATTTCTGCATAATTAAACCCTAAATCTTCAATTAACTGTGTACGCCCAAGTTCGAACCAGACGACATATTGGCCATGATACACGACTTGCATCGCATCCGTTTCTGCATAGCGTACTTGTATTTCTTTTTTGGATATCAACATCTAATTTTCTCCCTTTTCTCTTTTTTTGGAAGCTATAAAGTGAAACTTCAATCAGTAGGGGTTTTCTCCATCCCCGACTGATTGTTAGTTAAACAGATCGGGCGTTTACTTTAAAAAGCGGAGGGCGTTCGTTCAGAGGCGACAAGCACAAGGCGAATCGCTGAAGAGGCGTTCTTTGCCTCATCAGCGATTTGACTTGTGACCTCGAGCCTCTAACGCCCGTAGCTGGATTCAGGCTGTTGATCCCCCACCTACATGCCGCGCTTCTTCTGCCATGTTGAGGTGGGGGTCTTACAGCCCGTTAATGCGGGATAAACAACCCTTCCTTCTCAGTATATCTGAGTACTTAGACAAAATAAAGAATGTTGAAGATACACAAGAATGATGAAAAAGTAAAAAGAATGGATCGAATCAATCCCAATACAAAGACTGCCCCTGTATAATCAGCTAGTCAATTCCTCAGAATCACTAGACATTTGTGGAGCAGCCTGGTTGTTTTTATGTATGTAACAAAATCACTCGGTTTTATATGTTGTTATTTGGCTGACGACAATAATTTTCGTTCATGTTTTTCTTCTAATCTGTCTTCAATAGCTTTCATCGCTACTGGATTGCTCAACAATTCACGTTTGTTTTCTTTCACTAAGTCAGCAAACGTCATTTTTCGTGTCTTTCTCATAAACGGCGCACCTCCTTCCAAGTCTTATTATGAGCATTTTAACCTAAAAAACAAGATTTTATACGGAATTTTCAAATAACTTTAACAAATGATTAATCTATGCAAAAACAAGAGACCAGTCTAGATACTGATCTCTTGTTTCACTATGCACGATTATGCATTAATATCTTGTAATTTACCGCGAAGAACCATTTGTAAAATGCCTCCGTGACGGTAGTAATCTACCTCTACATCTGAATCAAAGCGAACAAGTGCTTGGAATTCTTTCTTGTTGCCTTCTTCATCTGTCGCTGTAACAGTAACGATATCACGTGGTTTAACATCATCTGTTAAGTTCACTTCAATCACTTCTTTACCTGTTAAGCCTAAAGTTTCAGCGTTTTCGCCTGCTTTAAATTGAAGTGGAAGCACGCCCATCATCACTAAGTTTGAACGGTGAATACGCTCATAGCTTTCTGCGATAACTGTTTTCACGCCCAGAAGGTTCGTACCTTTTGCTGCCCAGTCACGAGAAGAACCCATTCCGTAATCTTTACCAGCTAAAACAGCAAGACCTGTACCGTCCTCTTGATACTTCATGCAAGCATCATAAATTGGCATGATCTCATCAGTAGGCCAGTACGTAGTGAATCCACCTTCTGTACCTGGTGCCACTTGGTTACGAATACGGATGTTAGCGAATGTACCGCGCATCATGACTTCGTGGTTTCCACGACGAGAACCGTAAGAGTTAAAGTCACGAGGTTCTACACCTTTTGAACGCAAGTATTTACCAGCAGGTGTATCTTTACCAATAGCACCAGCAGGAGAGATATGGTCCGTTGTGACAGAATCACCAAATTTACCCATCACACGTAAACCTGCAAGTGGTTGAATTTTTTCAGGTGTAGCAGACAATCCTTCAAAGAATGGAGGATTTTGAATGTATGTTGAATCTTCATTCCAGCTGTATAAAGCTTCGTTGCTTGTTTGAATTTTATTCCAGCTAGGATTGCTGTCGAATACGCGCTCATACTCTTTGCGGAATACCTCAGGAGTGACTGCACGTTGAACAACTTCCTTCACTTCTGCAGTTTCAGGCCAGATATCTTTAAAGAAGACATCATTGCCGTCTTTATCTTTTCCAATCGGATCTTTAGCAAAGTCAATATTCACTGTTCCAGCTAATGCATAAGCAACAACTAATGGCGGAGAAGCCAAGTAGTTCGCTTTTACTAGTGGGTGAATACGACCTTCAAAGTTACGGTTACCTGAAAGAACAGATGTCACTAAAAGATCAGAATCAGAAATGGCTTTTTCGATTTCATCTTTCAACGGACCTGAGTTACCGATACATGTTGTACAACCGTAACCAACTAGGTTGAAGCCGATTTCTTCCATGTATCCTAATAGTCCAGCATCACGTAAATAACCAGTTACAACTTTAGAACCAGGAGCTAAAGATGTTTTTACGTATTTAGGCACTTCAAGACCTAATTCAACTGCTTTTTTCGCTACTAAGCCAGCAGCAAGCAATACGTAAGGATTCGATGTATTTGTACAAGATGTGATCGCCGCAATCGCTACCGCACCTGTTTTCATTTCAACTTCTTCACCATCAGCAAATTTTACTGTTGCTTGTTTATCCAATTCATCTGCAGATAATCCGAAACCGTGATTTCCAGCTGGACCACTTACAGCTTCTTGGAATGACTTTTGCATGCTAGATAATGGGATTAAGTCTTGTGGACGTTTAGGACCAGATAAGTTTGGCTCAATTTCAGCAAGGTTCAATTCCACAACATCCGTGTAAACAGGTTCTTCGTTATCAGCTGTGAAGAACATACCGTTTTCTTTCAAATACTGCTCTACTACTTTAATGCGACTTTCTTCGCGACCTGTTAGACGCATATAGTCTAATGATTCAGAGTCAACTGGGAAGAAACCACAAGTCGCTCCGTATTCTGGTGCCATGTTAGCAATTGTCGCACGGTCAGCTAATGGAAGTTGAGAAACTCCAGGGCCGAAGAATTCAACGAATTTACCAACTACTCCTTTTTGACGAAGGACTTGAGTCACTTTAAGCGCTAAGTCTGTAGCAGTTGCTCCATTCGGAAGATCGCCTGTTAATTTCACTCCAATTACTTCAGGAATTGGGAAATATGAAGGCTGGCCAAGCATTCCTGCTTCCGCTTCAATTCCACCAACACCCCAACCAAGAACACCGATACCGTTGATCATCGTTGTATGGGAGTCAGTTCCTACTAGCGTATCTGGATACGTTTCAAATTCACCATTCGCTGTCTCTACCGCATGAACAACGTTCGCTAAATATTCAAGGTTTACTTGGTGAACGATTCCTGTTGCCGGTGGAACGGCACGATAGTTATCGAATGCTTTTTGAGCCCAGCTTAAAAATTCATAACGCTCCGCATTACGCTCAAACTCAAGCTCCATGTTTTTATCTAATGCTTCAGACGTACCATAAGTATCAACTTGAACGGAGTGGTCAATAACTAAATCCACACCGATTTCAGGGTTAATCACGTCCGGATTGCCTCCCATATCTGCCATTGCTTTACGCAAAGAAGCAAGGTCAACAACCACTGGAACACCCGTAAAGTCTTGTAAAATAACACGTGAAGGCTTAAACGGTACTTCTGCATCTTTCACATCAGCAGAACCCCAGTTCGCTAAATTTTCAACATGCTCATTTTTAATTACATAGCCATCATGTTGGCGAAGTACAGATTCTAAAAGGACTTTCACAGAATATGGCAGGCGGGAAACTTTCGCCACACCCGCTTCTTCTAAAGCAGCTAAACGATAGTAATTGTAGCGCTTACCATCAAGTTCAAAACTAGAACGGGCATTAAACACATCATTTTTTGTCATCCCGATTCCCCCTCTTTTCTTAAATATGTAGACAATGGTAGAAAAGTTTAATGTAAGGTCGAAACTTTTCACACAATTTCATCATAATACAATCATTTACATAAGTAAATAACAAGAATTGAATTGGAATTGATAAGTTTTTCTTATATCAAAATAAAGGAAATAGTGATATTCCTTATCAGCCTTTCAACTACTCAATAAAGTGAAACTTCAATCAGTGGGGGGCTCTTCATCCCCCACAACCAATCGGGCGTTTACGGGCTGTTGATCCCCCTACATGCCTGTGTTTCTTCTGCCATGTTGAGGTGGGGGTCTTACAGCCCCTTAATGCGGGATAAATTGAAAAGGAAGAATCTCTTGATCACACGCTGAACAAATAGCAGCCACTTTCTCCCCTGTCCACTCAGCACGAAGCAAAGATCGACAAGTCGTACATTTTGCACCAACCTCTAGCAAATAAGCTTGCAAAATAGGTTTAGAAAGAAACTCTCCCTGTTCACAATGACCACACTCTACCCTTATATATTTCTTCTTCGTCGTTCGAAGATGCCGTTTATTCGAGCAAACTGGGCAACGAGTATAGAGATCGATATACTCATTTAATGATTGTTCTTTCGCTAAAATAAAGGGTCGTTCCTTTGTTGATCGGAATAGATTTCTTAACTCAGAGCGATTATTCTTCGTGCTGAAAACTTTTAAAAAGTGATGAATAAATGGCTTACAATGTAAGCGAACATTTAGAGTGTGCTCTTTACTTAAAGGCGCTCCTAGCCAGAATATGTTTGAATCAATCATTATAAAAGGAAAAGGAACGGCTTCAGCTACTAGCTCTACATTAGAAAAAGGCACTTTTTTTAGTTTGCATAATATTTTTATTGAGCACTTTGATTGCTGCTTCTTTATTACGCTCCAGAACCGTTTATCCGGTTTAGACTTTGGTGGTATCCCAATAACAATCGACGTTTTGGCCTTCATCATGTCCTTTAACCAAAGTGACTCTTCGTTGTTTAATACATGGGTAATCGTTTTGTTTAATTGATCTTTTTTATTAAATAACTGCTCCGACTTATACGTTTGTTTTGTCGCTTTAAGGTAGTGAATAAGCCTTCTCAGCTTTTCATGAGGAGCCATTGTTTGTTGGAAAAAGGCTTGATTCGCCAGCAAAATAAACTTCCCTTTTGCTCGTGTCATCGCCACATTCATTAATCTCTCACTTTCTTCTCCTCTAAGTAATCCCCCTGAAATCAATTGGGGAGGAGCATCTACCGCATCAAAAATAATCATATCCCGTTCAGATCCTTGAAATTTATGAACAGTGGCTGCGGTGAATGATTGATTAGCCCACTCCTCACTAAAAAGCTCCGCTAAACAAGCGTTCATCAATTGGGTTTGTACGCGATAAGGCGAGATAAATCCAATCGTTTGAATTCCTGAAGCCTTAGCTTCTGCAAATAGTTGAAGGGCAATGAATAACGAGGTGAGATTGTATTTGGATGTGGAATACTCTTCTTTTAAAGCTGCTGGCCATGAGCCGCTTGTATCAACAAGAGCGATCGCTTCCCCTTGAAAAGGTGCTTTTAACGCGATAGATTGCCTTTCTCTTTCTAGATCAGGAGCATCTTTAACTTTCCCATTATAAAACTCTTTATTCGTAAAAGCTGAAATATGGGGATGCATACGTCGTTGAACATTCAACATGAATAAATGTGGATGCCCATGGCTAGAAGCTGCACTTTTTTCAATGCCAGAATGATAAAAAATATCTCGCTTTAACCATTTGCGTACAAGTGGATGCGGGCTCACTGCAATCGGAGGCAGTTGTTTAAAATCTCCACAAACGACCGTATGTTGCCCCAGTGTAGCCGCAAAAGCGAGTTGCGGGGTAAACGCCATACTCGCTTCATCGATAATGACAAGATCGAATTCGTTTTGATAAATAAATGGATCAATCGCTGCTTTAGACAACGTCGCCCCAATAACAGAAGCTCTCTCGATCGTTTGCTCGCGCTTTTCTTGCCACTCTTTTATCGCTTTTTTCTGATCTCTTTCATCAGTTTCACTACTGTTTATTCGATTGTTCATTTTTTGTTGAACATATTGTCCATACAGAGCCGGATGACGGTGCTCCACTAACTTGTCCGGAAGCATTTCATTTAATTCAGTAGCCTGTGCCGCACTCGCATGGCTATAACGAATGACATCTCCTGAACTCCATTTATTTCTACTTTTTAAAAAATGCATTAACTCAATTAAGAGCACATCTACAGCGGCATTACTATGTGAAACAATTAGTACTTTCTTTTTATTTACATAATGCCTAGCAGCGATTCTTGCTAACGTAAAGGTTTTTCCTGTGCCAGGTGGGCCCCATATATAAGTGACTGGATTGTATTGTGCCCGCAAAGCCGCTTCATGAACCGAATTTTTCACCTTTTCTTTTGGATGCTGATCTGGCATCGATGGGTGAAGGAGCTGTTTCATACGAGAAACGCCCTTTACCGTCTCACCTGCTTCTTGTAGGCGATCAGACAGCTTCTGTAATAATTCCCATGGCTCACTAAATAGCTCTGCTTCCTCAATAATGTCGGTGATGAAGGTTTGTAATTCAATCGTTATTTCCTTCCCGTAACAAGAAATAACTGTACCTTTAATCTGTTCATTTGCCATTTCTATTCTAACGGGGACGCCTTCTGGTAACCGCATATCTAAAAGACTTTTGAAATGATAAATCGCCTTTTCTGAAGAAGCTTCGATGCATTCCCCCTCCATTAAAGGGAGACCTCTCCCCTCTTTCTTTTTCAATTCTTTTACTTCTAATGATAGGGCATCGCCCCACTCTTCCACCACTTTTCGCAAATCCATCTTGTCACTCCATTTAACTTGAATAGTAGCTCTCAATTTCTTCTTTAATGGCTACTGCTTGTTTTCCTAAGCCCGCTTCTACTGCCGCGATATAGCTACCTTCAATTAACGGCGCATCTACAAGGTACACATCGGAAACATCACTAAATTCTACCACTAACTCGCCGTTCATTTTTGCTGAACCGAGATCATAAAACATTAAAACACCCGCTTCGCTATTCGCCTCTTGAATCGCCCGTTTTATTTTCTCTAAGCTTGTGCCGATTCTGCCATCCTCTGTTCCGCCAGCACAAGCAATTACGACCTCTTTCTCCACTTGTCTAATCAATTCATATAAACCATCTACAATTTGCTTGCTATGTGAAATTAACACAATACCTACTTTGCTCATATTGATTGCTCCTTTAACACATCAGTCAATGCCATCAAAAGATAGTAAGAGGAAGTCGCTCCCGCATCTATATGACCGATCGATTTTTCTTTATAGTAAGCGGCTCTTCCTTTCGTGGCTTGCATTGTCTTTGTTTTCTCCTTCGCTTCTTTTAATACAACTGACCAATCTTCCATGTGCCAATCCGACTGGGCCAAAAGATGCCGAGCAAACGGTGCCCATACATCAATCAAAGTCTTTTCATTTTCGGTCGATTTCCCGCGATGCTGTAAGGCCATCACTGCTTCATTCACTGCTTGTTGAAAAAGGGAAAAGCTAATCGTTTTTTCACCTTCCATCGTTGCAGCCATTTTTAATAGAGCGGACGCGTATAATGGACCAGCTGCTCCTCCGATTTTAGACAAAAGAATCATCGCTACATCCTTTAATACAGCTCCAGGTGTTTCATATATTTGACCGTCCAAGTGCTCAATAACGGCTGGAAAACCACGTGCCATATTGATTCCGTGATCACCATCCCCAATAATTTGATCAAGATCAGTTAAATACTCTCGATTTTCTTGGATGTTATCATTCGCTCGTTTCATCCATAAAATAACCAAGTCTGTTGTTAATTTCATTCTAGACTCCCCCTTCCTTTTAGCATTTAAATGCTGGTGCATCGCTCGGTGCTAGTAACAATTCCTTCAATTGCTCATCTACTTGAAACAAAGTAAGGGAACAACCGGACATTTCAAGCGATGTCATATATTCGCCAATAAATATTTTTATGACTTGAAACCCTTTATCTTTCAGCAATTGCTGAACCGTTCGATTCACTATGTAAAGCTCCATCATCGGTGTCGCTCCAAGTCCATTAATCATAACAGCTAGTTCATCCCCAGTTTGAAAAATCTCTTCATGTAACACTGCTTCTGCTAAAGCTTCTGCAATATTAGCCGCTGATTGTAACGGTTCTCTTTCTAAGCCAGGTTCTCCATGAATGCCCATCCCTAACTCCATTTCAGTCTCACCGATAGTAAAGCTTGGTTTACCGCTCGTTGGGATGACACAAGGAGATAAGGCCATCCCCATCGAACGAACCCTTTCAATCGCTCTCTCACAAACCTGTTTAATTTCCGAAAGAGAAGCCCCCTTTTCAGCGAGAGCACCGGCAATTTTATGTATAAACACGGTTCCTGCTATCCCTCTTCGCCCAGTCGTAAAAAGGCTATCCTCCACTGCGACATCGTCGTTCACAATCACTGTTTCTACTGGAATGCCATCCATTTCAGCTAATTCGGCGGCCATATCAAAATTCATGACATCACCGCTGTAGTTTTTAATGATTAATAAAACGCCTGCACCCGTATTAACCGCTTTCATAGCTGCCAAAATTTGATCTGGAGCAGGAGAAGTGAACACTTCCCCTGCCACTGCCGCATCCAGCATGCCTTCTCCTACATAGCCAGCATGGGCAGGTTCATGCCCGCTGCCGCCACCGCTAATAATGGCTACCTTTCCTTTTCTCAAATGTTTGCGCTTAATCACAGCATGATCAGCTAAATATTCTACAGAATCAGGATAAGCGGCGGCAAATCCTTCTAACATTTCTTTCACTGCATTTTCAGGATGATTGATTATTTTCTTCATTTTCCTCTCCCTTTTGTAATCCGATTTTTCTTTTTAAAATCTAGTTTCACAGGAATCCCTTCAAAACTTGATTTAGCCATTTTCAAAAACAAAATTGATTTTATTTTCGTCTTTCTTATACTCAAGAGCTGCCTGGAATGTTTTCTCTCCTTTTTTAAAGCCTTTAATGACGTCCGTTTTTCCGCCTTCTAGTAATTTCTTTGCATTCACTTGGGAAATCGTTTTGCCAAGGATCTTTTTCGAAAGAGTGAAATCGCATTTCGTTTTGGCATAGTTGCCACATCCATAAAAGGTGTTCTTATCAACGACTTGCCCTCCGCATTTGGGACATTGTCCTACCGGCTTCCCTGTAGACTTCTTGCCATTTTTTCGTTGAATCGAGCTTGTATCAAACTCTTCAAACGTCCAATCGTTTGAGGTTTCTATTGCATCGGAAATGATTTTCGCCGTTAGCTTTTTCGTCTGTTCCATAAAAACAGCCGGAGAGGCTTTTCCTTCCCCAATTTCTGCTAACCGCTGTTCCCACTTCGCTGTCATTTCCGGGGATGCTAAGATTTTATCACCGATTGCTTTCATTAACACTTTCCCTTTATCCGTTGCATACACTTGATTTTTCTTTACATCTATATATTTTCTGTCTTGCAACATTGTAATGATTCCTGCTCGCGTAGCTTCCGTCCCAAGACCTTCTGTTTTTTTAAGGACTTTTTCTAACTCGTCGTTCTCTAAATACTTCCCTGCTGTTTTCATTAATGTAATTAATTGACCTTCTGTGTAACGCTTTGGTGGCTGCGTTTTTCCTTCCTTCACTGTTACTTCTTCTACTATTCCTGATTCTCCTTCAACAAGAGGAGGCAAAATAATATCTTTATCCTCATCCTTTTGAAAAATCACCTTTCGATAGCCTTCTTGAATTTGTTGTTTCCCTTTTGAAATAAAATTGGCTCGTCCATCTACTTGCGTTTGAACGGTCGTATAATCAAAAATAGCTGGGTCGTAATGGGCAGCAATTAATCGCCGAACAATTAAATCATAAATGTTTCTTTCATCACTAGATAACTTATCAGGGTTCTTCACCTGCTCCGTTGGAATAATCGCATAGTGATCAGATACCTTTTCTTCATTGACAAATCTTTTATTAGAAGAGAGAGAACTATGAGGGGTTGGAAAAAATTTCTCATATTCCGAAAACATAGCTAGCTTCTTTAATATATCTGGAAACGTATCTGCTTCCCCTTGAGTGACATAGGTAGAATCCGAGCGAGGATAAGAAATGATCCCCTTTTGATACAGTGATTGAGCAAGATCGAGCGTTTTTTTAGGAGAATACTTATAAGCTTTATTAGCGGTCGCTTGAAGGGAGGAAAGATTAAATAGAAGTGGGGGTTGAAACACTTTTCTTTCTTTCTTTAGTTCTATTACTTCCGCACGTTTATCTTTACAAAAAGCAGCGATCTTTTGAGCAAGTTCCTGTTGATTCAAACGAGACTCTCCATCTTTTTCCCACTTGCCTTCATATCGCTTTCCATCAATATGAAATTGAGCGATGACTTCCCAAAACGGTTCTGAACGAAATTGCTCAATTTCATGCTCACGTTTGACGATTAATGCCAGGGTGGGCGTTTGAACTCTTCCCGCTGAAAAAACATCATTAATTCCATGCTTTTTCAATAAAAGGCTATAGGCTCTCGATGCGTTCATGCCAACAAGCCAATCGGCACAAGCTCTTGTGTAGGCTTCAAAGTACAAATTCTTCGTTTTCGCTCCATCCAATAAGTTTTCAAATCCTGTTTCAATTGCTTTTTTAGTCAAGGAAGAAATCCACAATCGTTTAATCGGCTTATTTACTCCACTTAAACTAATAATATTGCGAATAATTAACTCTCCTTCACGACCCGCATCACCCGCATGAATAATTTCTGTTACTTCCGGGCTCTTTAACAGCTTCTTTACGAGATGAAATTGTTTAAATTTAGACTTGGCTATTTCATATTGAAACCTCTCTGGAATAATGGGTAAAGTATCTAATGTCCACTTCTTCCAAGATGATTGATATGTTTCTGGCGGACAAAGCTGCGTTAAATGACCAATTGCCCAAGTGACATACGCTCCTTTTGGGAATATCCGGTTCGGTTCAATCTCTAAATAGCCTTCTCGTTTCTTCACTTGAAATGGTGAAGCGAGCGTGCGACCTTGGTCTGGTTTCTCCGCAATGATAATCTTCATTCTACCTCTCCCTATCGTTGCATTTATTACTTAAAACAGTATAACACCGTTCTCATCGAACGGTGTTATACTGCAGCAATGTTTTATAAATCTTTACAATTGACGTGATGAAAAGGACTACGCGATAATTTGCGTATCTTTAGCTTTCTTAGCCATTTTTTCTATGTATTTGCTTAGCGGTTTTTTAAATAGGATCGCAAATACAAAGCAAATGGCGATAAACAACAGTAAAATTAACACATCTTTTATCACAAACTCTGGTATCATCCCTGCCACTGCTTCTCTTAATAAGCTCACGGCATAAGTAAAAGGACCATACGGACTTATTTTTTGAAAAAATGAAGGAGTTAAGCTGACTGGGAATGTCCCTCCTGAACTAGAGAATTGCAATACAAGAAAGATGATCGCTAGTCCTTTTCCGATATTTCCAAATACAGACACTAGCGTATAAGTGACCGTTACAAAGACGGCACTAATTAAAACGGCAAATACGACAAACCAAAATTTTTCTACGACATAAGCATTTAACAAAATAATGTCTCCAAGACTTACGATTATTGCTTGGAAAAAACCAATAGTTAAGAAAATCATTAGTCTTCCGAAGTACACGTGATAGCTCCTATATTCTTTATTAGGATCATCTATATCCGTTCTAAAAAGAGATATTAACAGCATAGCTCCCACCCAAAGGGATAACGTTGTATAAAAAGGAGACATCGCTGAACCATAGTTAGGAATATGAAATAATTTATTTTCTTTTAATGTGATTGGATCAGCTAAAAAATCACTTTCTTTTTGCACATCATTTTTTAACAGTTGGATGATTTCTTTTAAATCCGTTTCGCTTTCAAATCTCCTTATTTGATCAGCAGCATTTTTTACTGACGCTTCAAGTTCTGGCAAATCGGTTCTAATTAAGCTGGCCACTTGATGAATCGCTTGTTCGACTTCAGGAAATTTTGTTTGAATTAAATAGGATACTTTTTGGACTTCTTTTTCAACTGTCGGCAAGTCATTTCTTACAAAATCCGCTGCCTTATGAACTTTTTTCTCCACCTCAGGCAAGTCCTGTTGAACGAAACGAGCCGCTTCATTAACAGCAGAAGTCGCTTGTCCCATTTTATGTTGAATGCTTGCCGCTGCTTCATGAATTTTCTTCTGGATAGTAGGTAAATCTCTTTTGATCGTTGTTAATTGATCCAATCCAAATTGTACACCTGCTTGTGCGTCATTCAAAATCGCCTCTACGTCTGGTAAACGACTCTTCGCTGATTGCAATAGCTCAGAAGACTGCAATACCTCTTCCTTTAATGTAGCAAGTGCTCTATTTAAAGCAGGAACGATAGTTGAATCAAATGCTGACAGTAAGTTAGTTAGTGAATCACTTGCATTTACAGATAGTTGTCTAACATTTTCTACTATATCTTTAGCAGGCTGTTCCCCTTTTCTAATCGCTTCTTGAATCCGGCTGATTTGACTAATTTGCTGTTCAAAGTTTTTCTTGATGGAGGTTAATCGATGAATCATGTCAGCAAATACATTTCCATCTACATATTGATCCAATCTTGTCAGTAAATCAATCATATGGTCAATGATTTTCACACCTGATTGCAGGCGATTTTTAATAAATTTCGTACTTTCAAGCGTTTGTGCGGGATCAAAATTGGCACTTTGTATTTGTTCCATTAACTGAGTAACAGCATCAGCTGTTTGCTGAAGGAGAACAAGGTTTTGGCGAATGACCGGGACAACCGCGTCGAACGCTCCATCATTTTGCTGCATAAACTCATTTAGCTGATCAGCAAACGCAACCCCTTTGTCAGCTATTTCTTTCACTTTAGGCAGTGCTTTTTGAGCATCCATAATGATTTCACTGGCCTTTTGGGCATCTTGAATTCCTTTGTCAAGTGCTTCTTCTACCTTGTAAAAGTTTTGATCCAATTCTACCACTCTTTCTCCTGCCTGTTGAATATCAGGTAGCTTGCTTTGGATCAACAGAATTTCTTCTCCAATTTGTTCGAGTTGGGGAAGTTTTTGTTCCAATTTAATAATATTTTTTCCCGCTTGCTCTACTTCAGGAATTTTCTTTTCCAGCTCGATCATTTTTTGTCCTTTTTCTCGAAGTTCAGGCAATTTTGTTTCAAGAACTAATATTTTATCGCCCATTTCCCGAATGGCAGGCAGGCGCTCTTCTAATTGAAAAATTTTACTCTCAATATTTCTGATGATTGGCAATTCTTTTTCAAGTTCTATGCCTGCCTCATTAAACCCAGATAGAACAGCTTTGTCCACCTCTTTAGTAAAATTTTCGCTAATTTGAGCGACAATGCTAGAAACTCCTGTTCCCGTAATTTTCGGTGCTACTGCATTTAATTTTTCATTCACTGTATAATTAACTTGAGCTTTTTGAGGTGTTTCTTCGAGCACACTCGTGATCTTCTTTGAAAAGTCTTTTGGGATATGTAGACTAGCGTAATAGTCTCCATACTTAACTCCTCGTTCTGCTTCTTTCCGACTCACAAACATCCAGCCCAGCTTTTCATTCTTTTTTAAATTATTTACCACTTCATTGCCAATATTAATTTTCTCTCCTCGAACAGCTACACCCTGGTCTTCGCTGGTAACAGCTACCTTTATGCCCGATGTATCCGCATAAGGATCCCACATCGCTTCAATATTGACCCAAGCATAAACGGATGGTAAAAACATAATGGCTATAACAAGAAAAATACCTGTTGGAACTTTGAATAACCTTAACCAGTCTGTTTTATAAATATGGAAGATTTTTTTCATAACTATATCTTCAAGCTCTCCTGTTCATTTTACTTAAAGTCATTATTTATCCAATCGCAACCCCTTTACTAGATCGCATCATTTTATTATTTTTCGACAGGCTTTGTTAAACAATGCTGTTAATTTTGATTATTTTTTCTCGTTCGTGCAACAGAGACATTTCAACATATTCTTCCCATAAGAAAAAGGGCGAGTGTTTCACGCCCCCTTTCTACTGCTACTGATCTAAGTATCCCTGTTGCCTTGCATTAGCTTCATCCTGCATTTCTTCACGCAAAGCAGCAATGCTGTTTTCACGGCGTTGATTTTTCGCTTCAATGGCTTCGCGTTCTTCTCCCTCAACATTCATCATCGTTTCGCTTGCCTTTTGAATATTTCCTTCAGTATTTTCAATCATATCTTGCAACTTTTCAACATTATCTGCTCGATCATCTGGTTTCGGCTGATTTCTCATGTGATATTCCTCCTTTCATCATTCAAACAAAGTTTAGTTTCTCCTTGTTTTAAAAAAATAACTATAAATAAACAGATAAATATCCTCTCACACCAAAAAAATTGGTGGAAAATGTTGAACGATTAACAGGAATCAAGCACAGTATATATGTTATTATTTTCTATACAACGACTATCGGGAGGGGAAAATATGGTCATGAAGGAATTGATTTATCAATTTATCTTGTTAAAGAAACGTCAACCGGCTCATGCAAATGAATTGCTTGACTTTATTCAAACAAATTATTTAAATGGAGATTTAACCATCAAAGAATATAAAAAGCTTTTTTATGAGTTAGACCAACGTAAAGCTCATAAACCTATTCATTACATGGATCAATACAGCTTCGTGATCCAACCTCAAGCTCAATAAGAACTATTTTTCAACTATATTGACTCGACAAAAAATAAAACACACGTTAAGAGCGATACGCTTTCACGTGTGTTTTTGCATTATTTAATCTTCCAAGTCGATTTCACTTGTACCCCTGCATCCTTCAGCATATTGTATACTGGGCACCTTCTTTCAACTTCTTGTCTCAGCTCCTCCACTCGTTCGAAGCTTTCTTCTGTTGTTAATTGGACACTATAACGAATTCTTTGAAAATGCGGGGACACACTCGGAACTCCCATTAAACCTCTTACGTCTAACACTCCGCTATTCTCAAATTCCACTCCACTATATTTAAAATTCTGTTCTTTTGAAATGATGGAAATCATTACAGATGCACAACCTGTTAATGCGGCGAGCACGTATTCCATCGGGTTGGCTCCATGATCCGTCCCACCTAAATCTTCAGGCTCATCCATAACAACCGACGCAAAATCTCTAATCTGAATCGAAGTTTTCACCCCTTCATCCCAAGTACCTTTCGTTGTCAATTTCACTAATTGTTTTACATCAACCATCTGTCTCCACTCCTCACAAATCAATAATTCCGATAATTTAACTTTGTTTTATAGGATTAAATATACAGCAGATGAAATAATATGTAAAGTATTTTCCGAAAATTCAACAAAAGATTTTTTTTACATTTTTTACACCAGATTACATCTATTCATCTTTCATTAAATGTATTTATAATGAGAATACATTAATTAAGGAGATGACGTGATTGAATTCCAAATCGAAAATGATGAAAAAAATACTTCCGCTCTTTGCGGTGTTAATCGTCGTTGCCGCTGGAATTGCTATATATATCAGGGATGTAGATCAAACTGTATCGATTCCCTTTTCTTCAATAGAAAAGATCATTCAAAATCATGCTGGAGAACAGGTTAGCCTTCAGGAAACATCGGACGGAACGTTATATTTAACAACCGAGGGTGAACAATATGTATCACATATTTCTCCTGGAAGTCAGTCCATTGATAGATTAGTAGAAACATATAACATTAAATACTCTTATTCT